>NZ_JALCZV010000007.1:0-157217 GCF_023373925.1 Fibrobacter sp. HC4 | reverse complement strand
CGAACAACAAGATAAAGCTACTGATACGGACTGCCTATGGCTTCAGGAACATGAACAACATGCTGTCGCTGATAATGTTGAGCTGTTCCTATGTAGATGTAAAGATAGCCTACGAATGGGAATCGGAATCGAGAGAATCATCTAGCAAGGCTGCCTAAATGCTTCCACACATGTTGATGATGCCTCTTTAAAGAAAGACTTTTTCGCATCCATATTTGTCAAATTCTTTGTAGCCACCTTCGAAAGCTTAAAGAAATCAATAAAACCTGTCTTAGGATCAATTTTAGAAGTGTATGCCGCAGGGATATAGAAAATCCATCCGTTTTGTTTTCCAAAATCTGTTAAAGAATCTGGCTTTTGAGTTAACTGGAAAGCGTTTAATACACCACCGGCTTCAGAAACATTTTTGTTTTTAAAGACAAGGAAATTCAACTTTTCAATCAAAGCCAGTTCAAACTTCTGGTAAACCTGCCTTTCAACAGGGAATCGACCACGTTTAAAGCCGTAATTCAATTCTTCCATAACAACGATAGCGTTATGTTCTACCATCATTTTGGCGATTTCGTGTACAACTGCAGAAAGATAACCTTCCTTGATTTCCTTGATGTTGTTAATCGTTTTCCAGTTCTTTCGAGCGTTATCTCTTTCCTTTTCCTTCAGAGTAAGCTTTTGCTGATAATCAACCTGGACGGTTTGGCCATTTCGATTTAACTCAACCAAATTCAAAGTTTTTTGCAGTTCAATTTCACCCTTCTGGTTAATCAAAGATAAATACAGCAAGTGACGTTCACCTCGGTCAATGCCGATAACCTTTACTGTAGGATCTTTAGCCAAAAGCTCTTGAACGCGTTCATTGAATTTTTTGCCAGTAAGTTCTGCGGCCTTAAAGTTCATTGTAATAGGACAATGGAATTGGTAAACATTTTGGGTAAAGCGACGATCCTTGACAATATCATGGGTTGCCTTTTTAACGACAGCATTCTTTTCAAATTCCTTTGCTTCGTCAGAAATTTTGTCTATTATCCCATTTGCTTTCTTGTAAATTTCTTGATAGAATGATTCGGGAATTCTTTTGCCATCTTTACCGATTCTGTTTACCAAATAGGAATCTTTCTTGTGAGCGATAATCTTATCTTCCTTTATCACTTGAGGACGGAAGAAAAGTTCTGCTTCTCCATTTAATTTTAAAACAGTATTCTTCAAATTTTCTTCACTGAAAAGATTTTCCCAGTAAAGAGTATGAAGATTTTTAGAACCGCAACTATTTTCCGCATAGTCTTTGTTATAAATTTGGAATAGGAAAAGCTTACCACAATCAACAAGGTTCTGTATTTCTGATTCGGCAATCTTTGTGAAAGAAATCTTATACCCTTGTTCTGTGATTTCTCTATAAAACTCACTTATATCTGCATACGACTCAGTCTTGGAGAACTTGAAGTTAAATTTTTTCCAATCAGGATGTTGATTGATTGCATCTTTAAACCAATCAATCAGCTTATGACAAAAAATGATGTCAAAAGTATCACCTTTTTTGTACTGTTCCTTCGTATACCCTTCCAATATCTCCTTTGGAGGGTTAAATGTTTCTAGCCCTTTCTTTGAGAAGAAAACCTTGGGCAACATCTTGTTAGGACCAGGCAAAAGCTTATAAACCATTTTTTCATAACAATCGGAAGCATCACATGTAGCCTCGTTGTCAATCTTCGGTTTATCATTCGGATTAAATATGCCTAGGTAATATTTCCCATTTTTTCTTAAGATAATCGCATTATTTGCAGATTCCTTATTGGCATCCCAACCATTCGCCAGTGTTGGGCTATCAAAGTTAAGCTTAAACTTCTTTTCCGTATCAATTTTCTTTGTCACATAGTTTCGAACTTTATTGTACAAGAAAAGAATTCCAGAAAGTCGTTCAATCACCTTCTCGTATGTAGAATAGAAATCGCCATCCTTTTCTGCTTCTCCGCGATAATCCACCAATTCCAAATAATGATAAAGATTCAGGGCACAATCAAGATAAATCTTGATATGTTCGACATCATCATCCTTTTGTTTCAGGTCAGACCCATCTTTATATGAAATTTTCTGAATTAAGGTTACAAAGCCTTCTTCTAAATTTTTTACTTCTAATTCTACGCTACTGAAAGTCTGTTTTACAAGATTATCGTTGTTCAAATAATCAACAATGTTGATTCCTTCCATAGAAGGTGCGCTGGCAAGAATATTTTTCAGTTCCAGTAAAGATTGATCTTTTTTGAGTTCCTTATCAAGAGCATCTTCATCTTTCTTCTTTTTCGGTTCGCCATGTTTTGCTATAAAGTTTTGACGAATTGATTCTTCAACCACATTCCAACGACCTGTGCAAACTTGGGAGTATTCCGTCAGCTTTTTTACAGGAACGATAATCTTGTCTAAATCATATTCAGCATCTACAAACAGCTTTTCAATTTCAGAAAGTTGAGAAATCAATATTTCATGGTATGATTGTACGGCTTTAAACACGTCCTCGTCTTTTTCAAAAGCATCAATGAAAGAGCCGTCTCTATCACTCAAGATTTGCTTATAAAGCATGGACATTTTCCCAATTTTGACATCGGAATGCTGCTGCTTATACAAATTAATACATTCGTTCAATCCCTTAGACTTTTCTTGTCCAGCTTCAGCTGCTGTTCCTCCAAGAACTTGGTTATAAGCGTCGATTCCCTGCTGGGTCAAGCAAGCATTGAATCCATTGACTTCGAAGTAAGAATCAATTTTCTCGTTCTTCAGAGATTTCAATGCATCATTGATAATTTCGGGGTATTTCCCTTTTATTTCCTGAAACAATTTTGCATTAGTCAAGAACTTCGGGAAATTTTCATTCACCAACCTAAAGGAAATTGCTGTAGCTTGTTCCTCGTCGCTATACATATTTTTTCGGTTATCATAAAATCCTGTAAAATATGTGGTAAAACGATCAAATTCTTTAACGATTTCTTCGTTCGCTTTTTCGTCAACTTTGCCCTTAATGTATTCTGGCAGAAGTTCTGTGAACAATTCTTTGGAAAACAGCTTTTTGCCCTTTTCACTGGAAGAGAAAGCCTTAGCAATCTGCTTTCTTAGATTAGTCTGCTGAGTTTGCAGATTTTTCTTATCCCTGGCATCCTTAGTTTTCTGAAATTTTTCAATGGAGTCAGCAAGAGGTTGCCAGTCAAAAGAGTGTGTTGAAAGGACTTCAGCAATAAAATCTCTGTGCAAATTATCAATCAACTGTTTGGCGCCGGGATACTTATCCGCCCTATTTTTATCGGATTCCAAGAATTTTTGGATATTCTCTTCTGTTTTTCCAATAGGAATCAAGCGATTTCTAAGCGTAATGGAACGAGAATATCCATTTTTCTGACCACAGAATTGATGTATAGCTTGCATATAAAATATCCTTATCCATAATATAACACCATTCAAATGTCATATTATGACAATGTTAAATATTTTTCAAAAAAATTGTAAAAAAGCAAAAAAAAAACGAAGATTCATGCAGAACCTTCGGGAATTTTAATGAAACCGTTTGCAGTTCTTAAAACTGATTATTTCGGTTGTCGCAACGAGCGGATTCGTTCTTCGGACAAGCCTGAATAACGAACAATTTCGTCCATAGGTTTACTATCAGACAGCATCTTGAGTGCCGTCTGGACAGCAACACGGTCTTCCGTCTTTTCCACAGCCTTTTCAACGGCTTCTTCGACTTCAGCGTCATGAATCGTCCTGTATGGCGGTCTTACGAAATCCATGTTGAATGCCTCCTTGAAGTTTTCCGAAATCCAGTAGCGAAAATATACATCCATAGACGTAAGTAAGTCAAGGGCCTCGTTTCCAGTCAATGACGTTTTAACCTTTTTTACCATCTGCGCCAGGAAATCGCTATGGTTCTCTGGATTACGTGCGTATTTCAGAGCACCAATGAACGCCCCCAGCCGGGGACTGAAATCATTCAGACACTTGTCATCGGGAACTGTCGAAACATCCAGAAAGACACACTTGAAGGGAAGCAGAATACTCTGCAACGCCTTGGGATAATCAGAATATGTTTCGTCAAGAGGATTCCAAGATTCCGTTCCGTTGTACAAAATAATTGCCACCGAGGGAATGCCTTTGTCCGCATTCTTTTTCAGCTTTTCTACCATCAAATGATAGTGATACCTAATCAACTGATCTACGACACCATCATCAGGCCACGACTTGTGTTCCAGCAAGAATCCCACACAAACCTGGACAGGAATCTTCTTTTTTGACAGACATTCCTTCTTTACCTTGGCCAGAAACGCTAAGTCCGCATAGCCGTGACTTTTCGTATCACTATAGTCGCCAGGAATTCGTTCAAACGATTCTCGGTCCAGTAAATCCACAACAGACTTCAAATCTTCATCACGAGAAGTCAAGTATTCCACAAATTCAAGAAATGTAGATACGTCAGATAAAACATCCCTACAAAAGGGATCATGCAACAATGAAATGTTCATTATATCCTCTGCGTCCTAAAGGGCGCGTTAAATTTTGTGTAGTAAAAGGAGGCTTTGCCCAATGAGGCAAGGCCAGAAACATGTAAAGTTTTAAGGATTCCTTTTGGTGCCCTACGTTACGTGTCCAGATAGCGCTTATCCAGGTACCCTGCGGCTTTGTGCAGTTTAAGAAACTGTGCCGCGAACAGCAAGCAGAGAATTATACGACCGGCTCGTAAGCCGGATGAGAATGACATAAATTTAAACAAACTGTTTTAACAAAGCAAGGGCCAGGAATCATTTATCAAAGCCTTACCCCAAGCACCACTTCCAAACGGGAACGACTTTAATTCCGTCATCCAGAACGGTTTCGGAATCCCAGGTAACGATTAGGCAGTCCTTGACTTTTATTTCATCGCGGGCAAGGCACAAGGCCGACAGTCCGCGATCCGATGTTTCGGATTTTTCCATGTTCCAGGCGACTTGGATTAGCTGCCGTGATTTTGAATTTTGGTCAGTCACCAAAAAGTCAACTTCGCCGCCAGATTTGTTGATGTAATACTCGATTTTATTGTTGCCGCGACGCAGGTGCATAAACACCAGGTTTTCAAGCAGCCAGCCTCGTTCCGCATCATTCTTTGGGGTCATGGCGCGAATGAGTCCGGTATCGACGATGTAGAACTTGTCTGGATTCGTGCGGCGAACAGCCAGAGAATCAGTCCTTATAGAAACCGGATAAATCAAGTATGCATTGACAAAATATTGCAGGTATTCAGAAATGCGTTCGCGATTGTCGGAAGCGCCTATGGCACGGAGCGCACCGGAGATGGCTCGTGTAGAAATTTTGCGGGCGTAGTTGTGGATGATGTAATCCAAAGTATCGCGCAAAGCCTGAGTGCTTGAAATTTCATGGCGTTCAATCACATCGCGATAAACTACGGCATTCACATATTCCTGAAGCAGTTTGTTGCGGATTCGCAAATCTTCGCCTTGAATATCGGGGAAGCCGCCTTCTTCAAGATAACGGATCATGGCGTTTCGCAGCAAGCCCGCCGTTCTCGGAGAAAACGGTGCCTGCGGTACAGTCTTTACAAGACCATTAAAAGTCAGAAATTCCGAAAAAGAAAGCGGGAAAATCTCAACATCGAGAGAACGGCCTCGCAACTGCGTGGCAACTTCTGATGAAAGAAGTTTCGCAGAAGACCCTGTCAGGCAAAGCTGAACGCGATTGGAATCTACCAACCGACGGGCAAACAATTCCCAGCCTTCAACATCCTGGAGTTCATCCAGAAAATACCAACATTTTTCCTTTGCGGCCTCGGGGTACATGGCTGCATGAATTTCCCCAACGAGCTTCAAGTCGTTTGCCGAAACACCTCGCAAGCGCTCATCGTCAAAGTTGATATAAACAATCCGTTCTAATGGAATACCATCGCTAAGCAATTCCTGTATTCGATGAAACGCCACATAGGTCTTGCCCACACGACGCATGCCGATAATGGAGGTCGCATTACGCGCCTTTTCGTAGTATTCAACAACACGGGGGTGAATTTTTTCGGGAAGGCCTTCCTCGTAAAATTCACGCATAATTTCGGCAATTGCATTCTTCATAGCTTGCAATATACATAATTTTCAATTACGTTGCAAAATTGGCTCAAATAACAGGCCAATTTTAAGCAATATTGGCCTAAAAAATAAGCCAATTTTAAAACCAGTAATTTCATCTCCTAAATTCAGGCAATTTTTACCCCATCTTTACTCCCATTTCTAAAGACTCCTCCCCCGCTTTCTATATTTACTAGCACTTATTTTTCTTCAGGGGTCGCCGCCCCTGCACGTTCATTTTTTCAAAAAGGAAAAACAAAAAAATGGCAAGAGCTCTGATTATCGGTTGTGGCGCCGTTGCCACCGTCGCTATCAAGAAGTGCTGCACCGTCAGCGAAGTTTTCTCTGAAATCTGCATTGCAAGCCGCCATCGCGAAAACTGCGAAAAGCTGGCCGAACAGATTCGTCCGAACTCCAAGACGGTGATTACCACCGCTGCCGTTGACGCCGACAAGGCCGAAAACGTGGTGAAGCTGATCAAGGAATACAAGCCTGATCTGGTGATGAACATCGCACTCCCCTACCAGGATCTTGCCATCATGGACGCATGTCTTGAATGCGGCGTGAACTACATGGATACCGCCAACTACGAACCGGAAAACATCGACGATCCGGAATGGCGCAAGGTTTACGACAAGCGCTGCAAGGAAGCAGGCTTTAGCGCCTACTTCGATTACAGCTGGCAGTGGGCATACGCCAAGAAGTTTGAAGAAAAGGGCCTTACCGCACTTCTCGGTTCTGGCTTTGACCCGGGTGTTACCCAGGCTTACTGCGCCTACGCCCTGAAGCACCAGTTCGACACTATCGAAGAAATCGATATCCTGGATTGCAACGGCGGTGATCACGGCTACAAGTTCGCCACCAACTTCAACCCGGAAATCAACCTCCGCGAAGTTTCCGCTCCGGGCAGCTACTGGGACACCGACGCTAACGGCAAGGGCCACTGGGTTGAAATTCCGGCCATGAGCATCAAGCGCGAATACAACTTCAAGGAAGTGGGCCAGAAGGACATGTACCTCCTGCACCACGAAGAAATTGAATCTCTGGCAAAGAACATTCCGGGCGTGAAGCGCATCCGCTTCTTCATGACTTTCGGCCAGAGCTACCTGGACCACATGCGCTGCCTGGAAGACGTGGGCATGCTGCGTACCGATCCTATCATGTTCAACGGTCAGGAAATCGTTCCTATCCAGTTCCTGAAGGCACTCCTTCCGGATCCGGCAAGCCTCGGCCCCCGCACTGTGGGCAAGACCAACATCGGCTGTATTTTCAAGGGCACCAAGGACGGCAAGCCCAAGACTTACTACCTGTTCAACGTTTGCGACCACCAGGAATGCTACAAGGAACTGGGCAGCCAGGCAATCGCCTACACCACCGGCGTTCCCGCTATGTGCGGCGCACTCATGATGCTCACCGGCAAGTGGACTACCCCGGGTGTTCATACTGTTGAAGAATTCGATCCGGATCCGTACATGGACGCACTGAACAAGTACGGCCTCCCCTGGCAGGAAGACTTCAACCCGGTTCTCGTTGATTAGGTATGAGGTATGAGGACGCGGGCGACGCCCGCTCTCAGGTATGAGGTATAATTAGGCGCCAAAGGCGCGATTATCTAACTGAAAGGGAGCGAAGCTCCCGACCTCAAAGAGAGCGAAGCGAACGACCTCAAACCTCAAACCTCAAAATCCAAAGGATTTTGATCATGAAGAAATGGCGTATCGACGACTCACGCGATTTGTACAACGTTCGCGGTTGGGGCGTCAACTATTTTGACATCAACGACAAGGGCCACGCAACTGTTTCTCCCATGAAGGACAAGGGCTGCGAAATTGACCTTTACGAGCTGGTACAGGAACTGTCCATCCGTGACGTTTCCACTCCCATGCTCCTGCGTTTCCCCGACATTCTGGACAGCCGTATCGAAAAGCTGAACGAATGCTTCAACAACGCCCGCAAGGAATACGGCTTCGAAGGCACCTACTACGGCATGTTCCCCATCAAGGTGAACCAGCAGCGCGCCGTGCTGGAAGAAGTTGTTCGTCATGGCAAGAAGTACAACATCGGTCTTGAAGCAGGTTCCAAGCCAGAACTCCACGCCGTGCTTGCCAATATGGATAATCCGGACGCACTGATTATCTGTAACGGTTACAAGGACGAAGACTTTATCGAACTGGCTCTCCTTGCGCAGAAGATGGGCAAGAAGATCTTTATCGTGGTCGAAAAGATGAACGAGCTCCACCTGGTGGTGGAACTGTCCCGTCGCATCGGCATCCGCCCCAACATCGGTGTCCGCATCAAGCTGGCAAGCTCCGGCAGCGGCAAGTGGGAAGAATCCGGTGGTTACCACAGCAAGTTTGGTCTCAACAGTTCTGAACTCCTGGAAGCCTTGGACTACATCAAGGAAGAAGGAATGGAAGACTGCCTGAAGCTGATCCATTTCCACCTGGGTAGCCAGATTACCAACATTCGCCACATCAAGAGCGGCCTGCGTGAAGTCTCCCAGTTCTACGTGCAGATTCGCAAGATGGGTATGGGCCTTGAATTCGTGGACGTTGGTGGCGGTCTCGGCGTAGACTACGATGGCACTCGCAGTTCCAACGCCAGCTCCGTGAACTACTCCATCCAGGAATACGCCAACGACGTGGTGTACGCCCTGTACGAAGCCTGCCAGGAAGCAAAGCTGCCTCACCCCAACGTGATTGCAGAATCTGGCCGAGCCCTTACAGCACACCACTCCATTCTGGTGTTCAACATTCTGGAAACTGCAGGTCAGGCCTTCTTCAACGAAGAAGAACATGAAATCGGTGACGACGCTCCCGACGCACTGAAGGACCTGTACAGCATCTATAAGGGTCTTACTCCCAAGAACCTGCTGGAAAGCTGGCACGACGCCATGCAGCTGAACGATGACGTTCTGAACGGCTTCAAGGTGGGCGACTACGACTTGCCTACCCGCGCCATGAGCGAACGACTGTTCTGGAGCATCGCCCGCGAAGTGAACCAGATCGCAAGCGAACTGCGCCATGCTCCGTACGAACTGGCAGAACTCCCCCGCCTGCTGGCCGAAAAGTACTTCGGCAACTTCAGCTTGTTCCAGAGCCTGCCCGACAGCTGGGCTATCGACCAGATTTTCCCGGTGATGCCCATCCAGCGCCTGAACGAAGAACCTACTGTCGAAACCACCATCCAGGACGTGACTTGCGACTCTGATGGTAAGATCGGCATGTTCGTTCGCGGTGGTGACGTGGCCCGCACTCTTCCCCTGCATAAGCTGAAGAAGGACGATCCCTATTACATCGCCGTTTACCTCGTCGGTGCCTACCAGGAAATTCTCGGCGACATGCACAACCTCTTCGGCGACACCAACGCCGTCCACATTGTCTGCGACAACAAGGGCGGCTACGAGATCGACAAGATCATCGACGGCGAATCTGTTGAAGATGTGCTGGACTACGTGAACTTCAGCGACAAGGCCCTGGTGAAGACCATGGAAAACTGGGTGACCGGTTCCGTGAAGGAAGGCAAGATCTCTGTGAAGGAAGGCAAGGAATTCCTGAACATCTACCGTTCCGGCCTTTACGGCTACACCTACCTGGAATAGTGAACCGTTAAATAGTTCCACGTTAGACTATAAGAAGCCCCGTCTTGTGACGAGGCTTTCTTTTTTTTCGGGTCCCAAACTTTTATATTTGGGTAGATGCTTCAGTTCATCAAAAAGACTTTTATCCACGAGACATTCGAAAGCGTGACCTTCTGGGGCGTGCTGTTTTTTTGTTTTATGGCCTCCATCGCTTCAGCCATCTTTACGGCCATGGAAGACCTGGGTAAAGTCGCCGCCATCTACACAGCCTTCATCACCTTCTACTTCGTGATCCTGGCCATCGTGGCCCAGATGACCAAGAAACACCAGGCCTGCTATTCGGCCATGTGCTTCGCCCTGAACACCCTGATTCTGCCGCCCATGTTCTTTATCTGCGGCGGCCTGAACAGCGGCATGCCCTTTTACTGTATTACCAGTCTGCTGATCACGTCGCTGATTTCAAATTTCAGGACCCGTGTAATCATGGCCATTTATTCCCTGATTCTCTACACGTCCATACTGTTCTACGACTGGTACAATCCTGAACTTTCGCCGCCCCTGGAACCCTTCGACACCATCCTGGATCAGGTGGTCTCCTTCGTTTTCATGGCCCTGCTGATTTTTACCACGGTGTCTTACCTGCTGAAGGCGTACCACCTGGAACGCCAGAAGAAAGACGAAGTCATCGCCAAGCTGGATTACCTTTCGACCCACGACCCCCTTACCGGGCTTTACAACCGACGCATCTTTATCGAGCGCATCCGCAACCAGGTGCTCTCTAGCCCTGCCGGATATTATCTGCTCATGTTCGACATCGATTACTTCAAGCAGATCAACGACACTTACGGCCACCTGTTCGGCGACCAGGTTCTCGAAAGCATCGGCCAGCTGGCCAAGAACATTTGCAACAGAGAAGGCGAAATGGCAGTGCGCTACGGCGGCGAAGAATTCATCTTGCTGATTTGCGAAGACAACTACACCAGCGCCATGGCCAAGGCCGAAGATTTCCGCAAGAGGGTATCGGCCATAAAGTTCGAAGACCAGCCCAACGTAAGCATCAATATCAGCGGCGGCTTTATCGACTGCTATAACCCGAACTTTACCAACTACGACAAGATACTGACCGTCGTAGACGAACGACTCTACACGGCAAAGTCTAACGGACGCAATCAGATTATCGGTAAATACTAGAATGATCCACGAAATCGCCCCCCACGTTCTCGACAACCAGTTTAAGATCCAGGATCCGAAAGCAGACGATTACTGCATACTTTATAACGGAAGCAAGAGCCTTCTGAAAAAGACCGCCTCGGGCTACGCCATTCCCACCGTCAGCGAGATTCCCGATTTCGAGGGACATTACCTGCTGAACATCGACGGTCGCGCCTACTTTACGCAGCAGGTGGCCGAAGACTACGAAGCCCCCGAAGGCTTCGAGTTCATGGGCAACCGCAGCTTTAGAACCATGAGCCCCCTGGAACGCATGGGTGGCGCCACGGCAGCCCACATCGCCCACTGGGAATCCCTGAACAAGTTCTGCGGCAAGTGCGGCAACGTCACCATCCGCGGCGACAGGGAACGCAGCATTATCTGCCCCAAGTGCGGCAACACGGTTTACCCGCGAATCTCGCCGGTGGTTATCGTTGCGGTCCGTAACGGCGACAAGCTGTTGATGGCCCACAACATCGACAATCCCAACCCCAGACTGTTCCTGATCTCTGGCTTTGTAGAAATCGGCGAATCCCTGGAGCAGGCCGCCCACCGCGAAGTCATGGAAGAGGCAGGCGTCAAAATCAAGAACCTGAAGTACTTTGGAAGTCAGCCCTGGCCCTTCAGCGATTCGCTGATCGCCGGCTGGACCGCAGAACTAGATGGCGACGATACCATCCACATGCAGGCCGAAGAACTTTCAGAAGCCATGTGGGTCAAGAGAGAAGACATCCCCCCTTACGAGACAGACGTAAGCATCAGCTGTTGCCTCATCGAAGATTTCCGCAACAACCCCTAGAGCAACAACCCCTAGAGCCGCAGCCCTAAAAAGCTTAAACCTAAAGCCCCGAGAAAATCGGGGTTTTATCGTAGGTACTTTTCCATCAGCATCACCAACCTGGACACGTTGATGGGCTTTGCAATATGGTCGTTCATGCCCGAACGCTTGGAAGTTTCCATATCTTCGGTAAAGGCATTGGCACTCATGGCCACAATAGGAATCGTGGTCGCATCAGGCTTTCCGGAACTACGGATAGCGCGTGTGGCCTGATGTCCATCCATCATAGGCATCTGGATATCCATGAAGATCATGTCGTAATATCCCGCGTCGTGCTCCTCGTACATCGAGAAGGCTTCCTTGCCGTTCCAGGCGGTCTCGAAGTTGATCTTCGTCGTCGCAAAGAATTCCTTGGCGATTTCCATGTTCAGTTCGTTGTCTTCTACAATAAGAATTCGCTTGTCCGAGAAATCCTTCTGCAGGAGCTGATCCAGCGAAACGTCGTCGACAGAGCCGGCGGACTGTTCCTTTCCGACCATCAGCTTGAAGGGAACTTCGATCCTGGAGCCCTTGCCCAGAACGCTATCGACCCTGATATCGCCATCCATCATGCGGGCAAGGCTTCGGGCAATAGACATCCCCAGGCCGGTCCCCTGGATAGCCCTCTTGTTTTCGTCGAGCTCGTCGCGGGAGAAAGGTTCGAAAATCTTTTCCAGATACTTCGGATCCATGCCCAGGCCGTTGTCTTCACAGACAAACAAGTAATCTGCAAAGCCGATCGTCGAAGACGGGAGTTCCGAAAGCGTGGCCTTGATGGTTCCGCCCTCGGGTGTATACTTGATTGCATTAGAAAGAATATTCAGAATCACCTGGCGCAGGCGAAGGGGATCGCCCACGGCATTCATGTTCCGCAGGCCGCTGTAGTCCACCACGAAGTTGTGATGCTTCTGGCTAGCCAGGGACTGGGCCATATTGGTAATGTCGATGAACATCTTGTCGATAGCGAATTCTTCCCTGTTCAAGGTGGTTCTGCCCGACTCGATTCGAGAAACATCCAGCACGTCGTTGATCAGCGAAAGCAGGTGGTCGCTGGCCCCCGAAATCTTCTTGAGGCAATCCTTCAGCTTTTCAGGGTCATCCAGGTGGGCCGTCGCAATGGCCGTCATACCGATAATGCCGTTCATGGGCGTACGGATATCATGGCTCATGCTGTTCAAGAAGGTGGTCTTCGCGCGGCTTGCTTCCTGGGCTGCGGCCAACGCAATCTTCAGATGGTCATAACTACTTTCTAGCTGACGGTTAGCCTTCTTGTACTTCATCTCAGACCTGAAAGTACGAACCAAAAGAACCACGATCACAAACAGAACAGAACCACCCACAATCATGAAAGTCAGATAGTTCTGCTTGATCACGTCGAGGAACGAAGTGTTGTAATCCTGCAGGGCGCTGCTGGTAAGGGCCGCATCCAGTTCCTCCCTGGGAATCAGCGAAATGCAGCGGTTCAAAATAGAGTAGAGGATCAGGTCGTCGTTCCTAACCGCAAAAGAAAGCTTCATGATATGGCTGGTGGCGATCCCGAACAAGTTGAGTTCGTCCAGCTTGCGCTCAAGATGCTTGATGCGGAAGTTGCTGACCAGAAGCGTCGTGGCCTTCTTCTGGGAAACATACCTCAAGGCATCGTCAGTAGTCGCCACAATGACCGGCTTCCACTTGGGGAAGTGTACCTGCAAGAAACTTTCGTAATTGGGATTATCCCTGTTGACCGCCACCACATTCTCGTTCACCACAGAGAAATTCTTGTAGTTATCCTTGTGGACAATCGCATACATGTCGGTACCGGCAAAAGACTTCGTAGAAAGGACCCCCGCCTTTTCGGAATCGTACGGATCCAGGTTGATGGGGAACACGCAATCCACGTCGCCGCGCTTCAAGGCATCCAGCGAAGCCTGGGTCGAAGCAAAAGCCACCGGTTCGAACTTTATAGAGGCATTCTTGAACACCGAAGACATCATCTTCAGATAATCGCTGAGCGCCCCCTTAAGCTCCCCCGTCTTTTCATCCTTGGCGCAAAAGGCCATGTAGTTGTCGCGGTAGCCCACCTTGATGGTCCTACGCTTCTTGAGCCATTCCAGCTCGTTTGCGTCCAGGAACTTGTTGTTCCTGAGATTGTCAACATACTTCTTGTAAAGATCCTGGGTGTAATAGCCGTTGGTCCTGAACACCGCCGCCATGGCACGGTTCAGTTCTTCTAAAAGGTCAGGGCGTTTCTTGTTGACGCCAAAGAAAATATCAGATGAACCAATTTCCGTCTGAGGTACCATCTGCTCAACCGTCTCATAGGCATCGCCACTGACAATGGCATCCAGCTTGCCGCTATTGAGCATGGCCGCCTGCACCGACTCGTCATCGACCAGTTCCACAATCTTTGCCTTGATTCCCATCTGGGATTCCCACTTCTTGAAAATCCCGACCTGCACGCTCCCCTTGTTGACCCCCACCATCTTGCCCTCAAGATTCCTTACATCGGCAAAGGAGGCCCCCGCCGCCAGAGGTGCATAAAGCAGGTACTTTTCTACACCCATGGCATAAGACGAAAAAAGAATGCTGCGGGTGCGGTCCTCCGTAAAGGACACATCCGACAGAAGGTCAATCTTGCCCTCCTTGAGCATCTGGAACAAGTTGGGCCAGCTATCCTCTACATACTCATAACGCCAGCCCGTGTAAGTGGCGATATCCCGCTGGAATTCATACGCATAGCCGGAAAGTCGCCCGAATTCATCCCTGTGGCAAAAACGGGAGTCGAAACACCCCACGCGCACCACCTTCTCTGCAAACGCAGAAAGGCAGAAACTCAACAAAACCAAACAGAAAACATACTTTTTCATTACATCAAAAAACAATAGTCAAAAAAAAAGGCGGTGTCAAACCGCCCCGCCTACAAAAGCCCCCAATTTAGCCTAGTAACGGACATCCGTACTCTTGACATATTCCTCGTAAAGCACCAGACCCTCGGCGCGGTCGCACTCCTCGGGCTTCAGGGGATTATTGTAGAATTGGTCGTCGCGGAACCCGATCTTTTCGGTATCTTCCAGGTTGCAGGCATAATAGCACTTGGTCATGTTAGACCACTGAATGGCCCCCATGCACATAGGGCAAGGGTACCCCGTGGTATAAATCTCGCAACCCGTCAGGTCGAAAGTCCCCAGGTTCTTGCAGGCGTCGCGAATGGCCATCATCTCGCCATGGCAAGTAGGGTCGGCATTCTTGAGCACCTGATTGTGGCCGGCACCCACCACCTTGCCATCCTTGACAACAACAGCCCCGAAAGGGCCGCCATGCTTATGCTCGATACCCACGCGGGCCTCGTCGATGGCGATTTTCATAAACGGATTCATGGAGAACCTCCTAGATTTCCAGTGGCACAGGAGCGTCGTGTACGAGAGTATCCGGCGTTACCTTACAATCATACACAAAAATCTTGACGCCGGCATCCCGGGCGGCCTTCAAGGCTATTCCAAATTGAGGGTGAGTCTCTACGTTAGGCGAAAACTTGCGGCAACCCTTCATCTGAATCAAGAACAGGATGCCACATTCGTAAGGGGTACCATCTTCGGCACGATGCCCATGGCGAAGAATATCCGCCAGCTCCGTCAAGTGCTTTACCCCCCGTTCCGTAGGGGCGTCGGGGAACTTGGCGTGGCCCCCGGATTCCAGGGTGCAGCCCTTCACCTCCACGAACATCTTTCGGCCGCTGAACTCCACATAAAAATCGAAACGGGACTTGCCATAAGTAAATTCCGGCCGGAGCAAGGTGATACCCGGGAAAATCTCTCCGTGGGCGCGGATCCACTCGGCAGCCACCTTGTTGGGCGCCTGGCTATCCATATTGATCAGCAGGTCCCCCTTTTCGACAGCGATCAAGTCGTAGGGAGTCTTGCGGGCCGGATTCTCCGACTTCTCAAGATAAACGGTGCAACCGGGAACCAGAAGCTCCTTGCAACGCCCCGTGTTCTTGACATGGACAACCGTATCGACCCCACCCAACTCTACATGGGCAATAAACCGGTTAGGACGGCTAATAAATTTGGCGGGGACGACGGTGGAATAACGCATACTTTATATACAACCTAAGGATTGGGTTCTGCAACAGGTACCGCAGGCTTGTTCGTCACCACCACATACAAGGTATCGTGGACCACCACCGTGTCGCGCACATAGACCGTATCGGCCCTGCAGGCCTGATCCGCAGAAGAAGAACTCAAAACTGCCGCCGATGATTTCGGAGTTGCCGCAAGCTGCGTCGGAATCGCCGCAGACGAACTCGGGCTTGCCGCAGGCTGGCTCTTGTACACCGCAATCAGGGAATCGCGGGAGGCGCTCAGGGCCACCAGCTCCTTCTTGTACCGTTCCCTGTTCGCCGGACGGCGTTCGCGGGAATACTTCCCCTCCACCTTGCTGATCTTGGACTCCAGACCATGAATCTCGTCGCAAATGGGCCCCTGGCAGTCAAAAGACTCCGTAGGGCTAAAGAAATCCTTAAACTTGTCCCACATGGACTTTTCTGCGAAAGCAGAACCCACAACGAACAAAACACCCGCAAAAACGCCGACAACAATACGATTTGACATAAATAATCCCCAATACGAGATGACACAATGATAGAAAATTACTACATTACAAAACAACGCGGAAGTAGCTCAGTTGGTAGAGCGCGACCTTCCCAAGGTCGATGTCGAGGGTTCGAGACCCTTTTTCCGCTCTAAATCAAAAGGACCAGGATTTTTCCTGGTCTTTTTGATTTATGGTTGTAGAATTTGGTATTAAGAACGTCAATAAGTCTTCAAATAGTATTTCCCATCAAGAATACAGAATGTATTATCCGAAGCCTTGCAAACAATATCAGGAATCAACGTTTCCTTGAGGTATGCAAAAGTCTCGTTGATAGTTCGGTCCCAGTCAATTTCGCCTTCACCATTGGTCTCTATAACTTCTTGGTAGTTGGTGTAGATTCCATTCTCGTAATAGGGAACAATTGTTGATATACTTGGGATAGCATTTCAGAACGCAATTTTTCGTATACACCACACCCACGTACTTTATTACGTAGGCTATATCGGAATTTTCGGTAATATCTTCGGAAATAACTTCGCTTTCTTCAGTGAGTTGATCCAAGTCGAAAGTTTTCCTATTGACAGCCTAGGCAACACCGGAACGCTTAAGAGCCGAAGGCTGATTTCGGCGTCTTTGGCATATCAGTTCTATTTTAGGATCTTTGCGATTTTTCAAAGATATCCTTTTGCATTTCTATTTCGCGGGCAAGGACCTCTTTAGACGGCATGTAGGTCAAGTACTTGGCGGCATACATTCTTTTATTCGTCGCCAATGTGGAGAATTTCGCCACATCCCCGTTCGTTTCGGAACAAAGAATAACGCCAATGGTAGGGTTGTCACCTTCGGAACGCTTGTGGGTGTCATAAAGTTTCAAGTACATATCCATCTGCCCAACATCTTCGTAACAAATCTTGCGGGTCTTGAGATCTACAAGCACAAAGCATTTGAGCATGTAGTTATAAAACACCAGATCTATATAATAGTCGTCTTCTTCTGTATGAATATGCTGCTGGCGACTTACCAGCGCGTAGCCCTTGCCCATTTCCATGAGGAATTTTTGCAGATGGTTCAAAATGGCATTCTCAAGTGTTGTCTCTGTAAATGCAGCATCTTGATTCAAACCAAGAAATTCCACGATCATGGGATTTTTAATGAACTGAGATTTTTCTTTTTGGTAATCCGCTGTAAGGGATTTCATTTCCCTAACCACAACGGCTTTTTTGTTCTTAGGAGTCTGCACCAAACGATAATAATACTGCGAGGCGATATTTCGTTTCAAAGTGCGGTAATCCCACTGCTCTGAGGCTGCTTCCTGCATATACCAGTGACGAGCCTTTTCGTCGGCGACACGCATTAAGTTTTCATAATGCATCCACGATAATTGAGGGAGTATAGCACTTCCCTCGTCGTTCAATTTAGCAACCATTGGTTGCTGAATTTGGTCCACCACTTCCACAAATTTGTTCGGCAGAATCTGAAGGACTTGCAAATTCGGAAACATCAGGTAAAATTTCCTGAAATTGCGAATAACGGTTTCCGAATACCCCTTCCCGAATTTTTCGGTCAGCGACTCCGACGCCAACTGAATCACATGCTTGCCGTAACCCGCGCGGGCCTTTCCCTGCTGCTCCTGCTCCACAATGCGCCAGCCGATAAGCCAGTTGCACGCCACCTGCATAAGGTTCGCCGCACGGAAACTCATGTCGCGAGCGGTGGAAACGATGGTTCCTAAATCCTTGACGAACAACTTGTCGTCAAACTTTTTCAAAGCCGAGTTCTCTCTGGGCATAGTATCTCCTTTGGATAAAAAAAAACACCTGTTTTTCACAGATGTCATAGAGATACTTTTCGTACGTCAGGCAGAATGTCAGCTATTTATAAAACGCTGGCAAGGGTCGTTTTGTAATTTATACGTAAAATATCAAGATCCGCCGCAATCATCATTGCCCACCCCTTGCACAGGCAAAAAATTTTGTGTATCTTTTATGACGTAATTATGGCAACCTCTAGCATTACGCACAATTTCGTGTTTGACGCAGAAAGCACTCAGCGGTTCGCTGACCAGCTCGAAGCCGCCGAACGCGACGCTCAGAAACCCATTCCCCAAATCGCAAGATTTGTGACGGACCCCAAGGAAATCCTTGCTTTTATGTCAAAGCAAGGAAATAATGGGTAATAATTACACCGTCATCAATCTCAAACAATATCTAGACGCAAAAGGCAAAAATCTTCTACCGGATGACCAAATCTACAAGGATTTTGGTTCATTTTCGTGTGGTCCCAATGCAGATGTAGAGCGCTTTTTGCTCAATAATTCCATTTCTTTTTCACGAAAGAAACTGTCTGTGAGCTATTGCGTTTATGATGGCGACAAACATCTTGTCGGCTATTTCGCTCTTGCCGTAAAGCCAGTCACATTCCGTAGCGAGGTTCTTAGCAAAACCGCTCGAAAGGTGGTTGAACGTGTCAGCAAGTACAATGCAAATACAAAGGAGTATAGCGCCAGCGGGTATCTCACTGCGCAGCTGGGAAAGAACTTTCGTATTGCGAAGGAACTGCAGATTTCTGGAATGTGAAAATCATCCGAAATTAATGAGTTTTTACGAGCAAAATCTTTTTCGACAATTTTCCTTCAGACTTATTTAAAGGGAGGCAATTGGGAAAATACCCACCGTGGTCCGCTCTTATCGCAGTCTTTTATTCGTCTTCTTCACGAGTTTGTCAAAGTCCGATTCAATCTTTTGCGTCTTGTTGAAAACATCATATTCAGCAAAGGCCTTGTGTTCCGCCTGCTCGAGAGAAAATTTTCCCTTACCTTCGAGAACCTGATACTTACGGAACTCCAGGAACTCATTTACAGCACCAGCAAACTGTTGCATGGTAAACGGGATTTCTCTTTCAATCAAATCTTCCACATAATCAAAAAAGCCGCTCACAAGACGCTCCAAACCTTCTGATCTCCTTTTCGGTCAGATAGTTCTTGGCTATAGCGACATCGCTTTTCAACACGCGACCGTCAGGTGAGTTTTTCCATGTCTGGAGTCCCATATGTTCCTTGGATGCATCGGCGTTTGCAGCGACAATTTCTGCAGCGGTCTGCCCAGTAATCGCAAAGTGGAACTTGTTCTGTACAGTCGCATAGAATTCCTGGGTAACCTCGGAATCCTTATTGTAATCAAAACTGCATTCAGCAAAAATATCGGTAATCTGCTGCCAAATCCTACGTTCGCTTGCACGGATCGAGCGTACCCGCTCCAGCAATTCACGGAAATAGTCTGCACCAAAAGCGTTTTCACCCTGCTTCAGGCGTTCATCATCCAAGACAAAGCCCTTGCGGATATATTCCTTGAGAACGCCCGTCGTCCAAATACGGAACTGCGTTGCGCGGGCGGAACTGATGCGATAACCTACAGAAATGATGGCATCGAGGTTGTAGAATTTGGTATTATAGTTTTTACCATCTGCGGCAGTTATTTCCAAAATGGAAATAACTGTATTTTCCTGAAGTTCACCTTCGTCAAAGATGTTTTTCAAATGCTTTGAAATTGCCGGAACATTAACGTTGAACAGTTCCCCCATGGCCTTTTGCGTAAGCCAAATAGTTTCATCCTTCACCAAGGCGTTCACCTTGACATCTTCGTCAGGTGTGCTGTACATAAGGAACTGCAACTGTTTTTGAATACTATTAGCCATCATTTCTCCTTTCCGTAGACAAGCGTATAACTACGGACGTTTACTGCACAAATAAAAAAGACCCACCGTGGTCCGCTCTTATTGCTAAGATCGCGTGGTGGGTACGATTGCCGGGAATCTACTCTCCATCAAAAAACTAAGGTCTTAATGCGTTAAATGTTTAACTTCTTTGAAAGACTTGATTTCGTCAGCCAGAACTTTCTGCAGTTCTTCCTTGGGCAACAGTAATTGATAATCAGCAACTCCAATAGGCTTGCCAACACCATCAAGCGAAAGTTCAACTTCAACATTATCTTTTGTTGCACAAAGAATAATACCGACCGAACGATTTTCACCTTCCCCGCGCTCCAGGCGGTCAAGCAACGAAAGATAATAGTTCATCTTACCTACATATTCCGGCTTAAATTCACCCACTTTCAAATCAATTGCCACCAAACATTTCAGTTGCCTATGGAAGAAAAGCATATCTACCCTGCTTGCTTTCCCGTTGAATTCCAGCTCATGCTGATTTCCAATAAAGGCAAAGCCCTTTCCAAGTTCCAAAAGGAACTGTCTAACCTTTTCAACAAGTTTTCGTTCCAGTTCCAACTCCATTACCGGCTCTGTAATTCCAAGGAAACCCAGGTTATAAGTGCTGCGAAATGCTTCGTTCGCAAATTCCGCCTGACCTTCGGGCAACGTGTCCTTGAAGTTGTTTTGAGGGCGGTTAAGAGCAGCACGTTCATACATTTGCATTTTCACGGCGTTTATCAGCAAATCACGCGTCCATCCCTTGGCAACGCACTCCGAGGCGTAAAAAAGGATTTGGTTGTCGTCATCTGTAGTCCGCATCAATTGCAAAATATGTCCCCATGGCAAAAGTGCAACAGCCTGTTGCACTTTTGAATTGCTTTTAGAAAAACGTTCGTAAAATTTTTTCATATTCCAAAGGTTTCTCGGGGCCACCCCCATATCCGGGAAATGTCCCTTTAAATCTACAGAAAGGCGACGAACAACAGAATTTCCATGTTTACTATCGAGTTTGCGTTCATGCAGCACTTTCCCGATTTCCCAATAAGCGGCATTTTCGCCAATATTTAGTTGACGAGCAACGTTTACACGAGCCTGTTTAATTACTGCAACAGCCTGTTGCAGAATTTCACCATATTCAGATTCTACCTGCAAAACAATCTTTTTTGTCATAATATTCTCCGTACGTTTAAACCACCATTTCCCCACGCCGGGAAAATGGTCGATAGCATTCTTTTTGATTATAAAGATGTTCCCTACATTGCGTAGAGATTGGAGGTTCTAGCCACATTGTTGGCGGAGGTATTCTCCGGCGTTACCTGGCGCGATGCACATTTCGGCGATCTCACGCTCTTGAGCAGGCTGCGTCTCCTGCCAGCTATCCAACAACATCAACCAGATGGTTAATGAACCTTGCCGCGAATGCACGTACGGACTTTTGCAAGTCTATGTCGACTGTCGCAAGGAGTGATGAATCATGGAATAAATATAATTAAAGATTTTGACAGTAAAGTGTCAAAAAACTTTCTTCGGGCGGCCCGGCGCAGAAAGCGCCGTCACGCTCTATTTTATGGGGCTATTACATAGCCCTCATAAAACGGAGCCTCCCCGCCTACCGCATACCAGTAATGCAAAAAAGGCGGATGAGTCTCCGCCCCAAGGGGTCACGATCGTTGCCGCGATGCGGGAAGAGAACGCAACAACATGGAAAATGAATTCTTTGAGAGAAAAACACACACACCTTGCACAGATAAAAAGTTTTGTGTATCTTTTAGGGTGAATGAGTAATCCCCATGCGTGGGGCAGGTAAAACTCTCTGCTTGACGTCGTCGCCTTAGTTCATGACCTGGCGATCAACGTAGGGCACTTGATATTATGTCAAAAATGACATATATTTAATGAGTTCCAAACATAAACCTTTGGCATGGCTGATTGTTCAGCCAAAATCTCCACCATTGTCACAAAAGGCGAGAATTACAAGAAAACGAATAAAACTCCACAGGACGTGATAAATCTCTGCAAGAAGAGGCTTGCTGCATACGACGCAAAGTGAGGCTATATGAAAAGGCGAAAAAAGAAAGACTTGAAAAAAAAGGCTGGAAGGTCGGTGATATAGATGAAATTCTAGACCTAAACGAAGCTGAAATGGCCATTATCGAAATGAAAGTTGCACTTGCTAAGGCCCTGGTAGAAAAACGGAAGAAGAACGGTCTATCTCAAGAAGAAGTGGCAAGGATATCAGGAACAAGCCAATCGCGCTTGGCAAAAATGGAAAAAGCGAACGCCAGCGTCTCCCTAGAGCTGATGATACGTGTGCTGTTTTCAATGGGTTCCAGCAAGAAAGAACTCCTAAAAACCATGGCCGGATAGTATGTCGACAGTGTTGAAAAAAAGACCCACCGTGGTCCGCTCTTATCGCTAAGATCGCGTGGTGGGCTTGCAAACAGTTTTACGAGGCTTATTCCTTGGCTGATGAAATCCTAATGACGAGCAGCCAATTCAGCCTTTATTCCTCTTAAAGAAGATGATTTCGGCTCAATAAATTTTTTCGTATCAATATCAGGAATATTGCGGCCTTGTTTTTCCAGCGAGAAAGAGTCTAAACCCCGATCCTTCAACAACTCATTTAAATGAACATTCTTTCGTTGTGGCGCACCGTCATCTGGATTAATAAAAGTTTCGCCATCGGGATAAACAACGATTACATCCGAACCATTCTCCAAACAAAGTTTTGCTCCGTTCTCGTAGAATAGCTTTGTCAAGGCAAAACACCGATCAATATCATATTCAGCACTGATTATGAAACGAAAGGACCCCTCTAGTTTATTGGATTTAGGGCGTTCACAGATTTTACCATAATAATCCAACATCTTAACTAACACGTGCTTCCGATAAACTCGAAGTCTTCTTTCAAAACAGGCTGTTTTTACGGATTCAATACAATCATGCATTCCTGCTGCAGAATTGGCCTTTTTCTGCGTTTTTTCGAAACAGGCCTTGAACAGTCGCATGGTGGCCATGGCATCATCGCAGCTCTTATGCCATGTGAGATCAGAAACATCTACACCCATTTGAGATAGGGATCCTTCCAAGCTTGCAGAAATCCCCATATAAGTTTTTAAAAAACTACGAATATCAAAAGTTTCAAACCTTATTGAAGCAAGATCATATCGTTTACACGTGTTTAGCAGATAATCAATATCATGGGCTACAGCAAAGCCAACCACCAGGGCTTTGGGTGTCAAAAGGATTTTCTTAATAATTTCGTACTGCTTGGGGAAATTAGGCTGTCTTTTAAACTCATTCTTCGAATAACCCAACCTGCAGTCAGAATCTTCCCAAAAAAGTTTTTTATTGAATCCGGCCTCTGGATTAATCAAAATGTCCCTAGATTCCAACACATTGAACTTTAAGTCCGTAATGACATAACCAAAAGAACAAATGGCGCTATAATCGCGCGTGCGCTTGGCACATTCAATATCAAAGAAAACAAGTTTTTCAAGAGCCATGGGGAAAGAACCTAAACTGTACAAAAAATAGATATTGCGAATCGTTTGCAATTATTTCAAATAAAAAGCAACTCTTATATGAGAGTTACTTTTTATTATTCATTACAGAGGCGCTAGATCGTTGTCACTACTAAACCACGAGCAATGGAAACGAGTTTATCCAAAGATTGTTTAAGTTCTTCTTTGGTGAAAGGGATGTTATAATTATTTTCTGGATGATGTATGCAATTTCTAACATACGTCTGCAATGTCACAGGACAAGCAGGTTGAACATTACCCCTATAAATTCGAATCCAATTCTTATTTTTGATGCAACCTTTATTCTCTAACCACGCTTCAAAATTTTTCTCCTGTTCATATTTAGCATCCTCCGTCATTGCCTGCGCCTGCAGATATCCATAAAGTTCATTATGAAATTCCGTTGATATATCCCCAAAAGCGTTATAGTTCGCCTCATTCAAAGATGGTGTCGGAAGACAATTGGAAACAAAAGGAATAACATCTAAATTTCCCTCAACCTTCGCTATCATTCTTAAATTCGAAAAATCTAGGTTTTTGACAATTTCTGAACTATGCGTGGTAATTAGCACCTGAGTCCTTGATTCATTCGCAAGCTGTTTTAAAGCTTGTACAAGCATTACTTGATGCTCTTTGTGCTGAGACGTTTCTGGTTCTTCTATTGCATAGATAACATCAGTATAATGATTCTCAACTTTTCTTCGTTCCGCTTCAGCTCTGAAGAAATTAAGAAGAACTAACCTTTTAACCCCACTTCCTCGTTTATTAATAGAAATATCGTTATCTCCAGAAATAGACAATCCCTTATACACATCAGTCCATTTCAAACTATCTACAGATGGTATTTTAGGATGCAAGCTTTCAGAAATTTCTTCTGACATTTCTCTCAGTTTAGCCAACGTCAAATTTGCGACACTCTGTACTTTAGCACGGACTCTTTCGTCAATTTCAGCTAACGCATTTTGAATAGAAGGTTCTCTAAAAATTTCACGAATTGCAGCTTTTAATGGATCCTGAACTTCATCGTCACTGTCACTATTTTTTCTATCTGATTGGAACAAAGAGTATAAAGGCAAATAATCATGCAATCTGTCCCAGACACCCTTTATATCACCATCTTTAGACGAAACATCAATTGGAGTATATTGACATCTTAAATCATTTGCATAATAGGTCCAAATAGCGGCACGCATTTCCGCATTTATAGACTTATTGCATTCAATACCCAATTTTTCAATTATTTTCTTTAAACCCTCATTTTTTCGTTGTAATAAGTCACGGCATTCTGGATTACTTGGATGATTCGCATTTATAAAGACTTTGATTGAAGTCGCCTTTGAATCCCCATTCTTGAACACTTTCAATACATCTAAATTACCATCTTCGTCCAATAAATATTCTTCACTAAGTTTTGTTTCAAAGGTTCCGTCCAAAACAACTGTTTCCGGCAATTCAGTAAAGATCGCCCCTATTTTAACATCTGTATCGCCGTTTTGTAAATTTTCAACATTCACATCCGTTTTATCAATCTTTATCACGCCTTTGCCATCATTAAAAAATATGTCCAAGGCTTCCATAATTGTTGATTTACCAATGTCATTTTTACCAACAAGCGCTGTCAAATCTGAAACATCAATGGAGACCCTGTTTTTATAGCCTCGAAAATTTTCAATGTAGACAGTTTTCAACCTCATTTTAGTCTCCTTTTTTTACATATCCCAAACACCGGATCGTTCAATCCGTTTCAAAACAAATTCAGAAATTTTAATTGAATTTAAAATCCCCCAAAAATGTTTCCTAACTTGGGAGAAAAGATAACACTTTTTTATGTAATCCAACACAAATGGGGCGTAAACACTCGTAAAAAAGTGTAACTTTTAAGTGTATTTGATTATGTAGGTGAAAGGGTTGTAATGCGATTATCATACGATTTTAGCGGACTGTTTGATTGCTCTGCCGATAAGACACGTGATTTGCCGGAAGAATTCAAGGTAAAAGCCAAGAAATTCTTTTGGACTTTCGATAAGGTTTCCGTTTTTCCGGAATTGGAAATTCCTGTATTTTTCAATGACTTTTTTGAATACTTACAATCACCAGATGTCTTGCCGAGCCTAAAGCGTTACCAAAAGGTATTCGTCTTCCCATTTTATTATCAAAAATTCAAAGAGAAAGCTGCTGACGAAGTAAATCGCAGAAGCCTGTATATGGGTTTTGAAGGCTGCATTCCTGAGTTCAATACAGAACAAATGACGGATCGTCGCCGTAGAGAATATGTGCAGGAGTTTCGAAAAGGGGAATGGCCGGATATCAAAAATCCCCTAGACATTTTTGGCGACGCGGAGTCCGACAACATATTCAAAAGGATATTTCAGTTCATTTATGCAGCATCTGTTTTTATTCGGTATTGCGACGAATCTCGCATCGATTTTGACCTTCTTGGAAGCATCAGCTTTTCAAAGGATCCCGAGCAATCGTCCAATCGGTTCAAGAATGTACCATTTGCAGTGAATGAAGCAAACACTCCACTGATTATTGATTTTTTCTTCCCCATAATACAGGAAAAATCTTTTGACCATCTCGGAATAGATGCCCAGTTAAATTTATTATTTACTCGTAAGTTGGCAAGCAACTTTACGAAATGCGAGCGAAGCCATATTTTCCAAGAATGTATAGCAAAGGTGTTCTTGCCAGCCTGGAACCAGAAGAAGAAAATATTTCACGAGCGAAAGGGCTTTAAGACAAAACTATCTACGCTGTTTAAGGAACTATTATTTAGAGCACGTTTTTACGGAATAATTGCGACACCCTACATTGACTTGGTGGATGACGAGTCCTCTTATCCTGACGCAGTCATGGCAAAGCTGGAATTGTCCCATTTGAGCTACCGCAATAATTCCCTCCTCGATACAAATAAGTTCATCAAGAGATCTAGATCAACGTATTCCATGCGTTTAAAAGGAACTCCCCTAAAAAACGACCAGAATGATGAGGAAAAAAATATTTTGTCACTTGTAAAGATGCCCAAAATCTTACAATTTTTGAGCTACATCTCTGAGCAACGTTCCTTTATAGAAAATCAGATTTCATTAGAAAATGCAAATCGTGAGGAAGTGTATAATTTTTTGTATAACACCCTTACAGAAAATTTCCAAGACGTAAGGGAATTTCTGCAAACGAACAAGGCAAAGTTCACTAATATGAATTCGGAAAGATGGATGTTCCCTACGTTAATGGACAGACTCATGTATTTTAGATTCCTAACTTATGGTGATTTTGTAGAAGTATCAAAAATCAACCTGGATGTTCCGGAATTCATCAATTGGGCGCTAAAAAAGTAACGACCACAAAATCTTTGCTATTTTGTTAACGACCACAAAATTGGTTCTGATTTGAAACCCATCTTCCCTAGAAGATGGGGTTTTCTTAATCTACATTACTCCTTGCGCAAAGCTTTGGCAATTAAAACATACAACATGCTTTATAGGAGTAAAACATGCCTAACAAAACTCAAGCAAATCTCGACCATCATGCAAACCAGATGAATCCTAATAACCAAGCTTATCAGGACCGCATGAACAATCATTCCAATCAGTTGAATCCCAATAATTGGCGTTACCAGCCGCCTAAGGGAGGAAAGTAATATGAATCTCGAAAACGGACCTTCTACAACAGGCAAAAAATCAGGTGGCGGTCGCGGAAACAACCCGCCTGGTGGAGGTAAATAAAAAATCTCGCAGCATCCCTCAATGATGGGGCGGAGCCTTTCATAGGCTTCGTCCTATTTTACACAACCGTTTTACTTTATATCATTCACCACTTTCGGTGAATATTCATGGGTAATGTCATTACCCGGATATGCATTTATGGCATCTTGGTAATAGGATTTATTTCTTCCGGCAATAGTTCTTACATCTTCAATTTCAATCACATAATAAGACTGTGCAGAAAAATTGCTCTTTTCAATGCCGCATCCAGCAAGCTTTTCAGCAAGAGCACTTGCATTGCAAATCTGCAGTTTCCCAACTACGTTGCCAACAATAACGCCTTCGCCATCCGTGTAGCCGGCAAAGGTTTTGCAATTGATCAAATGCGGATGTACCGGATACACAAATCCGTTTCTTGTATGGTAGAAATAGAATATCATTTTAGAATAGCCGCGATGCAAAAACTCCA
This sequence comes from Fibrobacter sp. HC4, assembly GCF_023373925.1. Taxonomy (NCBI): domain Bacteria; kingdom Pseudomonadati; phylum Fibrobacterota; class Fibrobacteria; order Fibrobacterales; family Fibrobacteraceae; genus Fibrobacter; species Fibrobacter sp. HC4. The sequence continues at coordinate 129,554 of NZ_JALCZV010000007.1, read as the reverse complement.
CATAATCAGGTTTCAAGTAACCGACCATGGTTAATTGCTGTGCGGAGTAACCTGCCCTAACTTCAGCAACCTGCAACAAACTAGGAATTATGGCATCATAGCTATAGTCTTTTGACTTCTGAATTTCAGCCACACATAGTTCTAATTCAGTCTTACGATTTCTACCACCTACGTAAGATTTCCACAATTCATCTGGATTCACATAAGCCAAATGAATAGGCGGCAAACGATTCAAGCCCCATTCCATAAGGGGTTTCATATCCACCGTTCCAAAAGCCTTGATAAAGTCAGTTGTTTTCTTTGATGACTGCATCGGGAATAAAAATGCGTTAAACACATTTTGAATTCCATTCTTTATCAAATACTCAAGAAACGCCTTGTGATAAACAAACTGTTTTACAACATCTTGTACACCGGGATTATTTGAAAGAACTTTCTTTGTCCATTTAGGCAAATAGTATTTTCCATCAAGAATACAGAATGTATTATCCGAAGCCTTGCAAACAATATCGGGAATCAATGTTTCCTTGGAAATAGGATCTTCATTATCTTCAAATTTCCATTCAAGGCAATCGATATACTTTTTAAAGGACTCGTATTCGTTCTTAAACACTTCCCCGCATGCATATTCCCAGACGAGGTTCAGGGAATTCGTTCCCCAGAGGCTGAAGGAATCTTCCTGTTCGTCCGTTTTCTTTTCGGCCACATAAGTGTAGAGAGTCTTGAGAAGCATTTGCTTGCGAGTCACGAACTGCGAGGCAATTTCTCGTTCTAGACGATACTTGATGTAGTCTGTATCTCCAAAATCATTAAGAGCCGCTTCGGTCAACTGAACAAACGGAACATCATCAAACAATTCCGTCAAGCCAAGATCTTCTAGATACTTGGAACATTCCGTAACAATGCATTCATGGAGTCGCTTGAAATAGTCGAAATCATCCGTTTGGTTTGCAATCGTCTTCAGTTCCAAATAATACGGACGATTATTCTTGAGGTATGCAAAAGTTTCATTGATGGTTCTGTCCCAATCAATCTCGCCTTCGCCATTAGTCTCTATAACTTCCTGATAGTTGGTGTAAATTCCATTCTCGTAATAATCATGGAGAATATGGAGAACCAAGCCAAGCATATTGAAGGTGCTACGTTCCTCGCCATTATACAAATGGATGGACTGCACTTTATCATTATGCTTTTGGATTGCCTTAAGGACAGACCTTAATTCTTTTACTAACCCTGATTCATCCTTCGGATCGTCGGGAAAATTATCAATATACTTGGGGTAGCATTTCAGAACACAATTTTCTGTATAGACCACACCCACATAATTCATTACATAGGCGATATCGGAATTTTCAGAAATTTCTTCGGCAATGACTTCGCTTTCTTCAGTAAGTCGGTCCAGATCAAAATTTTTTCTATTAACAGCCTTAGCAACACCGGAACGCTTAAGAGCAAATATCACCTTCTTGCCAGAATCTATATCCAAGCCAAGAATATCCTTAAACTCCTCCAGGGAGTAGGGGTGCATTTCTCTGAAATAGGCTGATTTCGGTATCTTTGGCATATCAGTTTAATTCTAGGACTTTGCCTTCTTTTCAAAGATTTCCTTTTGCATTTCTATTTCGCGGGCAAGCACCTCTTTGGACGGCATGTAAGTCAAGTATTTGGCTGCGTACATTCTTTTGTTCGTGGCGAGCGTTGAAAATTTCGCTACGTCTGCATTCGTATCAGAGCAAAGGATTATGCCGATTGTAGGATTGTCCCCTTCGGTACGTTTGTAGGAGTCGTACAGTTTCAAGTACATATCCATTTGGCCCACATCCTCGTACGAAATTTTACGGGTCTTAAGATCCACAAGCACAAAGCACTTGAGCATATAGTTGTAGAAAACGAGATCGATATAATAGTCATCGTCTTCGGTGTGGATGTGTTGCTGACGATTTACAAGAGCGTAGCCCTTGCCCATTTCCATGAGAAATTTTTGCAGGTGGTTTAGAATGGCGTTTTCAAGAGTCGATTCCGTAAATGCGGCCTCCTGATTCAAGCCAAGAAACTCGACAATCATGGGGTTCTTGATAAACTGAGATTTTTCCTTTTGGTAATCCGCAGTAAGGGCTTTCATTTCTTTAATTACAGCGGCTTTCTTATTCTTAGGAGTCTGCACCAATCGATAATAATACTGCGAAGCGATATTGCGCTTCAAGGTGCGGTAATCCCATTGTTCCGACGCGGCTTCCTGCATGTACCACAGGCGGGCCTTTTCGTCGGCGACTCGCATTAAGTTCTCATAGTGCATCCAGGATAGCTAAGGAAGCATGGGGGATCCGTTATCCGACTCGTTAAAAAGGGCAACCAATGGTTGCCCTTTTGGGGCAAGTGTGTTCCTAAAATTCGCTGGTAAGGCGCGAAGAATCTGGAGACTTTTGAAATTAAGGTAAAATTTCCGAAAGCTTTTTATTGTCGCAACCGAAAATCCCTTCCCAAATTTTTCTGTCAACGACTCCGATGCCAACTGAATGACATGCTTGCCATACCCGGCGCGGGCATACATTCAAGCGCATCGCGGCGCTCATTTTCAATCTCATTCACTAAAGCCGAACTTTGGATGCTAACATTTTTTTTCAAAAATTGATGAATTTCAAAGATAAAACGACACGAAATTTTTTGAATCGACGAGTAAAAAAGAGAAACCGTGTCAGAACACTCGTGCAGAAAAGTGTAAATAAACTAATTTTTAAAAGGTTGAATCAGAATCACTAGTTCAATCTTTCAATCAGTATGTAATAGTACATTACTTATGGGAATGAAATTTACATTTAAAGATTGCCAAATTCCGAAAAATCAGGCAAAACAAGTGGTTTAATCCGAGACTGTTCCATAAAATCTTTTATAAAAAGACGTAATTTTTCATACGCAATAGGACTTCCCTCATCACGCAATAAAGATTCTTTTTTTTCTATTGTCAGCTCATCAGAAGAAAAATCAAAAACAGCATCAAGAATAACCTTTACAAAAACTTTATCATCTTTTGATTTTGCGTTAAACTCAACTTGAACACGTCCGTCTTTTACTTTATCATCTTTTGAGACAATGCTAGAAAAGGAAAGACTCAATTGCAATTCATTTTCGCCCTTGTCAATATTCTCTACATCTAAATGCAGACTATTGATTCGCCATTTTTTTAGCACAACGCCGCACATATGAGATCCTCCTTTTTATAGGATAGTTTTGTAGTCATCGTTGATTTCTCTTTACTTCGAATATTTTCCTTACGATAGTAAATAGAATACTCGACAATATCACTATCATTATTGAAACGAAAATTTTTTCTTTGAATTCTTTGGCATGTGGCGTTCAAAATAAATTGTGCATTCAAAATGTGTTTCACTTCAAAAGAATTGTTGAATTTTATTTGATGCAAAAATTTCTCCACCTCAGGATCAAGGGATCCATATATAGCCCCTTTCTTGGGCAAATTATCCTCTTCAAAACATTCAATTGACTCTGCAGTGCAAGCTTGATCAAATAAAATAACGTTTGCATTCCATTTTTTTGAAGCTTTTTTGAACAACGAATCCATAGATATTTCATTGTCCAACATTTGAATTAACGATTGTTTTTCAACTTTTGCAATGGAATATTGCAATTCATCAATGTCAGCACAATACGCCAAAAAGAACTCACCTATATCATTGTTACACACAAAAAGAACGGGTATTTCATAAAAGAACAATACCTGCTTTGGTGTCAGATGTTTTTCATCAATTATGAAGTTAGGGAAAATCATTTACAAACCTGAAATTTCTCTTTTATGTTTATACCATTATATAAAAAGCAATGAACGTGCCACGGATTTCCATTTTTATCACTTATTATTCCTTGTGAATCTTCTACAATTCCCTGTGCAATGTATTTACCCTTAGACGGTTTTGCAAAAAGACTTTCCAATTTCTCGCGGGAAACAGAAAAAGAACAACTGTATAATCCCATATCATCATTTTTAAAATTCTTTCGCCCGTTACTTGAACGAAAAAAATTTACTTGCGCGAGCAAGTCAGGTGGCATTTCAGCCTTTACAACATCCTCATTCCCCGCAGATTCTAATTTTTTAACCCAATGAAAAAGTTCTGCTTGAGACAGAAAGTCTGAATCATACAATTCAATGTTTCCGTCTTTAGGTTTACAACGAAGTCCCCTATATAACTGTTTTGGAGCAAACGCTTTTTGAGGATCAAAAGTGTCAAAACTAACAATTTTGTCTTGTAAGGCTTTCTTCAAGACGCTAGGAAATTTTTCAATCGCTTCATTGAGTTCTTGTTCATTCATTACGATAACAATATATCTAAATATTAAAACATAAACAATAGGCTTATCATCCGTATTATACCAAATTTTACCATATTTGCCTTACAAATCATGCTTTTGAAGGGAAAAATACTTTTCAGCATTTATGGATTGCCATAACTACAAGGGTTTTATTTATTGTACTCTTCCTCTCTTTTCAAGATTACGCAAGTCCTTTTCTGTCATCCATTCCTCTTTTACTCAAGATAGCTCTTTGCTATTGGTTTCTCTTCTAGACAAATCATTACGGCCGACCAAGTTCCTTTTCGCGTTTGCTTTCGTCCTGGAATTCACCTTCGTCGAAGATGTCTTTTGCATCGGTGAGGAACACTTCGCAATCGCCTTTGATTTCGTCGCGGATTTTGAAAAATTCCTTTTCGGTGGCGGAACTTTCCACAAAATCTTGTTCAAGCGCCAAAATCAGGTAATCGGCATCCGCCCTTTGGCGGAACATTTTGCCCTGCAGGGCGCGATAATACTTGTTTGCGAACCATTCAATTTTATTGGTGTATGGTGCGCACGATTGCGGCTCCCTGACCCAGAGAATCCAGAAATAAAAGCGCTTGTTCAACAGATCAATGAAATTCTTCCTGAACGTTTCGCGGGCGGTGCGCTTGAATTCTTCGCGCATGCCGGAGCTTTTGGCGGTGAATGCCTTGAGCACATACAAGAAGTTCACGTCGTAAACTTGCAGCAAAAGCGTGTCGCGGTCGAACAGGCGGTTCTCGAAATGACGGTTGCGGTGTTGCCACATGTCGGCATCGTCCTTGCGGATGGAATTTTCGACATCCGGAATATCGCACGGACTCCGGTCGGGGACTTCGCCGCGGACAAAGAAGTTCGGCGTCACGGAATAGCCTTCCGTGAGAGGGTCGCGGTAGCGGAACCCGTCATAATTCTCGGAATTCCCGCCCTTCGAGAAATCGAGCAAATCGTTGATGTTGTACTGGATGATATTCCTGGCGTAGGTGAACTGCTTGTACACCGATTCGCCCACAATATCGTTCTTGTCGCTGTAGTACTTGCTGTCGCCAATGAACCAAATCTTTTGCGCGTCGTCGGCAAAAATCAATTGACGGTCCTCGTAAAGATGGTCGACCTCCTTGCCGTCTTTTTGGCTCTTGAGATATTCCATATTTGCCGGGAGATCGTCGCCGACCAGTTTGTCGATCATCGCCTCGAAAACGTTGTTGTACTTGCTCGTGAGCAAATACTCGCTTTCGAAACTGCATGCGCTGAACTTGCCGCCCCATTCGAAGAACGCCTTCATGATGTTGTAGAGGCGCAGGAACTTGTCCGCAAAGTACTTGTGCTTGATGCGGCGCAGCTCCACCAAACCGCGGTGCCCGAGCAAACGCCGGAAATCGTTCACGCGCATGGGCGCATAGAATTCCGACCTCGGCATCCTGAAGCCGAAAACTTCGCCTATGTAGTTCATCGCCGAGAAATACAGCACAATCAGACGGTCGTCCAGATCGAAAACCTTCTTCTTGTTCACCAGCTCCATATAGACGGGAGTTTGCATCCCGGGCCCGCCAATCGCCAACCCCGCCCCCGAACCGGAATCCCCCTGCAGAATCGGCAGTTTGCGCATCGTGCGCCGCCAATCGATGCCCCCTCGCTTTATACGGGCGGCCCGGCACGACCGTGCCGTCGCGCTCTATTTCATGGGGCCGGATCCTTCGCTGCCTCGCCCCGCCCCTCATGAAACGGAGCCTTGCTCGAAGTAACCGCAGACAAAACCGCCCGCAAGTCTCCGCCCCAAGGCTTGCCGAAATACTGCCCGCCGAAAATGAAAACAACTACGATTACCTCTACCAGATAAAAAAGTTCGCGGAGCAGTGCGGACTGCTCTATTTTTTTCACTAAATGCGAAAATATTTCACTACTCTACCGACCAAAAGCATCCTATTATATTGACATCTTCTATTTTTTCATAGCATTTTTCATCTACAAATTTCTGGTGTTTGCAATCCCAATACTCTTTCCCACAAATTGAGCATGATGAAGACTTTGCATTAAACGCAATGACGGGGCAAATCCTATACCCTTGGACAATTTCAGAAGCGTCTTTAGACAATTCAATGAAAAGTTTGCCATCCTCATGGTTGATTTTGCATGAAGCGTATTGAATTGGTCTTCTATGCAATCTCATGTTGCCATTCAAACCTATTGGGCTGAGCTTATCGAAGGTATTTTCTGTTGCAATGTGCAGGTTGATATTCTTTTGCAATTCTTCGACAAAGTCCAGAAATTCTTCCTTTGTTTTTGGAAGCCTATTAATTTCCGCAATACAATCTATAACATCCTGGATTCCGCCTATAAAAGAAAGTTTTGCAATCCGTTTCAAAAAAGGCCAAGCCAACGTAAAAACAATATTCTTTTGGGAATAGTGTTCATTGTACAGTTTCAAAGTTGAACTCAAAGACTGGATAACTAAATGCACCTTCTTTTCAAAGTTTTCATTACTAGAAATTTTTATCGTCGGGATGTTTATATAGGAATCATTAATGTCCATTCGCATAACCGATTCTGGTATATGCAAATCCAATCCATTCTTTTTTGACTCCTTGACAAACTCAATAACATCGGAATCAACTACAGAATATTGATTTTCTCCATCGTTAAGGACATCAAACTCAGCAATAGAATCTGATTCAATGGTTCCGTCCACACAGGACAAAAAGGCTCTGACACCATACTCATTTTTATAAAGGCTGTTCGACAACCTTTCCCCATAAGCGACTTTTTTTACTTCATCATTTTTTTCAGGAAATTGCTTAACTCCGAAATACTCTGATATCAGTGGATTGCCCTGCATAAAGAGAACGCATAGCCTTTTCCAGTCTGAAACCGCAAGTTGCCCGTCTATTCTAAAAAGTTTAGTATATGGAATATTTTTATCCACTTTATCTAGGGACTGATCCAAACGTTTTACATATTCTTCCTCATTATACAATTTTATGGCTGCATCAAAATGCACAATTGCTTGCTTACCATGTTCGTATATTGAATGAATATAACGGAACCCATAATGTTCATCTGACACACCGACGGACGGCTGCGTTGTAATCTCTTCGCATTCAAACGTATGCGATTGATTATCGTAATACCACGAAAAATCTGTTGAATCTATCAAGCTATAGAGAGCTTCATCCTCGGATGATTTATGTCTGGCAACTCCTTTTTGTATTTTAGAGACATCACCATTAAATTTAGGCCCATACCAATATTCAAGTTCAATAGACCTTTTTACGCCATGTTTCCACCCTAACATGTTTTTATCAATCCGGATTTTTGCATTCCAATCAGGGTTATTGGATTGAATCAGCTCATTTAAAAAAAGGTTGCAGCAACTATTGTGTATCGAAAGTCTTTTGCGGAAAAATTGATGGGCGAGAACTGCGTAATCGCTGTTTTTTGAACAAAAGATACCATCACCGTTATAAGTAAAATCTGTCAATATATCAGAAATAGATATCAACCCATCCTTATCACATTTTTCAAATAGTTCAGGAAAGGCATTTACCGCAATATTTTCCTCTAAAGCGATACAACATTCCGCATACGTAATTTTAGGAGAATCGGCCCCAAGATTTTTTAAAGATTCAAGGAAAGGTTTTCTTGAATCTCGGGTCATTTCATCTACATATTCTTGAAGAGCAATTTTATGTTTTTGGCAAATCAACTTGGCTTCGTCATCATTTTCATAAGCATTGGACACGCCTATAAGCGAGCATATATTTTTCTCAAAATGCAATCCTAACAATTCGGCCCAACCTGCAGGGCGATGCATGTCATGCCCCAAGCACTGCGGCAAACCGGATGGACAGTCAATAAAAGAACTTGCCAACTCCCTTAAAGGAATTCTTTGCTTGTATTTATTGACGAGGTCTGTATTAAAGATACCGAGGAAGGATTTCATAAAAAAATTCCTATAGGACACCCATTTTTCTGTTTTACGTTTGTTGTTCTAGAGCAAAAAGAAATTTGATTATTTTTATAACAATACCTTTAAGCCTAGCTTTTAAAAAATATCTAGAAGAAATCGTGGGAAAACAAAATATAATAAGTTATGAGGACTATATAAAATAGGTTTTATCCTCTATACTTTATCATTTCTGCGCCTTTCACATAAATCGGCGCACCTTTGATGTAGTCTTCTTTTGTACTTCGCTCTTCTATGAATTTGGCCACATCCAACTTTCCTAAGGAAACTTCTTCGTCAAAGACGTAGCAGAAATAACGGCCTTGTGGATTCGGATATTGAGCCAAGCGCATTCTAGCTTCATCCATAACAGCTGTGTGATGAACTCTAAATACTTGCGGTTCCTTTGCCACATCCTCAATGTCATACAAGACTACAAACGAGACTTTTCTTTCGCGGGTTTGCGTAATCAACTGCGCACCCGCACGATTCTTGTCTAAGCGGACGTTGTACAGCAACGTTCCCTTATCGTTATTTCCAAGAATCCAATCAAGATGTTCTTGACTCTTATAACAGCCGACAACAATGTTGGCATCCATGTAGTTTTCAAGCCAATGCTGCGTAAGGAATCGAGCAGCAGGAGCCACATGCAACTTGCGAGGAATCTTTTCCAAAACAGAACTTGGATCTACTCCAATAGAACATTCCTTTACCTCAAAATTCTGCTTCAGCAAGTCAAGCAAGGCTTCATTTTCTTCACGGAATTTTTCATCACGGTCTAAGGCAACGGAGTAATAATCCTTATCCTTGAAAGGTGTAAATACCTTGCCCAAAACCATCTGGAAATTTTCGCGCAAATATTCATCTGCAACAACATCAGCATGAGCCGTCATTACATAGAACTGGAATTTGTCTTCCAGAACCTTCCGGATTTCCTTTCGGAACATTTCGCGAACTTTATTTTTCCATCCATCTTTTTGTGCAGGATTATTTCGACCGTAAAGTGCGATGATGAACAAGAAGTTGACATTGTAATGTGCAACAATTAAGGTATCGCGATCAAAAAGACGATTTTCAAACTGCTTGTTAACATAAGGTTCAACTTTAGCAGAGCTAATATCATCGACTTGTTTCAAATCATTCTGCTGCGCACTGATAAAGAAGTTCGGCACCACATTGTACCCTTCCGTAACATCATCGCGCAATTTCAAGAGTCCCTGAGCATCCCCCGAATTATTAAATAGGTCAAGATTCCACTGAATCAAATTCCGAGCATAGGTGAACTGCTTATAAACCGATTCCGCACCCAGAGGCGTTTTTTGCTTGTAGTACTTCGAGTCGCCAATGTAATAAACAGAGTCTTCTCGATCATCATTGGTCAAGTTCTTATAACGGAATAAATGGTCAACTCGTTTTCCGTCATCTTGATCCTTCAAACCACTTGGAATCTTGTCGCGAGGGTCGCCAATAAGTTCATCGATAATGGACTCAAAAACAATGTTAAAATTCGTAACCAGGAGATATTCCTGTTCCGTAGTTTCCACATTGATTTTTTTGCTCTGGTCAAAGAACGCATAGCAAAGTTCCCACAGGTACAGGGCCTTATCACTAAAATACTTGTATTTGATTTGATGCAAGCGAACCAAGCCAAGTCCATTCATGTATTGGCGGAACTTATTTCCTTTTATCAGCTCAAATCCCAATGTAATCTGCACGGGGAAACCATATTCCTCATGCATATAATTCAGGATCGAGAAGAAGATAATCAAAAGTTCTTCGTCAAAATTTATCTGGCGTTTTTTATTTACTACCTGAGTGTAAATGGGCGTACCATTTTGCACAATGGCGTCGTTTTTACTGATAGTCTTATTCCAATTGATTTTATTAAAACCAGAATGAATATTCTTTAAAATAAAGAAGAAGAACTGCTGATTGTCGCGATTAAACTTTTGGAGAGCAAGCAGAATATCAAGGAATGTATTACTTTGGCGCAACCTCCCCTTGCTCATTTGCGAAACATACTGACGACGAACTATCGTGTTTTCAACTGTATCGTTAAAAACAACAATCGCCCTATAAATCCAAACCGCCAGTTCATAAATGAAATCTCGCTCTTCTTGAGAAAGCAAATTGCCAGAACTTTCCAAATGGATTATATCTTCAGGCTTACAATGTCCAAAGACCATCTCGTTTGCATCGATGAGGACCTTTGGCAAAATAAACACGCAATCCTTTAAAGAAGGATTGTAGTAGTAGCCGACGTAATTTACGCTCACCTTATCCTTAACATCACGCAGCGTAGAAATTCCGTCAAGAATGTTCTTGACAGAATCCGCTGGATACTGATATTCTTCGATAAGGATGCGCATATTACTGAACTTTCAATCCTAGGCCCAGTTTTTCATTTATAACCTTTAGATAGCCCATCATACTTTTAGTGTTAACGCCCTTAATAACATAATAATGGTCTATCTGAACATACGAGAAATCCTTACTATTCACAATGTCATCATGTTGTACAGAATCTACAACCAACGATGACTTTCGATGCCAGCCCTTTTCAGCAACAATTTCCGCAACTTTTTCAATTCCTATTTTCTCTAAGGTATTTTGATAAGTTTCAAACTGGGTTTTGCCTTTTATAATGGTCCCATCTGAAAAAACAACCTCATTAAACTTAGATGAGTCCATTTTTTGGAAATCATCCTCTGGTAAATCAACCTCTAAATCACGGACAACATCTAGATTATCAAGAATGATTTTTACAACGGTTTCGTTTACAGAACCATCCGTGTTATAGAAACTCTGGAAAGGCATAACCTTACCTTCGTTCTTGAACATTGGATCTTCGTAGCCGTAATCCTTGAAAACATCGTTATAGATGTAGAATAGAACCTTGCTTACAAAACGGTCTGCAGAGATTTCATTTTTACAAGCCTTGCAGAAATAGAAACCTAGTTTTTTATCTTCGCTACTTGTTGTTGAGCCAATCTTTTCATTGACCTTTTCAAGGAAATCGCTCCAGCTATAAGCGGAACCATTAACCTTAATGGACCAATTCTCTTTCTTGGTGTCAATGGGAATATACTTCCAATCCCAACGGCGCTTAAATGCAGAATCAATGGGGAACAGAGACTGGTCGCTGGTATTCATTGTTGCCCAGATATAAAGATTCTTTGGCAACAACAAAACTTCGCCAGACTTTACCTTGGTGGCAATAGAATCATTCGATTCTTCGTATTCGCCCTCAATGTCTGTACCCGAAATATTTAGGTTTTCAAAAGCCTTTTTCAAATGTTTTTGCAGATCCTTATCTGCGGTAATCGGGTAATCAGAGAAACCAAAATCATTTCGATCCAAAAGCTGGAACAGGTCTCCAAAAATTTGGGCACAGTTACCGCGATTGATTTCTTCTACAATCAAGAACTGCGGCTTATTTTCGGCAAGCAAAGTCCAAGCATTTACATAAGCCTTCAAGAAAGCCTGCTCCACAAACTCATAAACAATCTTGGATTCAATAACCGGATTGCCATTTTCAACTACAACATGACCAGAAACATCTCGCAAAGGCACATCGATTGTAGTCGGCTTGTAAGCCCCAACAAAAGTAGAGTAGTCACTATCTGGATGGAAAGTAGTACGAACAACACTTTGGTCAGCAGTTTGCTTCTTTATTTCATGAGACTTACCAGTGCCAGGGGCACCGAAGAAGATTTGTTGCCTTGAAAATTTCATATGCCCACTAGTGAAATCATTAAAATCAACGGGTTGATAACATGTATCAAAGTTATGGAAGAAAAAAGATTTGTCATTACAATCAACATTTTCCGGCAATCTAACAAGCGAATCATCAATCAATTCATGGGCATTCGCTTCGTCTTTAAAGCGTATGACACCATTATCTTCAACAAGGTAATCGGAAAATTCATTTATTATATTTTTCAAAATATCAAGATTGCCAATATCATCCCCAAACATATTATGAAAACATGTTTGAAAAGATGCCACATTACCATTTCCGTTCTCTGTAATAATAAAATTATTTATGTAATTATTCAAAATATATGGTGTTCCGACAAAACCAGCCGGCGCTTTAGAATACGGATTCGGCGAATAATATTTAGTAAACCATTTTTTCAAATAGTCTGAGATTTCATGATATTCAAGACGTTTTCCAAAACGAGGATAGAATTTCTCTTCGTCCATCCAATACAACGCTAATTGTGCGTACGGTTGATAACTCGACTCAAAAAAATTTTTATAGTTTGAAAATCGTGGATTCCAGGATTTTGAGTTCCACATTTCATTTATTTTCGAAACAGCGTCAGCCGCTACAGTGATCTTTTGAGGGAAAATGCAATTTATTTTGCATATTTCGGATATACTAGGTGTAACAACTCTGCAAAAAGGATCCATTATTTTACCCCATATTTTGTAACATCCATTTGCTTCAACAACGCTATCAAAACATCAACAACGATGCTGTTGCCAGCCTGCTGATATGCCGCAGTATCAGAAACAACAATCTTAAAAGAATCTTTAAAACCCATTAATCGCAAACATTCTCGCGGGGTTAATTTTCGTATGCGACCTTTATGCGTAACATAATTGTCCACACCGGCACGATGCATTTTGTGCATTGAATGTAATAGAGGACGAGCCACCTCTAAATCTGTTTTTGTTGAAGTTTTGAAGTTTTTGGTGCCTCCGGCTAAAACATACTTAGCAACCTTTTCAGAAAGATAATACTTCTCTTCAACATCTTTCACATCGAAGATAAATTCATCAAAAGCTTCATCCGTCGGAGTGCTTTCAGAATCAGGATGGTAAACAAAATCTCCATGCCAATTAAACTGTTGATTTCTCTTTTGGCATAAAGCCACATCACCATTTATTTGAGTGTATGACTTTTCACGGTTTTTATGGCTAGTGACAAACTTAATTCCCTTTTCCTTCAAGAAATACTTAGAGTCAATGTAGTCTTCCAAAAAATCGTACATCGTATATTCAAGAGAAATCGGTGCAGGAAACTCGAACTTCGTCTTTTTGTTTTTAAAGCCCAAACAATATACTCGTTCACGATGCTGAGGAATCCCATAGTCCTTACTATTCAACACCCTAAAATAAACGGTATAGCCAAGTTCTTCAAAGATATCATGCATGACATGCCAAGTCCTGCCATTATCATGACTAAGCAAACCTTTGACATTTTCAAAAAGAAAAACTTTTGGGGACGTTTCTTTTACAACTCGAGCAAATTCATAGAACAAAGTTCCACGAGCATCTTCAAAGCCAAGCCTTTTACCAACCATGGAAAATGCTTGGCACGGAGCGCCGCCTATAATGAAATCAACCTTTCCAGCATAAGGCTTTGCATCAAAATCACGAATATCGGTAAACCAATCTTCTTCGGCAATTTCGTAATTGGCAAAATAACTTGTCTTGCACTTTGGTTCAATATCACCGGCAAAAGCGATCTTATGCTTTAATCCAAGACGCTGAAAAGCATGCTCAATGGCACCAATGCCACTAAACATTGTTCCAATACGAATCGTATTTTCAGGATTTGAGAATTCAAGATTTTTCCAACTAGTTCCAGTGGAAAGAGGAGTTTGAAGAATATCTTTATCTTCCAAAGAAGCAACACGTTTTTTTATCAATTTCTTTACGGTTGAAATTTTTTTATTTGTTGCTTGAATGTCTTTTTGAACCACTGTCATATAAAATAATCCACCACCTATTTTCTACTCTTCAAAATAATCGGAGTCAATTCTCTTGACTTCGTACACTTTCTTTACGCTCACACCAACATTACAGTCAATCATGTAACGGGACAGTTCACGACCATTGATAAGGACAATCTTCTTACTGAGCTTGTCCACATATTCACGAGCATCCTTGCTATAATTGCTAGTCGTGATAAAAACACCCTTGGAAGCTTTCTGTTCGTCAAGCGCTCCAGCAAATTGCTGAATTTGGGGCTTACCAACAATGTTATCGGCACTATATTTTTTCGCTTGGATATAAATCTTATCCAAACCAAGTTTGTCTTCGTAAATAATGCCGTCTATGCCATCATCATGAACATAAGGTGTAACCTTCGCAGAATCATCAAATGATCCGCCATAGCCCATTTTTTTGAGCAGGTCAACAACAAGAAACTCAAAGAATCGAGGAGTTTGTTCCATCACCTTCTGCAAAAGATCTTCTGCCAAGTCCCGATTAATGTTGTCAAAAGCCTGTTCCAATTGCTCCGTTGGTGTAAGAACCTGAGCATCCTCGATTACAGAAGCAGGAGCAGCAGAAGTGTCTGCGGTCGTTCCATTGGCATAGTTGGAAAATTCTGGATATACCATCAAATCTTTTTTTACCAATGTGGTATGGCTTTTCAAATATTCTTTGCCGCGTTCGGTAATGCGATACACGCCCTTATGAGGCTGATCCACAAAAAGAGCGCGACGCAGATACTGACGAACCCAGTTAATACGGTCGCTAACCTGCGTACTCGTACCATTTTTTGTCATGAGGGCACAGTCTTCTTCCGTCAACTTGAAATATTCCACCAAAGCCTTTTTCATTTCCTTGGTAGAAAGATCCTTGTCTTTAATGAAAGACAAGAAAGGGTAAAGAAACTCTTCAAATTTCGGTACAGACATCTAAGCTCCAGAAAAATTTCAACTTCAACCTAAAAGTAGAAATATAAAATGACAATATTAGACACTATCCTTTCATTCTAAATTAAAATAAGTTAATAAAGCTTCAAACATTGTGTGATATCTTAAAATATTTCTTCGAATTTCATCAATGTCAGCGGAATTAAAAGTTTTTTCACCTTCAGCAGTCTTCAAAGTCTCTTTCCCATCATTGCCTATAAACGCTTGGCAATGAGCCAACATATTTCGATTATCAATGATTTGAGATTTATATTCCTCAAGAGTAAAGCTTAAACAACTTTGATCTAAAACAGAAGAATTCCCGGATTTTATTTCTCGGATAATTTGATACAACGTTCTTGCAGTTGTAAACGATTCAAAGCCTGGATCAAAGACGATTTCTTTAAGATTCTTATTTTTCCATACATGCGTACAATTCTTGTCACAAGCAACACTCTCTAAAACATCTTTACTTCTCTTTTCAATTTTTTCAACTATATAAGAATGCAATTTTTTTTCTTTTTCTGAATCATCACAATAATGATAAACAATTTGCTTCATCATTATGTCAAGTTCACTAACTTCTGCCATAACAAGGCCTCGAAGATTCGTGAGATCATTTAATTTTTCAAGCGTCAAATCAATCATAGATTTCATTTTAGCTTTTAAGTCGTCATAGGCAGAACTTGAGTTCAATCTTAAAAAAGATATTCTATCTAAGCCTAAAGCAGGAGGATTATGAAGTGCAGAATAAAATAAAACTTCTGCATTCACATTACTTTTTCGAATATCTGTAATGAAATCTTGGCCATCTTTATTCTCGCCAATGTTATAGTCAGAGAAAATCACATCATATTTCTTTGACGAAACACATTTTTCCGCATCTTCCACATTTTCACAAAAATCTAGATGAGGCTCAAAAAAATGTTCCCTGACATACTCTTCAATTTCTTGATCCATCTCTACAGACAAAAATTCGTCTTTTCGATCATCAACCCAAAGGATACTATATTGCATACTCTCTATTCCCCTTCTTTCTTAAATTCAAAAATAAACTTAGCACCAGAAACTCTATTATCCACTTTTATGTTTATACCCATTTTTTCACTTATTTGATGGACGTGGAATAAGCCCAGCCCACCCCCTCCTGTCGTGGAATAACGATAATCAAATATGTACGGTTTGACTGCATCGGAGATTCCTTTTCCATCATCTGCAAATATCAATTTAACGTTTTCCGAATCTTCTATCCAGCGAACTATGATATTTTTTGCTTCGGCTTTACGCGAGTTATCCAATAAACAATCAAGAACAACGATTATGTCTATCGGAGCAAACAGCATGCTAAGAGAAACATCTGTTTTCTCAACCTGAATGTTCATATCATTGTTAGCTAGAGAATACACATTTTCCATGTATTCGTTAATAAACGAAACAATATCCTTTGTAATTCTTTTTGACATTAAATCAAAATTCGCTTTACTTACAAAATTTGACAACGTCGCAATTTTTGTATTTTCAAAAAGAATTCGTTGAATAAAGCTAGATGCCTTGTCTTTATCTCCTATAGATACCGCATCTAGAGCTTTCATAGCTAATTCATGAATAAAGCTCGATGTATGGGTAATATGGTGTTGCAAAGCGCTCAGCTGTTTCACATCCTTATTTACATCAGAGGACAAGAAAAGATTTTCTGATGCAACTCGATCATAGTGGCCTTGAAGTTCTTGCTTTTCTGATTCAGCTTTTTTCTGCAGTGATTTTGCAACATTCGCTTCATATTTAGCTTCATCTCGTTCCGATGAAGCTTTTTGAGCCCGGATTTCAGCTTCTTCTGCTCTACGTACTGCAGCGTCTTTTTCTTTCTGCATTTCCGCAAGCTGTCTTTTTGCATCCTCTACGGAAGCCATCAACGAGCTATCATTTGTCTGCTCAGCTATTCGTTCCAAATCACTAATCACTTGCGGATTAGCATTATCAAATAAAGTTGGCTGCGAAAAAATATTCGCAAGATCTCTATTGTAATATAGGACCTGAATATTTTTATCACTTATCAAAGTTTTAACTAATTGAACGAAATCAATCTTACTGCCCAAGCTAGAATTAATCACATAATCTGCAGAATCTTGATCCTTATCCTTGCCAAGGACCTCTCTATTCTTTTGAACTTCCAAAACATTCTTAAAATATTGCCTTTTTAAGAATCCTTCTCCCCAAAGAACGCCAACAACGTATCGTTCTAAACGATGATGAACAATCTCAAAAAAACGATACAGCTGCAAAGTCGTTTCAGACTGAATCAGTCCTCCATCTCGACTAGAAACTTCCTTAAACTCATCAATTAGATCCGTTACAACATCAACTCTACCAAATAGATCGCGTGTTCCTAGAAAACGATTATACCCCTGCTGAGCACGATAATCCAACTTCCAACTATCATCACCTGGATTACCAAATGGCAAAATTCTAAAACCATTTCGGAACAAAAATACAGATCCATAATTGACGGGCTGAACACCCATCTGAGTAGAAAACGCTTGTTTCGCAGCCTTATTTAAAAAATAGAGGTTTATTTTTACATTTTCTAATTTTTTAAAGTTGTTTTTTTCGCGAATTCGATATATTTCAGTGCCTCTGTCCACAATTGAAGTTTCAACAAAATCCTTATTCAAGGCCACATCAATTCGCGTAGTCTTCAAGTTGATAACTTGAGCGATACTATTTTTTATAACACCATTTACGATCTTTGAATCTAAAGCTCCATTTCTTTGTTCATCAAGATCACGTTTCTTTTCTGACTCGCATTTTATCTCAATATTAAAACTGATTTTTTCAGAAAAAGGGTTTATAAGTTTTTCGAGAGATCGCTTCAACTCTAATATAGTTTCTCGGTTCCATGTGTCTCTCAAATTTGTTATTTCAAGAATCGTACCAGATTTTTGTTTTTTTGAAGAAAACAAGTCTTTGTTTAAAACTTCATGATTTACATTAATACTGATGAATTCTTTTTTCTGGTCTTCTTCAAAATCGGACCAATTAACAGCAAGGTGTTCAACAGAATTTTGCGCTTTTGTTTTTGTAAACAAATCCAACTTTGCGCCTAAGCGATCGCAAGAAAAACGACCAACTCCTTTCGCGCCAGCATAATGGCGATTTATCCTATCTCGATACGATTTCTTTTTTTCTTCTTCAATATCTTCAGTGCCATCTTTTTTTGCAGAATAAGCAAGAAACAACCATTTGTTTTTTAAATCATCAATAGACATTCCCTTACCATCATCGCTAATGGTAATTTTATCCGGTTCAAAGTCAATAACGACCTTCGAGGCGAAGGCATCGTAAGAATTCTTGACCAATTCAAATATGGCTATATTGTTGTTTCGTATTAAATCCTGACCAACAAGATTTTTTAGAGCAGAGCTAACTTTAAACTGAACCTTATCCATTTTGTAAAACCTCCATTACGGCTTTACCAACTTGTTCGGCGAACAACGGGGGTACGGCATTTCCGACCTGAGTATAACGAGGAACTTCTTTTTTTCTCAGCTTGCCACCAGATGTATACTTCCCCTTAAATTCAAACCAATCGGGAAAACTTTGAATTCGTGCTTGTTCTCTTACTGTCAATATGCGGGGTTCTTTGTAATGAACCAATTCATCGGGAATAGATGTAATTGTTGGCGCTTGGGCGTTTGCGTCTAAAACAGTAACACCTCGTCTCTTTAAATTTTCAACGTAACCATCCGAAGGAATAATTCTTTTCCCCGCAGGAGCTTTCGCCAATAGATCTTCATGCAGCTTCACAATTGTTTTGGAATGGTTCACGAAACGATGACTATCAACAGCAGTTGATAAATCACTCAAGGATTTTCTCATCAATCTTTGATAACCGGACTCAGCCTCCCCGTATAAACCAGCCTTAAAATTTTTCGAATCTGGCGAGGGGCATTCTCCGTTCTTTTTTTCGAGATCGCTCAAAGCTTCCCTAATAGTCGTCTTCATACCTATGCCATGTTCCGTACAAAACGAAGCTCTGTTTTGTCTTAGTCTTTGAAAAACTAATTCAGGATCTTTATCTCGCATTGCAATTAAAATAAAACGCTTGCGTTTTTGAGGCACCCCAAATTCAGAAACATCTACTATATAAGAAGCTACTTTATATTCAAGTTCTTCCAACTTTTCTACGACATAGGTGGAATACTTCTTTATAGATCCTCGATTACCTTTAAAGTTCACAGTGAATCCATGAACGTTTTCTAAGATTAACGCTTTTGGCTTTACATACTCAATAAATTCCAAATATGACTTAACCAGCTTATTACGTTCATCTTTCGTATCTCGTTTCCCCGCTAACGAGAATCCCTGACACGGCGGACCTCCTGCAACCAAGTCCACAGAACCTTGAAGAGCCTCTAAATCATCCTTATTCTTTTTTAGGACCTCTTTAATATCGTGCGAACAAACATCTAGCCATTCCGGCCAATTAAAATGATTTTGCGAATCAATCAAATTGTATTTCAATGTTGAAAAAGCATCTCGATTTTTCTCAATAGCAAACAACCCCTGCCAGCCAGCATTTTGCAAACCGACAGATAAGCCACCACATCCTGCAAAAATATCAATGTAACGCACTATTGAGCCATTCCCTTTTCAACGATACAAAAAAACCAATTACAGCAAGCGTACAACTCACCAAGATGTAATATAGAATTATTCCGTTTTTTATTTTAAAAAAAACACTAAAATACACCTTTTTTCCCCTCTATACTCCTCTGTCCTCCTTAACACCTTTCAATACCCTTCTATACCTTTCCGTCCCTATTTGTCCCCCAAATGCATCTTGCCGCTTCTCAAAGATTTTTCCATATTAAGTTGTATAGATTCTTCAAGGAGGAAACATGCCATTTGATCCAAATGATCTCGCACCCATCGCGACTATACTCGCGCCGATCGCAACACTAATCGTCACGCTCTATCTTGGTCTTTCGCAAAATAAACTACAAAAGCGGATACACAACAGAGACTGTATGCTGGTGCGTCAAGAAAAATTGCTGGAGATATACAATGTCTTTGCGTCGTGTCTAAACAAGTTGAACATCAATGCCGTGCTGCAGAAAATGAAAATGGGACAGCCAGAAAATTTTCCCGTCATCATGCTGGACCACGCGGACAAACTTTACAGATCGCTAGATGAAGCTCGCCTATTGTTTGACGATGAAAAGTTACTCCAGGTTCTAGAAAACATAGCTCACAAATACAGCCGCCTGGTAAATGAATACATCGACATAATTGCAGCAAATCAATCTAAATATGTAAAGAATCTTCAAAAAGTCTACGAAAAGTTCCCTGATTTTCAGTTCTTGCCGCTCACCAATATTCTAAACAACAAAGAGGTTGCAGACTATTTCAACGAGCTAAATACCACGGAGCAATCCGCCCGATGGGAAAAGGAGATAGAGGCCTTCAAAAAAGAAGATCTTTCCTTCGAAAATTTTGACGTCTATTTCAAGAAGCATATCATTACCGCGGAGTTGTAAAATCCATTTCGACAAGATTCTGCAGGATTCCAAAACAGTTGTTAAATTTTGCAGAGAGTGATATATGTGTACGATTCTTTTATCAATCAAGCCCGAGTATTCCAACAGGATTCTTGCAGGAACCAAGAAGTTCGAGTTTCGTCGCCAGGTGGCAAAGCGCCAAGTGGATCAAATTCTGATTTATTCCACATTTCCTGAAATGAAGGTCGTGGCCTCCGTCGCGGTGCTTGGGGTGCTCAAGGAGACACCATCCAAGCTTTGGCAAAAGACCAAGGAATTCTCTGGAATATCCCACGAAAAGTATTCAGCATATTTTTCGCAGAAGGAATTTGCTTACGCTTATCAGCTGGGCGAGGTGAAAAAATTCAAGAAGGCCAAGGATCTTTCTGAATACGGAATCACAGCAGCACCACAGTCGTTCGTATACATTGATACGTAGGGGCCGGGGAACTCCCATGCGTCATACCGCTTCTATGGTGAGGAAGCGCCGACATTTGCAAAAAAGGACCCGCGTGGGGTCCTTATGTTCTATTTCTGCATTTCAGCTAGCTTCGCCTTGAGTTCGGCAATCTCGCGTTCTTGCTTTTCGATGGTTTCGTCCTTTGCGGCGATAATCTTCTGGTTTCGCTCGCGCTCTTTTTCGCGTTCATCTTCCCTGGCGAGCTGGATTTCCTGTTCCCATGTCATGTAACGCTCCTGCGTCTGGTTGTCGGTCTGGTACCACTTTACCTTGGTGTCGATTTCCTCGGTCTCCGTGGAGTCAGCAGTGTTGGTTGCGAAATACTTCAGGTACGGCTTGAGGGGATGCTCGTCCGGAAGTTTCTTATACTCGTTAAAGATATAAAAATTCTTGAAGGTGCGGTCGTTCAAAGCGACATCTTTATTCTCCACCGCGAAATTCTGGAAACTGTAGATGGGCTGGTCCTTCCCAAAGATGTCATCTGGGCAGATGAAAAGCACGTACTGGTCTTTGAGACTCTTGTACATGGTGCCCCTGTGCAGCTCGTGAGTGTCGCGAATGGACTGGTAGTAGCGGGCGCGCTTGGGAAGTTCCTTTGTGTCCTTCACCTGCATCTCCAAATCAAAAGAACGGATGGTCTTGCCTTTCTCGTCGATCTGCTGGGTGAACACGTCGTAGCGGACGCTCTTGTTGAAGACGCCCACCTGTTCCGTCTTTTCCTGCTCGGGCTCCTTCAGGTCGTAGATCTTGATGCCGAGGGCGGCCTCGATGAAGGGCTTGGCGATTTCCTTGTGGCTCATGACCAGCGGGAACACGAAACTGTTGGTGATGGTGAATTTTGAGATGCCTCCGGCTCCAGTGCCAAAGTCCTCCGAAGTCTTGCTTTCGCTCATGAAAAGTTCCTGTACATCCGGCGACGCGGCCGGTTCGCGGGTAGGACTGTTTCTACCTGCTTATATACACGCAGCAAACTTCCCTTTTGCACAAGAAATCTTTGTAAAAATTACTTTTCCCATTCTAGCACTGGATATCCGTCATTCATTTTTGAATCATACACAAAGTCATCGCCAAGGAGTTCTGCAAATTCCTGGGACTTCATTTCTTCTTCAGTCTTGGGGGTGGCAACACCACCGCCATTGTTCAGGCCGAAGGGTTCCTGGTCGCCCTGCTTTAAGTAATAGTAGTCAGCCATGGTGGTATTGTAGTTGTAGCCAATCATCAGGCCCACCAGAGAATCGCCATCAACCTTGCCGGTAGAATATGCGGAGCTGATTACACCTTCAGAATTAGAACCGAATACACCGCCGACACGCAGCGTTCCAGAAATATCACCCGTATTATACAATGATGTTGTAGAGGACGAAATCAAGCTGCCCACAATTCCTGCAACGAACTCAATACCTTCTACTGAAGCTAGATTTGCTGCACGAATAATTTTTATTTGGTTACCCGACCCAATTATTCCCCCAACACTTTTTTCACCAACAATATTTCCACCATTCTTTGCAGACTCCAATGTTGTTATTACACTATTTCCAGATATGTTTGGACTTGCATAACCAGCCACTCCAAAAATGCCGCCAACATTATTAACGCCCACAACTTCAGCATAATTTTCTGCATACTTACAAGTCAACAAATAAGAACTCACATAAGTATATCCCGCACGACCCGAAATTCCGCCGACTATATTTCGGCCTTCAACACTACCATAATTGTACAGGGAATCGATATAAGCGCAATGCGAATTTCCCATTACCCCACCAACTTCATCCCGTCCCTTCACTTCACCATGATTCTTAGAATTTTTGACATACACAGTCTTAGACGGTGCACACTTTGCTAAACCAGCAATTCCACCTACATAGTCGGAAGTACTCGTAACAGAAGCATAGTTTTCAACCTTAGATACTGATCCAGAAACTGCACCAACGATTGCAGCTGTATAATTTCCACCCTGAACCCAAGAATTTTCAACAATAAAATTTTGAATTGTCCCACTGGAATTTCCAAACAATCCGTTGTGTGTACTGGTGGTGTTAATGAACATTCCGCTCACGGAATGGCCATCTCCATCGAAGTTTCCGGTAAAGGCGACATTGGAATTACCAATGGGGGTCCACTTGTGCAACTTGGTGGAATCGGCCACCAAGGCGCCATTTTCGTCAATGATGTCGCCTTCGTTCAAGATGATGTCGGCACCCAGCTTGAAATACTTGCCGTCGTAATCCTTATCCTTCGCGCCTACGATAAATGAGAGGTGGGCCAGCTGTTCAGCGGTAAGGATCATATAGGGGCTGAGTTTCGTGCCGGTGCCGCATGCGAATTTCTTGGCGGTGGTTCCATCCCAGGGATTACCTGTTTCGCCCACGCATTCATTGTCAATGCCGCCGGACTCGCTGCCGGATCCTTCACCCTTCACGGAACTACTGGAATTTTTCGTTTTGCTGCTAGAAGAAAACTCATCATCGTCGTCCTCCGTGGCGGGGACTGTACTAGAGGAACAAGCTCCCAGAAGGGAACAGCCAAAAATCGCAGACACAAAAAGCGGCAAACAACGCATAAAATTCTCCTTTCAATGAGAAAATAATCTTTTATTTGTGCCTACGGGAAGATGTAACCAAAAGGGAGTCGCAAAAGTGAGGGAAAACACTTTAAGAAGAGCGAAGCGAGTACAGCCGGGCACGGGTGACAACTTGACGCGCGACGATATTGCCGACGGCTACACGGATTATGTCATCTGGAACAGGCTCGCGCCGGAGAGTCTGGATATCGACGGGGACATGCCCATGGAATGTATCGACAGCGGGATGATTTTGCTGAAGGAAGATTCTTTCGATGTCCTAGGAATGGTGATGCGCTACGCCTACGGGCAGAACGCCCCAGGCGCCATCCCGCTTCTATGGTGAGGATGCGCTGTCGCCTATAGTTTGCAAAGAGAAAAAAATTTTTCGCGGGGTCTTGACGGGGCTCAATTTTTTGCATAGATTTTGTAGTGAACAAAAGAACACTAATCAAGTCGTCGCTTTTTCATGCCTGTAGCGACTGGAGGAAGAATGAATAGAAGTCAATTCTGGGCCATGGCCCGCGATCTCAAGGAACATCCCGAGAATCTCCCCAAGTACCGTGCAATCTATAGGAATGTCTATCCGTTCAGCGATGGCATCTTCAAGATGCTGATGGCGAGCGAAGGCAAGCCCGAGCGCACGATTAAGTTCTTGAACGCCATGCTCGGGCTCACTGGGAGCAAGGCGATTACGAAGTTCACCCTGGGCGTTCAGGAACAGCCTGGCGTACTGGACAACAAGACCAACATTTTTGACATTTACGGATACAATCAGGCGAACGAACCCGTGGTCATCGAAGTGCAGCAGAATTTCAACACCCTGTTCATGGACCGTCTGGTTTATTACACATCTCGCATCGTGAATAACCAGGTGAAGAAAAACAAGAGTTACGAGCTGCCGCATATCTATGTGCTTTCTCTGCTTGTGGATGACCAGTTCCCGCTGGAGCCTGACACTTATTTTCATCAGTGCCAGGTAATGCGGAACCGTAAATATCCATTCAAGAAGATTGATGTGTTCCTTGTGGAAATGTCGAAGTTTTTCCGCATGGACGACCGTCTGCAAGAAGAAAATCGCATTGCCGCTCGGGACATGTCGCCCCGCGCAGAAATGCTGCGGCTCTTTCGTGATGTGTTGGAAGACAAGACCATCGACGAGGAAAAAGCGGGAAATCTCCTTGACGAAGACTTCGCAAAAGATGTATCTTTTGTGGGGTACACCGATGAACTTTTACTCCTGGAGGTAGACAACATGACAGACATGCTTTACGAAAAGCAAGGCTCCTACCTACAGGGGAAAGCCGAAGGCAAGGAAGAAGGCCGCGCCGAGGCCAACAAAGAACTTGCCAAGGCGTTCCGCGATGCAGGCGTTTCCGTAGAGGTCATTTCAAAACAAACCGGCCTCACTCCCGAAGAAATACAGGCTCTGTAAAAAGAGGCGCAGTCCCGCATCTGCATCAAGTGCTGTTTTCACCCTGCTTTCGCGTTAGGGCGTGAAGCCGCGAAGCGGTTCGGACTCGCGCGGGAGATTCTACAGAATGCTAGGCCCTGCTCCTTCGAACCTAAGAATTGTAAGGCAACAAGTTGCCGACAATTCTATATTGCCTTCGCTTCGCTACGCTCAGGGTGACACACAGGATGGGAGCGCGAGGCTGAACGGACGGCGAGCAGTGCGAGCCGATAACGCAAATGCCCGACCCCGGCGGCCTTTCTTTAGCGCGGTTCCGGGGAGCCGGGGAACGCCCTCAAAATTTTCCCCTTGACGATCTAAAGAACGACCTCCCGACTTTATCCCGAGAAAGGGGGATTCCGGGTCAAAGCCCGGGATGACATGTGGCGGGGAATTTCTCAAGATTCAGCCGGGCACGGGTGACAACTTGACGCGCGACGATATTGCCGACGGCTACACGGATTATGTCATCTGGAACAGGCTCGCGCCGGAGAGTCTGGATATCAACGGGGACATGCCCATGGAATGTATCGACAGCGGGATGATTTTGCTGAAGGAAGATTCTTTCGATGTCCTGGGAACGGTGATGCGCTTCGCCTACGGGGAGAACGCCCCAGGCGCCATACCGCTTCTATGGTGAGGATGCGCCGCCAATTGCAAAAAAGGACCCACAAGGGGTCCTTATGTTCTATTTCTGCATTTCAGCAAGCTTCGCCTTGAGTTCGGCAATCTCGCGTTCTTGCTTTTCGATGGTTTCGTCCTTTGCGGCGATAATCTTCTGGTTTCGCTCGCGCTCTTTTTCGCGTTCATCTTCCCTGGCGAGCTGGATTTCCTGTTCCCATGTCATATAGCGCTCCATGGAGGCTTCGCCTCAATTACTAGTTACGAATTATGAATTACGAGATTTTCCGGTGATTACAGCCGATTAACCCCATTATAAGCAGTGAGGTTGACCAAAGGTTGGAAAAACCGATCATCAATCTTATATGATAAGAAAATCCACAACGCTAGTCAAGAGGACGGTTTTTCGCAACGGCAACTTTTTGATATCGCAGTTAAAATCTTGAGTAATTCCTGGTTATCGGCATTCATTGAATCAAATTGTCTTGAATCAATATAGTTTGTCTTTTGCAAAAGTTTTAGCCAATAAACGGTTTCTGCAGCTTCCTTCTTCGCAATACCAATTTTCGAAAAGAAATCTGCCCTACTTTGTGCGTAGATTGCTTCGGCAACATTGGCTCCAATGCTAGTTCCACTTCGAAGAATTTGTTTTGACAATACAAACTCTTTTGAAGTTTGCTGTAGAAACTGATGAAGGTTCACTATTCGAATGGCAAAAGCCAAACACTTGTTCTCTAGCACTCTATTTCTCATAATTCATACTTCATAATTCGTAATTAAACAACGCGGCCGGTTCGCGGGTAGGACTGTTTCTACCTGCTTATATACACGCAGCAAACTTCCCTTTTACACAAGAAATCTTTGTAAAAAACTTTTCCCCTCTCGCGGGAAAAAGTTTGAATCCCGCTTCTGTGGTGAGGATGCGCCGCCATTTGCAAAAAAGGACCCGCAAGGGTCCTTTCGTTCTATTTCTGCATTTCAGCGAGCTTGGCTTCAAGTTCCGCAATTCTGCGATCCTTTTCGGCCAGGGCATTGTCCTTTTCGGCGATTTCCGCATCTTTCGCCTTGCTTGCCGACTCCATCCTGCGAACCTTGCGTTCAAGGGCACGGTATGCGTCTCCGGCGCTCA
Organism: Fibrobacter sp. HC4; assembly: GCF_023373925.1. Classification (NCBI taxonomy): domain Bacteria; kingdom Pseudomonadati; phylum Fibrobacterota; class Fibrobacteria; order Fibrobacterales; family Fibrobacteraceae; genus Fibrobacter; species Fibrobacter sp. HC4. The sequence goes on along the minus strand of NZ_JALCZV010000007.1, from coordinate 102,866 downwards.
CAAAGCCAAGCCTTTGTCCGATACTCTGGAATGCCATTTTCAGAACCTCCAACGCCTTGCGGCTGACATACTCATCCAAATATAACTCAATCTTGCTGACAAGGCAAACAAAAGGACCCCCGCGGGGTCCTTGTGGTTATTTGCTCATTTCTGCCAGCTTTGCCTGAAGAGCGGCGATCAGCGCGTCCTTCTCAGCGAGGGCATTGTCCTTCTCGGCCAGGGCGTTGTCCTTCTCGGCGAGGGCGTTGTCCTTCTCGGCCAGTTTGGCATCCTTCGCCTTGCTTGCCGACTCCATCCTGCGAACCTTGCGTTCAAGGGCACGGTATGCGTCTCCGGCGCTTACAAAGCCAAGCCTTTGTCCAATACTCTGGAATGCCATTTTCAGAACCTCCAATGCCTCAGGGCTAATGTACTCCCTCAAATATAACTCAATCTTGCCAACAAGGCAAGCGCTTTCGCTGCTGGGCAACGTCCGCAACTTTTTCTCCATCTCAGGCAGCAGCGACTCGTACTTTATCATGTCGAAAGCGTACTTCATGGTGATGGCACCAATGGCAGCCTCGGCGTTGCTGTGGGCAAGGCAAATTTCATCGTCAATTTCCGCCAGGTTCACGAATGCGAACTCGAAATGCGGAATGCGTCCGTTGTACATGGCATGGATGTTCTTGTACTGCGCCAGCGGATCCCAAGGGGCGATTCCGTTATAAACGACAACCGCCTTTGTTGGCAGCCAGCCGTATTCGGAATTGCTCTTGTCAACCATCACGTTGATAGCATACTTGCCTATCTGCGACATAATCCCGTCGCTGGGCGAAGACTTGTGCTCCAGCAGCAGACCAAAGCGCATTTCGCTGCCGTCAAGAGCCTTTACCTTGAAGGCAAGATCTGCTTCGCCACGCTCGCCAACTTCGTCGAAGGCCTCAGGGATTTCCTCCAATGTGTCTAGGTCCACTTCCGCAAGGATGTCTGCCAGGTTCCGGTTTGTCTTTGACGCAATCTCAAAAAGTGCCTTCGTGTTCACGGGTCTCGAGTAGACGTATTTCAGGAATCCGTCGTGTTTCCGTTTGTTCATGTATTGTTCTTTTATTCCGGCGACGCGGCCGGTTCGCAGGTAGAACAGTTCCTACCTGCTTATATACACGCAGCAAACGTCTCATTTGCACAGGAATTCTTTGTAAAAATTACTTTTCTCATCCCAGCACGAGGTACTTGTCATTCATTTCTGACATTGCATTTTTATTTGCGGAAAAACGAATTTATTCTGCGACGCGTTAGGGCGTGAAGCCGCGAAGCGGTTCGGACTCGCGCGGGAGATTCTACAGAATGCTAGGCCCTGCTCCTTCGAACCTAAGAATTGTAAGGCAACAAGTTGCCAACAATTCTATACGGTTCAAGGCCGGGATAACACGCAGGACATTCTGAAGAGTGTTCTAGAGCAGGCGTATGGCGACAGGAGCCTGGATACTGTTTTTCTTCTAGGGGACTAGCGACTCTCATTTCCATAATATTTTTAGGAGGGCTTCCACCTTATGTTATTAAAAAAATATAGCCACAGAAACGCAGAAACGATCTTCAAGAAAACTGAAAAATACTCGTCTCTCTACAGAGAGGTATTAACAGCCATTGATTCAATACAGGATGAAGATTTAATCCAAAATTTCAAAAATAGCCTTTCCGAGTCCATTTTTGAGCTTTTAAAAGAACGTTTGACATCCTTGCAATGGAATACAGACTGCCCCATCTTCAAAGACGAAGCCTACAAAGGCGATGCCTGGCGTCCGAGCTTAATCATGTCGAAAAGGCCATACAAACTTCTGCGGGATTCAGCATCTTGCCCCCATGTACAATCAATTGCCAACACTGTTGCTGATTATTGGTTTGGAAGCCCCGAAAACCTTTACTGTCGATCCCCGAACGAGATCCATCAAAAAACTTTAGCACAGCTTTAGGGAACGGCCACAGCATTACCGGGGAGCGGCGACAACTTACTTCGCGAGGATATCGAGGCGGGGTATACCGATTATGTGCTGTGGAATACTTTTAAGCCGGCTTGCCTCGATATTGACGGGGAGTTGGATATGGAGTGTGTGGATAGCGGGATGGCTACAGGACGTTTTGGAGCAGGCGTATGGGGAGCAGATTGTAGATGCAGTGTTGCTATTAAAAGACTAATCCTTCTCCCAGCTCAACACGGGATATCCGTCATTCAAGTCGGAATCGTATGTAAAATCGTCACCAAGGAGTTCCGCGAACTTCTTGGTTTTCATTTCTTTTGAGGTCTTGGGGGTGGCTACGCCACCGCCATCGTTATGGCCAAAGGGTTCCTGTTCACCTTGTTCCAGATAGTAGCAGTCGGCCATAGTGGAGTTATAGTTATAACCGATCATGAGACCCACGAGGGTATCGCCATCAACTTTTCCTGTACTATATGCGGAACTAGTTACGCCCTCTTTATTATAACCATAGATTCCACCTACATCAGCCTTTCCTGAAATGGATCCAACACCATAAACACGGCCTGGTTAGCGTATTCATCATTGTGGTAATAGTTTAACCTAGCGGGGCAAAGAAGTGCTTCTTTAAAAGCTGATTTTGTGAAGTATCTCATATAATCTCTATATCTACACTAAAAAAAGCATTTTCCACCCTATGTAATTCTTTACATTTTGTGTTTTTGATTTCTGCACTTTTTATAAAAAACATGAAGTTTTCTATTGCCAAATCATAGGGCTTGAGCTACTTTATGAAGGTAATTTAATAAGTCTAATTCGAGTCGAGACGCCAGTCAAAACTGCAGCCGGCCGCATCCTACAAGGAGGCCGCCATGGCCCAAAAAAGTTTTAGTGTTCTAGATCTCAGAATTTCAAGTCTCCGCTCCGCCTACGAAAAGGGCGAAACATCGCCGCGAGAAGTTGTCCAAAAATTGCGCGACGCCATGGAGGCGGCCCCCAAGGAAATCTGGATTGCAAAGACCAGCAAGGAACAGCTGGAAAAATATCTAACCGCATTGGAAAGTTTCGCCGGCAGCGGCAACGGTTTCAAGATTCCTGCAGATAAGCCTTTGTTCGGTATTCCCTTTGCCATCAAGGATAACATCGACTGCGAAGGCATGGAAAGTACTTCGGCCTGCCCCGCCTACGCCTATATGCCCAAGAAGTCCGCGTTCGTGGTGGAACGTTTGATCGAGGCGGGAGCAATTCCCATGGGCAAGACCAACATGGATCAGTTTGCCACGGGGCTTGTGGGCGTGCGTTCCCCTTACGGATGCATCCCCAACAGGCATGCGCCGGAATATGTTTCGGGCGGAAGCAGCAGCGGTTCTGCCGCCGCATTGGCCTACGGTCTTTGCAGTTTTTCACTGGGTACAGATACGGCAGGCTCTGGACGAGTTCCCGCCGCATTCAACAAGCTTGTGGGAGTAAAGCCTACCCGCGGCTTGCTTAGCACCAGCGGCGTGATTCCCGCTTGCCGCAGTCTGGATTGCGTCAGCATTTTTGCATTGGATAACAGCGACGCCCGCTATGTATTGAACATCGCCGGGGCCGAAGATAGCGAAGATGCCTACTCACGAGTGGCCCCCTGGAACGAGGATGCCGTGAACGCAAGGGGGGCTGCGCCGAGGCTCCCCGAAAATTGGACTTTCGGTGTTCCCGAAGAAAGCGAGCTGAACTTCTTTGGGAATGAGGGTTACAAGGCGGCCTTCTACCGCGCCGTCGAGGCATTCGAAAAGGCTGGCGGTACCAAGGTGACGATTCATTTTACCCCCTTCCTGGAAGCAGCCCGCCTGCTTTATGAAGGCCCCTGGGTTTTCGAACGCTACGATGCCGTGGGCAAGTTCATCGAGGAACATCCCGATGAAATCTTCCCCGTTACCAAGCAGATCATTAGCCCCAAGGTAACGCCCCACCCCTCCGAAGTTTTCGCCGGGTTCCACGCCTTGCAAGCCAAGAAGAAAATCGCCGACCGTGAATTCGCCAAGGTAGATGTCCTGCTTACGCCTACGGCCGGCACCATCTACAAGACAGCCGAAGTGAACGCCGACCCCATCAGGCTGAACAGTAACTTGGGTTATTATACCAACTACATGAACTTGCTGGATTATTCTGCATTGGCTATCCCCGCAGGCGTGGCCGACAGCACCGACCCCAACGCACCCAAGCTCCCCTTTGGCGTAACCATCGTAGGCCACGCTTTTGATGATTTCAAGTTGCTGGATGTCGCCGAAAAGGTAACGCCCTTCCTTAGCGAAAAGATTCCTCTGGCGGTGTGCGGAGCCCACCTGAAGGGTGAACCTTTGCATTATCAATTGGAAACCGCAGACTTTTTAGGTGCTGCAGAGACTGCTGCCGAATACAAGATGTACGCCTTCAAGGATGGCACTATCCAGAAGCCTGCCATGATCGCCGGCAACAGCAGCTTCTATGTGGAGCTTTACGCCCTTACTCCCGAAGAATTCGGCAAGTTCGTCGCCGCCATCCCCGCCCCTCTCGGCATCGGAAAGATCAAGCTTTCTGACGGCCGCATGGTCCCCGGATTTATCGGCGACGGAAGCATCTCGGTAATGGCCTTCGAAGGAACCGCCACCGACATCTCCGAATACGGCGACTGGCGCAAGTACGTTCATAAATAAGAACTTTATTCATCTCTACAAAAAAAACTGCACCGTTACGGCGCAGTTTTTTTTGCAATAATATGCCAAACAGAATTATTTGTCCGCGAGCATTTCCAACATTTTTTTAGCTTCCTCTATTTTATCTTCAGAAACCCCAAGAGAACGCATAACTTGAATGCCATCAGCATGACCTTTTTCTAACCCTTGTTCAATGCCTTGTTCAATGCCTTGCTCAATGCCTTTTTTCAAGCCTTCATTGATGGCATCGTCAATGCAGCAATCGATATCATATTGAGTCATCATAGAAAAAGCCTGCCTTTCAAGAATCTCTTTTGGAGTCCTGCGGATGCGCAGCCGTTCATAAGCGTCGCGGATGGCGCCCTGGGCGGTGCTGGGAATTTCGTCGCGACTGCCGCAGTTGTCGATGAAGTCCATCCATTCGCGTTCCCTTTCGGGCACGTCCTTCGCTCCTTTCAGCTTCGGCAGCTTGATGAAAATATAATTCAAAACATGGCTTACGGGCAAGGCGTCCTTGTTTCCCAGGTCGCTCTTGCGGTAGATTCCCCAGGAGTCGCGATAGTCCTTGTTGCCGTCGGAGGCATTCTCGCAAATCCAGATGCTATAAATCTTAGGCATGCGGTAGCGTTCCTTGAGGGAGAGCTCCCTGCGGCGCTTCTTCAGGGAAAGCAGCTCTTCGCGGTGGGCTTCGGCGGCCATGACAGCGCCGTACAAAACTACACGGTCCTTGAAATGAGTGTGCCCGAATCTCTGCATTTCAACATCGATGTATTCACCGTTCTTTGTCCTGGCGCGAACGTCTACTCCTACGATATCGTCGCTGGGGTAGATGACAGCCAAGTCGCGGTTCATGTGTTCTACGTCCGTGATGGAGTCCTTCTCATCAAGACGGAGTACGGCATTCAGAAAATCAATCAGGATTTCCTTGGATTCAAAAAGCCTGATGAAGGCTGTATTTTCTTTTGCAGAAAGGAAGGTGGAGTGGCGCAGAAGTTCCGGAATTTCCTGTTCCGGAAGGTCCTGGTTCAAAATAACGCCAAAATCGGCGTGAGATACCGTTCTGACCATGGGATTCCTCTTGAGTATAAAAGTTGACGTTGTGGAGCCGATTTCAAAAAATCCATTGAAATCGGGAGCCCTACGTTACATACTCAGGAAGCGCTTTCCCAGGTAACCTGCAGCGATCTTGCTTCAGTAAAGTCGAAAGCCAAGTGCCGCGAGCAGCAAGCAGAGAGTGAATGGCCGCGCACGAATGCCGGATGAGAATGCTTAGAATATAAAAACATATAGTTTAACAGGCAACACCCCAAACATTGAACTTGGCACCCACTTCATAAATAAGAACTTTAAACCTCTCTATAAAAAAACTGCACCGTTACGGCGCAGTTTTTTGTTATTATATTGAGAGTATGGTGAATATTCCTGAAACATTGCTGCAGCAGATAATTCAATTTGCAAAGGTATGCAAGTTGAATCGTGTTGTGTTGTTTGGATCTCGAGCCCGAGGCTCTCATAGAGATCGTAGCGATGTGGATTTGGCCGTTTTCGGAAAGAATGTCGCTGAATTTCAGTTTATGCTCGAAGATGAAGCAGATTCCCTTTTATCATTCGACGTTGTCGACATGGGAACCGTTGTCTCTCAGAAACTGAAGCAGAATATAGAGCGAGAAGGAGTTTGCCTTTATGCAGAAGTTTGAAAATTTCAAAAACTGTTTTGAAATACTAAGGAAATCCGAAAAGGCAAAGGCTCTAGCCGATGAAATTTACAGGACAGGAGTTATAGGTCAATTCGGTTTGACATTTGAACTAGCTTGGAAAACTCTTCAAGAATTGATGAGAGATCACGGCATTGAAGAAGCAGAAAATGGTTCCCCTAGAGAAATTTTACGCGCAGGATTTAAGTTTGGTTTTCTGAACGATGAATCTATTTGGCTCCAAATGTTGAAAGACCGAAACTCAGCAACTCATATTTATGATGAAGATGCATTTAATTTAGTTCTTGACCGAATTTACTCCAGCTATATAGATTTATTCAACAACTTTAAAATGACAATGGAATCGAAAATTTCATTGTTAGAAAACAACGAAGAGAATAAGCTTTAGTTTATAACAAAAACCCGTCTCGGCTTTCACCGGGGCGGGCTTCTTGTTATGTGGAGTTCAAAGGGAGTCCCCGACGGAGTCGGGGATTTTTGTTAGTTAGCTTTTACAGCGAAGAGGCATTGGCCGGAGCGGATTTCGCCGCCTTGCTTGCCAAAGACCTGAGTGATGACGCCGTCTTCGTCGGCAACCACCGGGATTTCGGTCTTCATACTTTCGAGGATGGCAAGGGTGTCGCCGGCCTTGAACTTGGCACCCACTTCAGAAACCACCAGTTTCCAGAGGGAGCCTGCCACAGGGCTGTACACGCCTTCTTCACCATCGGCCAGAGTCACTTCGGCAGCGGGGGCTGCGTCGGCGCTATGGCTTTCGAAAGTAAACTGTCCGTTTGCAATCCAGCGCTGCTTTTCTTCTTCGAAGGCGTTCTTGCGCTTGGTTTCGAAAGCATTGATGGTTTCTGCATTTTCGGCCAGGAACTTTTCGTATTCGGTGATGTCGAAGGAACTTTCGACGATCTTCACATGGAACTTTCCGGCAATAAAGTCCTTGCGCATTTGCAGGAGTTCATCGGCACCCACTTCGTAATACTTGACCACGTCAAAGAAGCGGAGCAGGTAAGGCAAGGTAAAGTCGCTTGTCTTCTTGAAACGGTTCCACATCTGAACGGTACGTCCGACAAACTGGTAACCGCCAGGGCCTTCCATGCCGTAGACGCACATGTATGCGCCACCGATACCCACTGCGTTTTCGGGAGTCCAGGTACGGGCGGGGTTGTACTTGGTAGTCACCAGGCGGTGGCGGGGATCCAGCGGAGTTGCCACAGGGGCGCCCAGGTAAACGTCGCCAAGGCCCATGACCAGGTAGTCGGCGTTCATCACGATGTTCTTTACATCGGCGATGGAATCCAGGCCGTTTACGCGGCGGATGAATTCAATGTTGTTGGGGCAGCACCAGGGAGCACCGGGGCGAACGGTGGTGACGTACTTTTCGATAGCCACGCGAGTCTGGGGGTCATCCCAGGAAAGGGGCAGGTAAACGGTACGGGTGGGAACCTTGGTAACCTTATTCTTCTTCAGGTGTTCTGCAAGGTCAGCAAGCTTTGCCAGCATTTCACCCTGACGGATCTTGGTTACGTCAAAATGAATCTGGATAGAGCGAATACCCGGAGTCACATCAATGACCAGGTCAGCCATCTGTTCCTTTACAGCCAGCATCCAGGCGTGTGCAGTAAAGCGGAGGCGAAGGTCAATGATGGCAGGGCCAAATTCCACCAGCACATAGTTGTCGCCATCAGCACGAACAACGATATGTTCCATTTCGCTTTCCTTGTGGAATTCTGCAATAATGGGAGTTACCACGGGAGCAGCAACGAGAGCAGGAATTGCAGCGGATGCAGAAGCCACGTTAGCGAGGTTTGCTTCTCGAGCCAGGCGAATTTCTTCGGCCTTTTCTGCAGTCAGCGGGATGAACTTTACATGGTCACCGCTACGGAGCTGACCCATCTTCCAGAGTTCAGAAGAAACGATGGTGACGGGGCAAGCAAAACCACCAAGGCTGGGGCCATCCACGCCCAAGATAATGGGCATGTCACCAGTAAAGTCTACAGTACCTACAGCGTAGGCGTTGTCATGCAAGTTAGACGGATGAAGACCAGCTTCACCACCATCGGGGCGAGCCCACTTCGGCTGAGGTCCAATCAGGCGGATACCGGTTCTAGAGGAGTTGTAATGGACTTCCCAGTTGGCAGCGAAGAATTCATCGATGTCTTCCTTGGTCAAATAGTCGGGAGCGCCGTGAGGGCCGTACATCACGCCGATTTCCCATTGGGTACTGATCTGCGGAAGAGCAGCCTCTGCAGGGACCATGGGTTCCGTGGCAATGGCGTTACCGATGTGGAGGATATCGCCTGCAGCCAGGGCGCGGCCACCATGGCCACCAAAACCGCCCAGGGTAAAGGTAGACTTACTTCCCAGATAATCGGGAACGTCAACACCACCGCGAATTGCCAGGTAAGCGCGCTGACCCATCTTGGTAATGCCGAACTTCAGAACGTCACCGTCGTGAACTTCAACAGGAGTGTTCTTGGGGCATGCGGCACCATTCAGCTTTGCCGGAAAATCACCGCCCACCCATGCAATCACCGTGTCGGTGTGGAAGGCGAGAGAGCAGCCGGAAAGAGTCATTTCGATACCGGCAGCGTCATCGGCATTACCCACAATCTTGTTGGCCAAGCGGAAGCTGTAGTTATCCATGGGGCCGCTAGGAGGAATACCTACGTCCCAAAGGTTCAAGCGACCCGGATAATCCTGGATCGTGGTCTGGAGACCCGGAGCCAGCACTTCAAAAATCTTATTTTCGTACTTGTAATCGTTCAGGATCCAGGTAGAAACCTTGCCCGTAATAAAGGCATCCATTTCAAGGACATCTTGCAAGAGCTTGATGTTGGTCTCGAAACCGCAGAGCTTGACCTGCTTCAGGACTTCGCGGGCCTTGGCAATGTTGTCTTCGCGATCGTCGCCGGCCACAATGACCTTTGCCAGCAGGGGATCGTAGAAGGCGCTGACTTCAGTACCGCGGGAAACCCAAGTATCAACGCGGATTCCTTCGGGGAAGGAAACTTCGGTCAGGAGGCCGCTGGAGGGGCGATAGTTCTTGCCCGGATCTTCGGCGTAAACGCGGAATTCCATGGCGTGGCCCTTGGGGGTAAACTGGGCGCCAATTTCGAAGGGGCGGATTCCTGCAGCCTGTTCGATCATCCAGCGGACCAGATCCACACCGAATACCGTTTCGGTAACACCGTGCTCCACCTGCAAGCGGGTATTTACTTCCAGGAAATAGAACTTATCGTCGTTGGCATCGTAAATGAATTCCACGGTACCTGCAGAACGGTACTGCACACCTTGAGCCAAGCGGAGGGCAGAAGCATGCAGAGCCTCGCGAGTCTTTTGGGGAAGGCAGGGAGCCGGAGTTTCTTCCACCACCTTCTGGTTACGGCGTTGCACAGAGCAGTCACGTTCGCCAAGGACAACGGCATTGCCTTCGCCGTCACCGAAAATCTGGACTTCTACGTGGCGGCCGCGTTCCACATACTTTTCTACAAAGAGGCCTGCGTTCTTGAAGTTGTTTTCGCTAAGGCGCTTGATACGGTCGTAGCTTTCGCGAAGTTCTTCTTCGCTGTGGCAAATAGACATACCGATGCCGCCACCGCCTGCAGTGCTCTTGAGCATGACCGGGTAACCGATTTTACCAGCGCCGGCTGCGGCTTCATCTACACTGTTCAAAAGACCTGTGCCCGGAACCAGAGGCACACCAAATTCTTCGGCCAGTTCCTTACTGCGATGCTTCAGACCGAATTCAATCAGTTGCTTGGGAGTGGGGCCAATGAAGGCCACACCGTTTTCTTCGAGGGTCTTTGCAAATTCAGCATTTTCGCTCAAGAAACCATAACCCGGATGCACGGCTTCGGCACCGGTCTGCTTAATGGCAGCCAAGATGGCATCTACATTCAGGTAGCTATCCTTGGCGGCGGCAGGGCCTACACGAACAGCTTCATCAGCCATCAAGACGTGAGCGGCAGTTTCGTCGGGGTCGGAGTAAACCGCCACGGACTTCACGCCCATTTCTTTTAGAGAACGAATGACACGGCAGGCAATTTCGCCACGGTTCGCAATCAGTACTTTCTTAAACATTTTTAGTTCCTTTTTATCCACACAACAATTTTTTGGTTTGAGGACGGCCTACGGCCTTTTAGGTATCAGGCCGCGCTTTCGCGCTCTCAGGTCATATTATTCAACCTCTAGGTGGCAAAGCCACCGACCTCATACCTCAAGCGAAGCGTTCCTCACGCCTTACTTCCCTGCCATGATGTTTAGTAGCCGGGAAAGAGCGCCATTGGGATTTTCCAGTTCCGTAAGGATTGAAAAATGGTCATGGCCATCTAGCAGGGAATAGCTTCCCGGTATACGTTCCGCAGCTCGAAGAGCCGCAAATTCAAGACTCTGACGGCGCAGTTCCGGAAGTTCCTTGCTTCCAGAAACAACGATCACAGGCTTTCTCACAAGGGGGGCGCGAGCAGGACTCAGGCGAAGAATCTCTTCGGCAGTCAACTGCAATTTTTTATTCAGGTAGCTCTTGGAAATAGGCTCCAAATCATATATGCCGCTAATGGCCAAGGCTCCCTGCACACCCGTTTCGTCGAGAACAGAAGTGCAAAGGTGACCGCCGGCAGACCAGCCAGACACATAAATACGATCAGCATCAAAGCCCAGTTCGTCGGCACGGCTGCGTAGAACCTTTATGGCCAAACGGATTTCGTAGACGATTCCCGTCAAGGGCATTTCGGGAGCCAAAGTGTAGCCTATGTTCGCTACGTTAAATCCGTTGGCCAAAGGGCCCTGTGCAAGAAAGCGGAAAGTTTCCTTGCAACGCATCTGCCAATAGCCACCATGAATAAAGACAAACAGAGGGGCCTTTCGATTACCACAGCTAAAAAAGTCGAACTTGTTCCGAGGGTGAACATCGTAGGTCATGTCTAGGGAAGAAGCGAATCTTCTGGCCAAGGCATCGCTACGCAGGTCGAAACCCTTCAGCTGAACGGCACTGTCGGCAACGGCATTGGTGTTGTCGTAACCGGCATCCAGTTCAGCCTGGGTAAATCCGCGATAAACAAGTTCCTCTTTCATCTTGATTCTCTATTTCAGCCTATTCGTCCCACACCACCATGCGAATGGGAGTGGGGTTGTAATCGTTACAGGGGTTGTTCAACTGGGAGCAATCACTCAGCAAGAACAGCACATCCATATCGGCGCGCATGTCGATATACTTGCCCGGGCCCGAAATACCATCGGCAAATTCCAGACGACCGGTATCGTCTAAAATGACCTTGGTAAAGAAATTCAGGTTGCAAGTCTGATCGCGCTTGCTCATGCCGAAATCCTGCAAGGTGCGAACGAAGGTGTCGCGGCAGCTGTGCATGTAACGAGTCTTGTCGGTATAACGCACACAGTTGCCTTCGGCAGAACAGCCGCTGCCAAGAGTATCGTGTTCGCCGCAGGTATCGGCAATCACCGTCAGCATGGGGTTGTTGCGGTTGCTGCGAATCACCGTACCCAATTCAATCATGGTGTTGGCCTGGGCGGTAATGGTGTTGTTGGCATTATAGCGTTCAGTCTTGTCGTGCTGATTATAAATCTGCACGTCGCCGGACTGGTTTCCGCAAACGTCAATCATGCGAAGAATCTGTCCCTTCTTCAGAGGCAGCATGTAGCCGTCGCCCGCATTCACCGTCACATCGAAGACCGCGTCTTCAACCCTACGGGAACTTTCAAGAAGTTTGGAATTCATTTTTTCATCTCTTTGCGACGAAGTCGCCATTATTAATCTCTCGTCTTTCGTCTGTAGCTCGCTTGCGAGCGTTCTCTCGTCTAAACTAGTCCCAGATGAGCATGCGGACGGGGGTGGGGTCGTAGGCGTTGCAGGGGTTGTTGAGCTGCGGGCAGTTGCTAACGACTGCAAGCACATCCATTTCGGCACGCATTTCCACATACTTGCCCGGGCTAGAAATACCGTCGGCAAAGTTCAGGTTGCCCTGTTCATCGAAGGGCACGTACATGAAGAAGTTCAGGTTGTTGACCTGGTCGCGCTTATCCAGATTTTCAGTTTCCAGAAGAACCTTCAAAAAAGATTCGCGGCAGGCGTGCATATAACGCTTGTCCAGAGCGTAGCGGCAAGTGTTGCTTTCGCAGGAGCAGGCGGAACCCAAAGTGTCATGGTCACCGCAAGTGTCGGCAACAACAGTGAGCATGGGATTGTCATCGTTGGAGTAAAGCTTGGTGCCAACGCCTACGAGACAGTTAGCCTGACGCTGCACGGTCTGCTGAACGCTATAACGTTCAGAAGGATCGTTTGCGTTAATGAACAGAGTATCTACAGCCTGGTTCCCCTTCAGGTCCAGAATGCGGAAGGTCTGACCTTTTTTAATCAGATGGAGCCAGCCAGCACCAGCCTGCACATCTTCAGAGTAAACGGCATCTTCTTCTTTCAGCGAACTTTCAACATATTTTGTATACATCTTATAAATCCTTTTTTCTTTTTTTACTTTCCGCTCATACCTCAGAGCGAAGCGACCTCATAGCTCAAAGCACCGCAGGTGCGCCCTACAAGTTGTAGTTTGCAGTGTTGATGTAGCCGCGGCCATTTTCCGGGCACCAGGTAAAGCAAGGATCGTCTGCGGGAGCTTCGTCGCAAGTGAGGAGTTCAACCTTCACGGGCTTGCGCAGATATTCCTTGGTGGGATTCAGGGGATGCATACCGGTATCGATTACAACGAGAGTGTCCATTTCGGCACGAAGTTCCACGTAGTCGCCGGCCTTGGAGTTGTTTTCGACGAAAGTCATCTTGCCGTCGGAAGTAACCACAACCTTGCTGAAGAAGTTTACCAGTTCGGTAAAGTCGCGCTTGGTCATGCCATGCTTGCCGATTTCAACCAGCAGGGAATCGTAACCGTTGCGGAAGAAGTCGTTGTGGGCAGCCTGATAGGACTTTTCGCCGAAACGTTCCTTGATGAGGCTTGCGTGGGTGCAGCCGCACAGAGGATCGTGCCAGCCAACGGTATCTTCGACAACACTGAGGAGGATGCGGCCCATATCGCTATAAAGGCAGCAGTTCTTGGCGATGCGGCAGATGTGCTGGATTTTCAGGGTATCACCGAGATTGAAACGTTCAGTGAAGTTCTTGGCGTTGTAGCACATGATGCTAGCGTTTGCGCCACCTTCAATATCGGTAAGGCGGATCTTCTGGCCCTTCTTTACGATGCGGGAATAGTTCCAGCCGCCAGCAATTACTTGTTCACACAGTACTTTAGATTCAGACATTTTTGGACTCCATTTTTTGAATTTTTTGCGACCGCTACTTCTTGGCGATCATGTTTACAATCTTGAATTCTTCTTCGGGTTCTTCCACCAGCTTGGGCGGGTGAATCAGGCCTTCGATATGCTTGCGCTTTTCGATGAATTCCGGAAGCAAGAAGCTATCCTTGTTGCGGGGGCGCGGCACAGAATGGACATCCACCATTTCCTTGACCTTGCCGGGGTTGGCCTGCAGCGTAAGGATTCGATCCGAAAGGAATACCGCTTCGTCAAGGTCGTGGGTCACGAAGATGATGGTGATATCGATGTTCTTCCAGACTTCCAGCAGGTACTTCTGCATCTGGGAACGGGTCTGGGCATCCAAAGCGCCGAAGGGTTCATCCATCAAGAGTACGCGGGGCTGCGGGGCCAGGGCGCGGGCAATGGCCACGCGCTGCTGCATACCGCCAGAAAGCTGCTTTGGGAAATAGTTTCCATACTTTTCCAAGCCCACAATCTGCAGCCACTGTTCCGCAATTTCTTCAGCCTCACTTCCGTGGCCAATGGATTCCAGTCCGAACATCACGTTCTTCTTCACGGACATCCAAGGGAACAAAGTGTACTTCTGGAACACCATGCCACGTTCAGCACTTGTACCCTTCACCTTCTTTCCATCTAGGTAGAATTCGCCGGAGGTTGCGGTTTCGAGGCCTGCGGCAATGCGGATCAAGGTAGACTTACCGCAACCAGAGGGGCCGATAATCGAAAGGAACTCGCGACGGCGAACGCCAAAGGAAACATCATCCAATACGCGATGGGTGCCGGAACCGTTAGTCTCTTCGAAGTCCTTTACAATGTGGCGGGCTTCCAGGATAATATCTTCGGCGGGTGAAATAATCTTAGAGTCTGCCATTGTAACGATCCCTCATAGTTTTTTCTTCTGCAGTCAGGCGGAAGCTAAACACATCATCCTTAGAACCAACGACCTGCTTGAACTTGGCGGCCACACCGACGCGGCCATCTTCCCAGGCAAAGATCTTCTTGCCCAGCCAGGCGAGAATCAAGTCGCAGCCGAGACCGATAATTCCAAGAATCACGATGGCAGCATAAACATTATCGAAGTTACGGTACTTGGCCTGCTGATTAATGAACCAGGTAATGCCGGAACTTGTGCCCACCACTTCGGCCACAATCAGGTAAGTCCAGGCCCAGCCCAAAAGGATTCGCATATCCTTGTACATCTTGGGAGCGATTTCAGGGAGGATCACCTTGAAAAGGATGCGCTTGGGAGATGCCCCCAGAGTGCGGGCGGCTTCAATCAGGGCACCGTCGGCACGGCGGGTGGTGGCGTTAATCATGGGCACCTGCTGGAAGAAAGTACCGATGATAATGATGGCGATTTTCGGAGCATCGTTAATGCCAAGAACAGCAACCGCCAGGGCACCAAAAACAGGAGCCGGGAAATAGCGGAAGAATTCGATAAACGGTCCAGTCAGCTTTTCAAAAAAAGGAATAGCACCGGACAGCATACCCATGGGAACACCCACAAGGCTAGAAAGCAGGAAGGCCAGGAACACGATCTTTACAGAGTGAAGGATGCTCTGGTAGAACCATACATCGCCATCGCGCTTGGGTTCCGTAGTGAATGCGGTAACCAGGGCCTTGGCCACTTCGTGGGGTGCGGGCAAGTAAGCGGGATTGGCGCGCACACCGGTCATGGGCTTTGCGCCAGATTCCAGAAGGTTCTTGTTTTCTTCTGCAAAGTTGGCGCGATCGATTTCGTCTCCCGGCATACAGAACATGCTGTCGCCAGCATCTACCACGCGCATCAGCGGATGATAGACAAAAGGCACATAGCTGATCACGCTCCAGGTCGCCAGGGGAATTACGAAGGAAAGAATAGCCAGGACCATAGTCCACTTCTTTCCAACAGTCTTTTGAATTCCAATAGGATTAGTCATTTTTTCCACACAACAATTAAGGTTTTAGGGCGCACTCTTTGAGTGCTTTGAGGTTTTAAGGTCGGCCATCGGCCTTTTAGTTTTTTCCTCTAGGCGGCAACGCCACCGACCTCATACCTCAAGCGAAGCGTACCTGATTACTTCTTCAAGGCGTCTTCGGTGAACTTGGGCATGATGAAGCGGTTTACGTCCACGTTCTTGTCGTACACCTTGTTCTCTACAAAGAACTTGTCGACGATCTTGCTGGAACCAAAGACGGAGTTATAACCTTCGCCCTTCTTGAAGTACTTCACCGATTCGCTCAGGCGCAGGAACTTGGTACCGTTCATGAACTTTGCATACTGGGATTCAGAAATGCCTACGCGAGCGGCAAGAATCTTGACGGCCTCATCCTTGTTTGCGGGGTCATTCAGATAAGCCACCACATCATCCCAGGCTGCAACAACCTTGGCCCATTCAGCCTTGTTCTTCATCAGGGATTCCTGAGACACCACCAGCAAATCGTAAATGATACCCGGTTCGTTAGCACTGGTGTAAAGTTCCTTGGAACCCTTCACCTTTTCAAGTGCGTTCACGGAATGGGGAACCCAGGCCACCACGGCGGAAACTTCGCCGGATTCCAGAGTCTGTACAGCCTGATGGGTGGGCATGTTCACCAGAGTCACATCAGAAGGCTTCAGGCCATTCTTGGTAAGAGCGTTAATCAGGAGTGCATGAGAAAGGCAGCCAATTTCGACACCCACCTTCTTGCCCTTCAGATCCTTGATGGAGTTAATTCCCGGAGCGCCGATAATCTTGTCGTTACCGTTGCTGTAGTCGTTAATCAAGATGGTCACGTTGCGGGCGCCGGTAGCGTTCAGCACCATGGCATCACCGTTGGCGACACCTACGGCATCCACCTTCTTGGCGGCAAAGGCATCCATAGACGGGCCGTAATCAAACCATTCCAGCTTTACATCCACATCGTGCTTCTTGAAGAAGCCCTTCTTTTCGGCAATTTCCCAGGCAGTCCAACCCGGCCAATCGCTATAGGCGATCTTCAGTACCGGCTTTTGTGCGTAAACGGTTGCGGCAAGGGCCATCACACCAGCAATTAAAAACTTGGAAATATTCATAAACACCTCGTGGGTAAATTGTTTTACGCCCCTTTTTACGCAAAGGCCGTGCCAACTTTTCAGAAACCCACGATTTTTACAAATTTTACCGGTTTTACATAACCGTAGCAGCACGGTAGCATTTTGGTAGGTACATCATTTGTAAAACGACTTTATAAAGTCGGCAGTTTATTTTCAATTTCTGTAAAAACAACAAATTTTTATAAACGGCATATTTTTTGCTGCATTCATTGTTAGTTTTACTCACGGAAAAAGAGAATGAACATGGCAAAAGAAATTCGCTCCGCAGCAGAGATCAAGAAGCAGAACGTGGCTAGCATCAAGCGAGTCATTCTAGAGATGGGTTCCGTCACAAAACCCGAGGTGGCCGAAAAGACAGGCCTCAGCGTAGTCACCTGCGGAAGCATCCTCAACGAGATGACCGCAGAAGGCTCCATCGTAGAAGAACGGCTCCGCTCGTCTAGCGGCGGCCGCCGGGCCATGAGCTATCGCATCAGCGAAGGCGTGGGCAACACCCTCTGCCTTTATGCCTTTACCGAAAGCACTGGATCATTCATTCGCTACCAGGTTCGCGACCTGATCGGCAACGTAAAAGACGCCGGCTTCACTCAGGAGCCCGTCATCAACGTCACCACCCTCAGCGAAGCCATCAAGAGAATTTGCAAGCCCGAACAGAATGTCAAAATCGTAGTCCTTGGAATCCAGGGCTGCATCAACAACAACATCCTGGAATATTCAGACCTTACAGAACTCAGCGGACTTAACGTGGCCGCCGAACTGGAAAACGCCACCGGCTTCCCCGTCCGCGTCGAAAACGACATGAACACCATCGCCGTGGGCTACCGCAAGAACTGCGAAAAGAAGCTGGATTCAAAATCCGGCAGGAACGTGGCCATCCTGTTCTTCCCCAAGGGGCAAACTCCCGCAGGAGGATTCATCGTAGACGGAAACATTCTGCGAGGAGCCTCCAACCTGGCAGGGGAACTCTCCTTCTTCCCCTACAACTTCAAAAAGGAAGACCAGCGAGTCGTCTTCAGTTCCATCGAAAAGGCCCAGCCCACCATCAACCGCATGATCCTGGCCACCACCGTGTTCCTGGACCCGGCCGTAGTCGTCATTACCGGCGGTCTCTCTAGAGAAGTGGATTGCGACGCCATGACCAAGTATCTGCAAGACAACCTGAAGCGCCCCCAGATTCCAAGAATTGAGGCCCGCCCCGTCATCGAGAGAGACTACTTTACCGGCCTCCACAGCATCGCCGTGGACTACATAATCGACGGTTAAATTTTACAGGTTACAAATAAAAATCCGGATAGATTCCCAGTTCGAGTTCATCTACCAGCAATTCCGCGGCAGGTTCATTTCGGCCCACAACCAGGGCACTGTCAAAGCCAGCCACGCGGGCCCCAAGAACATCCGTTCCCAGGGTATCGCCAATCATGATCACCCGGGGCTTGCGCCCATTAAAAAGGGACTCGGGCAAAGAAGCGCTAACCTTTTTCCAGATCGCCGGGAAGGGCTTTCCCAAATAGTAAGTGGTACAGCCCTTGCCGCCATTGTCGCCGTTACCGCCATTGCCGCCGTTAGATTCGTCTACGGATTCGCGACGAAGGCGTTCACAAAGGGCCCCAGAGACAGGCTCACGGGAACCGTCAATTTTCGGAGCCCAGGCATCGGAATTCAGCACCAGCAAAATAGCACCGGGACGTCTTAGAATTTCTACAGCGCGGGCATAAGTTTCATCGGTATCCTTCGCCGAAGAAATGGCCACCACGGGTTCTTCGGGGAATTCGTCGGGCGCAACCGCCGTCATGCCACATTCCGCCAAGACGTTCTTACCGGTTTCCCGCCCGATGTAGTAAACCTCACGCAATTTCAGAGGGCCGCAGGCCTGATTTGCATTGGCGGCGGTTCCGGCCCGCAATTCCTTCACCAGGTCCTTCAGCAAACTTCCCGACGAAATCGTCTCCGCTTCAGAAAAGTCAAACCCACGCTTTGCGGCATCCGCCGCCAGCACGCGGTCTACATCGCTGGCCGCATTGGTAATCAGGCGCACCTGCTTGCCCGCAGAACGCAAGGCCGCAAACCAGTCCCGGGCCCCCGGGTAAACAAAGGCACCGCGGTTATACAAGGTCCCATAGCCATCAAAGCAGAATGCGTCATACTTTTCCAGCAGTTCGCCAAAGGATACCGCCTGCGGTTCAGCCGCACCGAGGCCCTGAGCGCCAAGGCCATCGCGGTTTTGGGGCAGACAGCCATCCCGATTCAATATTTCCAGATAGCGCTTGTAAATCTCAGTCTCAAAAATTTCCATTTAAAGCTCAAAAAAAATGCGCCGGTTCTTTCAAAGCCGACGCAGTTCAACAACGAGTTTTCCGCAGCAGTTTGCCGAAGCAATTTGCCCCCAGCAGTTTGCCGCCTAAAAAATTAAGCGTCGCTTCTCAGAATGCCGTAGTCGCGGCCTTCTACGGGAATCACCAGCTGCAGGCGGGAAAGCACGTCGATATGCTTGTCGAATTCCGCCTTGAAATCTTCGCCCAGAACTTCTTCGTCGTCGTGGGCCAAGTTGTAGGCGATGTAGCTGCCATCGGGGAAAATGGAAATGCAGCAATCCCAGGTAATGTCGCCTTCCTGTTCCTCTTCGTCGTCATCGCGGTCCTTGCTTTCAAGCATCAGCATGGGCTGGGGAGCGGGAATGGCGTCGGCATGGCCGTTCTCGAAAATGAAGTAGTTGCGGCTGATCAGCTCATGTTCCAGGGCCATGGTGCTGGGGGTACGTTCGAACTCGTTGCGCAGACGGTGAATATTGCCCAGGTCATCTTCGTAAGGGTCCTGGAAATCTTGGGGCAGCACCACCTGATAGTAGTCAAATTCCTTGCCCTTGGCGGCATAGGTATCGGACCATTCCTTGGGAGGTTCGGGGCGGGTCGTCAAGAAATCTTCAAAAGCATCCAGGATGTCGGACAAGCGGGAACTCCACTGTTCGCCCTTCTGCTTCTGCACCAGTTCCATGAAATTCTTAAGGCGTTCTTCGCCATTCACTTCTTTCAGTTCTTCGTTTTCTTCAGCCATACAATCGTTCTCTTGTTCTAAATAAATTCTAGTTCCTTCGTTCCGCTCAGGATGACGCGGAAGGGGTTCAGGATGACACGGAAGGGGGGGGCAGGATGACATCGCTTTCAAGATGTTCCAAATTTTTACCACTCTTCCACGGTCTTTGTGGTGAGGCTCATGGCGATGTCTTTTTCGTAATAGGCGGGTTCGCTGATAAAGATGGGGTACACCGGGCTTTCACCATGGTACAGTATATCCTTACCGTCAAACGTTCTGAACAGCTTATCCCCATCCTTCAATTCACAATAGTCGTGTCCCATGAGATTGGGGTGGATCATGGCCTGGATCGCTCCGCCGCCCTGGGGCTTGGGGTAGCCGATATCCTTGAACTGGGTGTACACATCCACCTTGATGGGCGGGCGTTTCTGCAGTTCGCCGCGGTTCCATTCTTCGGCCAGTTCCAGGTAGCGCTGGACCAGCTTTTCGGAGCGCTCAAAAATGGCGGCGTCCAGAGTCCCGTGCTGCTGGGGGCCAATCTCTACGCAGATGTCCGCCTTGGCCACCGTACCGAAGTAGGGCGAGGCGCTGCGTTCCTCGGGCTGGTAATAAATCCAGGCGTCAGAAAATTCCTGAGTCAAAACCGCAGAGGCTCTCATGCAGAAGGGATCCCTGTCAGAAAGGATCAGGCACATGCCCATGTTGGATCCGGTGTTGTGGACATCCAGGATCAGGTCGGTTTTGGTATCGGGGCCCTTGGGTCCGTAAATTTCGTTCAGCTCCTTAGACCGGCGGAACTCATACTGCTGGGGAGTCCCATTCATATCCAGGCAGGTCTGGGAGAAGGCGCGGTTCAGGTCGTGGTCCCGATAGCGGCGGTTCAACCTTATGGCTTCGGGATTGGCAAGTACCAGTTCGACCTTTGCACTTTTACATAAATTGTTATAACATTCAGGATTATCCATCCACTTCTGAACCAGACGCACACCAGTACGTTCGTTACCGTGGGTGCCCCCCGAAACAACAATCGTATTTATCAAGCTCATATTTCAAATATAAATATTCTCTACCTAGTCCGTTTTGAGGTTTATGATTGTAAAAAGTATCGTTAGACCTAATTTAGGTTCAACACGGGCCTACCACATTTATTATATTCATCGGCGTATTTTATTGAATTAATACACACGGGGTTATAAGCCCCATAGGAAGACACATGAAAAAGATCAAGTTCCAGGATACCTCCTTCCGTGATGGTTTCCAGTCTATTTTCGGTGCCCGCGTGTTCGCAAAGGACTTCATGCCGGCTGTTGAAGCTGCATGCCACGCAGGTATCACCCACTTTGAAGCAGGTGGCGGCGCCCGTTTCCAGGCCCTCTACCAGAACTGCGGCGAAGACGCATTCGACATGATGGACGAATTCCGCCGCGTCGTTGGCCCCAAGGCTCGTCTGCAGACCCTGGCCCGCGGTATTAACGTTGTGGCTCTGGCACCCCAGCCCCGCGACATGATCAAGCTCCATGCCGACATGTTCAAGAAGCACGGCATGACCCGTATCCGTAACTTCGACGCCCTGAACGACGTGAACAACCTGATCTACTCCGGTAAGTGCATTACCGAAGCCGGTCTGGAACACGAAGTCGTGGTTACCATGATGGAACTTCCTCCGGGATGCGAAGGCGCACACGATGCCGCTTTCTACGAACGCATCCTCAAGAACATCCTGGACGCAGGCGTTCCGTTTGCTTCCGTTTGCTTCAAGGACGCTTCCGGTACCGCCAACCCCACCAAGGTTTACGAAACCTTCAAGCGCGCTCGTAAGCTCCTGGGCGACGATGTCGAACTCCGCATCCACAGCCATGATACCTGCGGTACTGGTGTTGCTCAGTACAAGGCAGCTATCGAAGGTGGCGCAGACGGCGTTGACCTGGCTCGCAAGCCCCTTTCCGGTGGTACTTCCCAGCCCGACCTGTTCTCCATGTTCCACGCTCTCAAGGGCACCGACTACAAGCTGGCTCTCGGCGAAGACGGTATCGTTGACGATCACATCAAGGAACTCATGGACGCAAACAACGTCGCCGTTGAATGCCTCAAGGACTACAACTTCCCGCCCGAAGCTCGCCAGATCTCTCCGGACGTGATCTTCTCCCCCATGCCGGGTGGCGCACTTACCGCCAACACCCTCATGATGCGCGAAACCAAGACCTTCCACCTGTACGACAAGGTGATCAAGAACATGAGCGAATGCGTGGCTCGCGGTGGCTTTGCTTCTTCCGTGACCCCGGTTTCTCAGTTCTACTTCCAGCAGGCCTACATGAACACCATCAACGAAAACGCTGGTCGTGATCGTTGGTTCAAGATGACTGAAGGCTACGGCAAGATGCTCCTTGGCTACCAGGGTAAGACTCCTTGCGAACCGGATCCGGAACTGGTGAAGATCGCTGCAGATCAGTTCGGCATGAAGCCGTTCGCTGAAGCTCATCCGGGCGTTCAGTGCGCAGAAGAAATCCTCGAACCGGGTATTCCGGCTGCAAAGAAGCAGCTCGAAGAAAACGGTCTGCCCGTTACCGACGAAAACATCTTCATCGTTGGCTGTCTCCAGACTAAGGCTGGCAACAAGGGTATCGAATTCCTCAAGGGTAACCGTCACATCGGCGTTCCCAAGAAGGACCCCAACGCTGCCCCGGCTGTGGACACCAAGAACATGAAGGCTGGTCAGGCTTCCACTTACCGTATCGCCCTCGGCAACCAGAGCTGGGACGTTCAGGTAAGCACCCTCAAGTAGTCGTAAGGCGAAAGCCGCAGACTGCAGCTCGCCAAGCCGACGCAAGTTGGCTACGGCAGTTCTAACAAGAAGCCCCGCGATTCAACTCGCGGGGTTTCTTGTTTTTTATTCTTGTTTTTGTTCTTGTTAATTATTCTAGAACGTGAAGGTTTTACCCGCATACAGGGTAAGGCCCAGCAGGTCTTCGTAGGCGGCGCCGCCAAAGAATCCAGTGGGGTGGCTGTAGGTCAGCTTAACGCTACCAAGCCAGTCTTCCGGGTCGCCCTTGAAATAGGTATCCACTTCGGCCACCACGTTGCCGTACTGCCCCTGCTTGCCCAGGTGGGCGCCAAGCCAGACCGCAGAGACAACTCCAAAGCCCACATTCCGATCGACGTCATCCATGATCTTTTTCTCACTGAGCTTATCGCGGAGATCGTCGTAGTCAGAGCTACCCTGGTAGAACTGCATTCCGGCACCAAGCCCCATGATCATCAAGGAACCGGGGTTAAAGTCAGCACCTACAAGAACTCGTTCCTGAACATTCCAGAAGCTGTAGTCCTTCTGGCCTTCCTTAGTAGAGAGCCACTGCCTGTACTTTTCGTTTTCGCCGTGATTCTTGCAATCACTCTCCGTGCAGGACATGGAAAGGGAACCGCCAAAGGCCCCTGCCGCGGCATTCACAAACAGCGGAGACAAAGAACCGCCAAAGCGATAAGTCAGGCCCAGGTCGCCACCACCAGACATCACCTTATCCAAGTTGCGGTCTTCTGAATTACGGTTCCAGAAACCGCTAGCAGACAAAGTCACCTTCTGGGAGTCGTCATTTCCATCGACTCGATGATCCAGGGGGACTGGCATCAGGGAAGCCCCCATAGAGCGAGCCTTGGGAAGAAGGCAGCCGGTCAAGTTCAACGACAGTGCAGCCATGGTAACCATGGCGATGGTACTCTTATTCATTTTTATCTCCTTTTTACATCCCTACGCAATCAAAATCTTGCCTGTAAAAAAGCATATAAATTTTACATAATTTTATATGCAACACACAAGTTATTCTAACAAAATATCCTGGATAACGCAAGATTCCGAAGTTTTCATACCTAAAATGGACAATCGGCTTGCAGACAATCCAAAATTAGGCGTAACGCGGGTATCCACAATCAAATCCAGGGGAATCAGGGCCGCACTTGTACCCGCCGGGGCAAAGTCCCTAAGGCGACGAGCGCCCCCTCGATAGGAATCGAAATACACGGCCGTTTCACTACAAGTACCCTGCTTAAAGGACACCCGCAAGTTTGAAAATCCCCTCAAGGACTTTGCACTGTCAAAGATGATATGGACTCCCCTTTCCGCAGCATCGAAATCAATCTGCAAAGCCTTTTGACCTTGAGCCGTCGGCATATAGCGCACCCGGGTAGAAGACAGCCACGGTGTCACCTTGTAAGACGAGTTGGGGTAAATTATGTTGGACTTGATCTGATCCGGTTCAGGCATTTCTACACCGGTCACCACAAGCCTTGGATTCGACAACGCCACACGGCCTCCATCGGAATTCAGCACAAGGCGAATCCACCTGTAGGTGCTGGGGGCATTCCTGCTAAAGGGCATTTTCCAGCGCAAGGTATGTTTCTTGCCATCGACAGGGACCTTCACTTCGGTCAGCTGAAGCTGGTTGGAATTGTTCTTGCCCTTATGCAGAAGGAGTTCTGCACGCATCCAGTCATTCTTTGCGTTCTCCACCTTTACATCAACTTCAAAGGAACTCCCTTCCGGAATGTTTTCGCCGTAGTCAAACCAGGCCACACGATGCCAGCCTGCAGCCAAGTCAAACTTGACGGTACCGCTCTTTTCGGTGGCAGAAGTCTTGTAGTCATACCTGGCATAAGGGAATTTCTTCGTCTGGGTAAGGCCGGCATTCTTCACGATTGCAGGGATATTGGCATTATCCATGCAGCTGGCCTTCGGAGTAAAATGTTCCGCCAGATAGGCATTACGATATTCCTTGCGGGCCGTATCATAATCCGCCTTGGCCAATTCACACAGAACCCTCCAAATGTCCGTCTGAATACCCCGGAGAACCGTCGTATCCAACTCGCCCTTACTTACAGGAAGTTCAATATGATGGGGTCCCTTTGAATCCTTATAGCGGGGATGTGTCGGATCGACGCCGTAAAAGGCTGTCGCGGTGCTATGACTACCCGGCTTTTCAAAATTCAATCCGCTAGACGACTGGCTAAAGGCACACCCCTGGTTCATGGCCATCTTGCCATTACACTTTAAATCCATGGCACTAGCCGTAGGAATGAAAGTACTCTGGGTCTGATATAGGGTATCAGCATCCCACCCTGTGCTCAAGGAGAAATGAGCCCCAAGGATTTTCATCTTCATACCGCTGGGCATGGCATTCAGCATTCCCTTTCTCAGGTTATTATACATCACCTTAGAAAAAGGGTAAGTACTCCCCTGTACGAAATCATATTTGGAATAGCGGACTTCATCTCTTTTGAAATCTTCGCTAATCTTACGATAAATTCGATTGTAGGAAAGACTCGAAGAATCGCTCCCCGGCGCATACAGGTAACTTTCGGCACGGCCCATTACGGTACCCGCCTTCTTAGCCCTGCGATTCAACTTGAAGTAAGTCTTGGAGTGGGAAATTTCCTTACCCTTCAGCAGCCCCTGGGCCACAAGAACAGAAGGGAAGCCCTTGTATTCCGCAGCCTTGCGGTAATCCCCGAAAAGGAATCGGTTCGAAGAGAAATCCTCCTTTACCACCGTAGGCGTAAAAAAGAGGTGCTGACTTCGCTTCTCTAGCCTGGCCAACAGCAAGTCCTGGGCACCATCCCCCTGAATTAAATCCCTGAAGGCTTCAGCTTCACTGCTTCCGCCCCTTTCGGCCCAGAAGTCAATCGTGTAAAGCAGGCTTTTAGGAATCACGGCCCCTTGATGGGGCGAATCCAGCGAGGCAAACAGGCGCACAGGAGCATCAGACGAAGAGCGGGCAGAATCATACTTGTAGGCACCATAGCGGCCGATAATTCCCCCTTGGCTAATGCCCATAACTACAAAGCCGTCGACAGAACGGTTGGCAAAGCCGAACAACTTGTTCCTGTTCATGAATTTCATGAGGTCCGTAAAATGTTCGGCATTTTTCTGCAGGGACTGCAGAACCGTTTCCGAGAACTGCACCAGCACAGGGGTATATCCCAGATCAGAAAGTAGGCTAGAAAGCCCCATCTGACTGGCATCATCCTGAAAACTGGAGAGGGTCCTTTGGTTACCGGGGTCCAGATTGATTCCGTCGATAATCAGGAAGGGGCGAACCAGATTAAAGCCCAGCTTCTGCCCCGAATTCTGTTCGGCATTGATCACACGGATGCGAACATCGTGCCTAGAGGAACTACTGCAGCTTTTTCCGTCGGCATCCACAGGCGCCATGCCATAGGAATCCTTTACGCAAGTACGGCTGCCGTCTTTATAGAAGAACAGGTCCTTTACCGAGGCAAAAGAAGAGGCCGCGGCAAACAGAAGTGTCGCCATCAACAAGAAGAAACGCATTATTTCACCTCCACTGCAATATTCTGAGTAACCGTCATATCACCATCTGCAAGGCGGACACTCACGCTGTTTTTACCGGCAGAATCGAATTCTACGCGGACCTTTGATTTCAGGGGAACATTCACCCATCTTTTGCCATCGTGGATTTCTAGAGTCGGAATAGAACTGCGGTTAGTGGCAATAAAATAGGGGTCATAGTAAATTTCAAGTACAGACCCAGAAACCTCTGACGAAGGCAACCCTGCCAGCAGCGCCCTGCCCGACTCAAAATCAGAAACTTCGCAGGAAGTATCGGCACAGACGCGGTAGGCATAGTCCACATTACCGACGAGGACAGGCATGACGCGATTATCATACCCCGCCGTAAATTCCGCCGCCTCGTAGAACAGCGCCTTCGGATTCGCCATGGCGCTATCCCGCAAACGGTTCCGTTCAATCAGATACATACTGTTAAACCAACCTCGGCGAGATTCCTCGGGAGTAAGTTCCGCAGATTCCATAAAGTTCTGGATTTGCAGATGTTCCTGTTCAGCCAATACAAAGTCGGCGTTGGTGGAGTCGGCGATCTTTACGCGGGATACAGAATCGTAGGCGGCAGAAGTTTCTGTAGCCGCAACGCTCCTGAACCGGGTTTCGCGACGGGGACTTGCAGGAACCACATCGCTAAAGGAATAGGCCACCACCAATTCCCGGGATTCATCGTCGGAGTCGCCATCGACCATACCATCAACACCCACGGCACAGCTAAAGGCGATGTTATCCAGAAAGAGAGTCTCATAGCTGTTGGCGGGAACGTCATAAAGTCCAACGCCAATCCTCTGGACAAGTCCACCGGCAGAACCCACAATCGAGGCGACGGGAATTTCCAGGTGGTCCGGCACACCGGCAGACACATTCACATAATGTACCGCGCTAACGCCGAAATCACCCTCCAGCCAGACGCCCACCTTCCCCGACCGGGAAGCCGACAGGTCCAAAGACAGGTTGCCTCCAGGAACGTTTACCGGCATGCGATCCAGGACCATGGTTCCGCTCCAGTCGCCCGCAGAAGCCTTCGCTCCAGAAATACGGATATACGGCGGGACCAAAGTTCCCATGTTTCCCCAGTTAGCATTCCACTCCGGAGATTCCGGAAATGTATTTCCGGCCTCCATCACACCAGATTCGCCACCCTTGTACAAGATGACCTCGTTACAAACCTGCGCAAAGCTCGAAAGAGACAATACGGTCCCAATCAAGGCTGCGCACCTTGATACCCTATTTTTCATGATTTCTCCAAAAGAGAAGTTTTTATCTAGTAGATATAAAGGGTCAGTAAATGAGGCCCAAAAAAAGTCACCCGGAGTGAACTTGTGTGCAAAGTTAAACAAACAAGATGGAATTGTAAAGAGGATGAGATTGTATTCACAGAAAAAGCAACCGGCTCTCCCCAAAAAAATTTATCTTTCTCTGCAGGAGTTTAACATGAAGAGTGCTTTCGGGTTAATTTTATTCAGCGGCATCGTTTCTGCACTTTGGGCTCGCCCTGCAGCCCCTAACGTCTACAACACTGTAGACAACGGAGATTCCAAGCTCACCCTTGTCAACCATGGTGACGAGCATTATCATTATGCCACCACCCAGGATGGCTACCTGGTGCTCCCCGACCAATCCGGGACTTACGTTTACGCCGACACCAACGGCAAACCGTCTAACGTTATCGCCCACGACAAGGATTTGAGGCTGCCCTCCGAAAATGAATTTCTGGAACAGTTAGACGAATCCCAGAAGCAGAATATCCTAAAAAAGCATGAGGCCATTTACGGGGGCCGATTTCCCGACGAAAGTGAACAGCCCGGCGCATTGATACTAAGGAGCTCTTCTAGCCCCCAGCCCCTAAACCGCCCTACCCCGCAAAAGTGGGTCTCGGGGGAACGTTACATCCCAACCCTCCTGGTCGGAACCACAGACATTCCCCACGCCGACTCCGCCGCCGTCTATGACCTGCTCAACAAGGAAGGCTACAACAAGAACGGCAACATCGGCAGCCTCCGCGATTACTACCTCCATTCATCCAACGGTAAGCTGGACATTCATTTTGACATCTACCCCCTACCGCTAAACGTGGCACAGACCAGTTTCGGCAGCGGCAGTAATTTCAACGAAGGGAATTACACCAAGGCAGGTATTGACGCTTTGGTCAAGCACCCGAACTTCAAGGCCAACGCAAACAAGTACTGCGCCGAAGGCACCACCGTCGACGGGTTCCTCTTCCTGTTCCCCGGCGAAGAACAAAACGCCCTTAAGCAAAGCGACTACTTCTGGGGGCACAAATACCAGATGATCTACAACGGCGCCGCCAGCCAGTGGAGCAAGGGTTATACCGCCGGCGGATATACATTCGACGCCTACCTGTTCATCGCCCAGTACCGCGACAATTCCAACAATTCGAAATTGAACGCCATGGGAATTTTCGCCCACGAGTTTAGCCATGTTCTGGGTCTCCCCGACATGTACTCCGGCTCCGGAACGAGCTTTGTATCGGGCCCCACTCCCTACGATGTCATGACCCAGGGCATGTACAACGGCAACTGGGAAACGCCGCCCTCGTTCTCCGCCTTCGAACGCGAAGCCATGGGTTGGATGACCATCAAGGAAATGTCTCCCAATTCCTCGTACGTCATGAGGGACATTTCAAAGATGGAAGCCTTTTCTGTCAGCAACCCAAACCAGAACGACGAATATTACATTGTTGAATACCGCCCCGCCGTAAAGTACGACGCCTACATCCAAAACAACGGCGTATATGTGTGGTACATCGATTACGATGCATACGCTTTCGAAAACGCAGCGGTCAACAGCAACAAGAGCCACCAGCGTGTGGCCATGAACAAGGTCGTTCAAAAGGGCGGTTACTATGCCGACTTCACCTTCGTCAACAAGAGCGGCAGGGCAGGCATTCCGGGCGTATACAACTTCGTTCTAGAAGGAGACACCCTGGCCTGCTTTACCACCAACTCCGCCATGCCTCTTTCCAAGTGCCCCACGCCGGAGCCCCTTTCCAGCAGCAGCGGGATTTCTTCTAGCAGTGAGAATCCTTCTGACAGTGAAGTTTCTTCTAGCAGTCAGCAGGCCGAGCCTACTTCATCTACAACAGGATTCGCTCCCACCGTCGCCTCTGGGCTTAAGCTCCACGTAGAAGGTTCTACCCTGCACATCAATACAGCAAGCGCCTCCCCGAAGGAAGTTGCCATTTTCGATATGCTGGGGAACAAGATTCTTGCGGAACGTTTCGCAGGAATGGATTATAGTTTGAACCTTGGAAATCTGGATCACAAGGTCTATATGGTCAGGGTTACCGAAAACGGAAAGTCCCTCACACAAAAGACATTCGCCTTTTAAGCTAGCTTTCTGATTTTCCGCCCACCTGGAACAACGCAAATTCCATCTGGAACACCTTATCACTGCCCTCATCCTCTTCGGCGATGAGGGCAATTTCTTTACGGAAGGCATTGATACGTTCTACGATGCGGTCGTAGCCTTCCTTGCTGATGCCCAGGGTCAGGCCAGAAATGTGGCGCTTGCCCGGCGGGTCACGGTCGATGGATTCCGCCCCCATCTTGAGGCAATTCTGATGGTAACCGCGAAGGGCCAGCTTTGACGTACGATCCCCTGTGGTAATGGCGCTTTCTGTAAGCACGTACTTGCCGTTCTCATCCTTCTTTATGAGTTGGCATTCTTCCAGCAGCTTTACGGATTGCTTCGCCTCGTCGGCGGTAATTTTTGGATTCACCTGTTTTGCCAGGGCGGCATAATCCCCGTCGAATCCGAACATGCCGATCAGGCTACGGATAAACAGATGACGGGGGTGGGAATAGATCATATACTGGGCATGCCCCAGCATGTGCTGCTTTTCGGCAAAGCGGACCACCTTCATGGCGGCCTGCATCTTTTCGAAAGCCACATTGCGGTCGTCAGTGGTTTCGGCCTGGTTGAATTCCACCAGGGCCACGAAAAATTCCGTCTCGTGCTTGCCCAACCGCAGCCCAGACGCCACCTTGGGAATGCTTTGCTGGCTCAGGTTCTTTTCGCCGTTCATGACGCGGCTAATAAAGTCCTTGGCCTTGAAACCGATCCTGTCAGAAAATACACGCAGGGAGAAGGCCGGGTTTGCAGCCTTCTTCTGACTGTAATAGTCCCTCAAAAATTCCCGGTAATCCAGGTATTCGAAGACTTTTTTCTGTTTTTGCGGTTCAACCATGCCCAAAATGTAAGAAAAAGGGGGCAAATGGGGGTATCGGCCAGCGCATTGCCGTTGTCCAGAAACAACGCTAAATGAGGTTCAGTCATAAAACAAGTAGGAATATTCCCGCTTTTTGGGTAGATTTATCAATGGTTCAGAGCCGACGAGGTTGGGATGCCCGTTGTCTAGGAACCAGGGATATTTGGGATTTCATAAAAAGAAAGGTTTAACTTTATGAAAAAAGGTGTTTTGGGTAAAATTATCGCAGGCATGGTTATGGCTGGTACGTGTGGTGTATCGCTGGCCGCCACGCCTGCAAATGAAGTGGTGACGCTTCCTGCAGACAAAAACTATGGAGGTGGAGACAAGGTGGGCTCTCAGCTCATCGCCGCCACCTACAACGCAGGAAAGGGTCCGGGAGTGTGGATTGTGGCAGATGGCGGCTACCGCCTTTACCACAATGGCGCCCTGCTGGCCGAAGACAATCAGGCCGGTCGCGTCCGCTTCATTCCTATGACTTTGCTCCCCGGCGAGAACGCATTCTCCGTGGTGGGTATCAACGGCGCGGGAGCCCCCGGCGTATTGGTCCAGATTGACGATCTTGACCGTTCCTATTACAGCGGCAGCGACTGGAAATCCAAGCCGTCTGTAGGAAACGCCTCCTGGAAGGAAAAGGGCCGCGACTTGAGCATGTGGGGCGGAGCTACAGCCCTGAGCTATTCCAACACAAAGATGCCTAGCGGCGGCGACCTGAAGGGCTTTGCCGCAAATACCCAGTCCAAGTGGATCTGGACCAGCAGCGAAAGCGATTCCGTCGCAGTCCTCCTGTTTACCCTGAATGTAAGGGCAGAAGGTTTCGGTGCCTCTACAACAGGCGGCGACGCAGGCAAAATCGTTATCGCAAAGGATTCCGCAGAAGTCCGCAAGTACCTGCAGTCTTCTGACGCCTTGACTATTCTCGTTCCCGAAGGAACCTACGATTTCCGCCAGTTCCGCAATGCGGTAACCGAAGCCAAGGCCAAGGGACGCACCTGGTGCAAGACTACCTGCTCCGAAAAGAATGCGGTCACCGGAAAGACCAATACTTTCTACCGCATCACCTTCAAGGCCAATAGCTGCAGCGACCTGACCGAAGCCGGCGTGCAGATTGTCCAGGAAAGCGAAAATCTGATGGCATGGTCCAACTGGATTACCACCAAGGCCAACAAGAGCCTGGTGGGCATGGGCCGCGGCGCCAATCTGCGTGGAGCCTCTATTGCAGTCCGCAGTAACGAAGGCAGCGGCAACCACATTTATCGCAACCTGGCCATCTACGACGTGAACCCCCACCTGATCGAAGGTGGCGACGGCCTCGAAACGGTAGGAACCTCTTCGAAGCATGTGGACAAGTTCTGGGCCGACCATATTAGCTACAAGTGGATTAGCGACGGTTTCGACATGGAATTCGTAGACAACGCTACCATCAGCTACCTGGATTTTGACGGCGCCAACGATTTCAACTGCTGGGGAACCGACCCTTACATGGCACTGGTAGAAGACGCCCAGCTGACTTACGCCAACTCCTATTGGCATAATACCTACGGCCGCGTTCCCAAGGTAACGGGCGAAAACGACGGTTCCAAGGTTCACCTTTACAACCAGCTGGTAGACGGCAACCGCTTCTTCATTGCAGGCGCCAGCGGCCACAGTGCCACAGCCAAGGCCTATGTCCACTACGAAAATAGCTACATCAAGAACGGCAAGGGCTACCTGGCAGAATGGGGCGACAACGGCTATGTCTACTTTAGCGGCATCACCTATAGCAACACCACCCAGCAGCACCGCTACAATGGTACTGTAACCATGGGTGCCCCTCAGGCAGAAACTTTCAACCCCAGCTACAGCTGGGAAAAGCGAGACGTAAACAGCCTTCCCACCGACCTGCCCTCTCTCTCAGGCGTGGGAGGCCGCTACGGATCCATGCCCGCCTACGACCAGGCCTTTGGCGTAAGCAACAAGGCAGCCACCGTCGCCATGACGGCACCCGCCGCCAACAAGGCCTTTGATGCAGGCTCCAGCGTAACACTTTCCGCCTCCGCAAGCGATGCCGACGGTTCCGTAAAGAGCGTAAGCTTCTACATCGGAACAGAGCTGGTGGGAACCGCAACTTCTGCCCCCTATAGCGTCACCGTAAACGACCTGGCTGCAGGAACCTACTCCGCCGTGGCCGTAGCTACCGACAATTCCGGATTGACCCAGATGTCTGAATTCGTGACTTTCGAAGTGGCTGCAGAAGAAATCGAAGACCCGGCCAGCAGTTCCTCTGAAGAAATCGCGTCTAGCGGTTCCGAAGAAGAAATTGAATCCAGCAATTCTTCCGAAGAAATTGAATCCAGCGATTCCGAAGAATCTGCCATCCGAACCATCGCAGATGCGGCTACCGAGGCCGAAGCCAGCTACTACCGCGTTTTCGATATGCAGGGCCGCCCCCTCTACACCGGCAACACCAAGCCGAACAAGATGGTCGCCACCCGCGCCATCGTCGTAGAGTACAGCAAGTCCGGTACCGCCATCAGACGCTACATCCAGACGAAATAAGAAATTCCTCCTCCAATACCAACCAACAAAAAAAACTGGCCCCCACCCGGGAGCCAGTTTTTCTATTAAAAGTTAGACGTTCTATTCTCCGACTACAAACCTTATATAAAGTTCAAGGAAGGTTTCGCCCCAAAGGTACACGATAGGGGCCGCCAGGGCCAGAAACGGACCAAAGGGAATCTGGCCAGAAACATCTTCGGAATCATCCACCACGGCCTTTTCTGCAATCTTGCGCTGGATACGGGCGTAGGGGATCATCACCAGCAGGCCCACCACGGCGGCAACCACCAGGATCATGGCCGCAGACTGCCAACCCATGAGGGCTCCGTAGCCGGCCAAAAGCTTCACGTCGCCAAAGCCCATGGCTTCTTTCTTGAAGACCTTGCTTGCCACAAGTCCAAGCAAATAGAGGCCGCCACCGGCGGCAACCGCGCCGACCAGGCTCTGCAGCGGGGTAATGCCCCCGGGAATAAGCGAAATCAGGAGGCCAGCCACAATGCCGCCAACGCTCATGGAATCGGGAATTAATTTATACTTAAAATCCACCGCACAGACGGGGTAAGCTCCCAGCAGGAGCCAGAACATGGCCAGGGCATCGGCCCACACGCTGGGCTGCATCACGGGCGATACAAAAAGTTCCGGCACAACGGCACCGTAATTGACCGCCACGGCAGCGAACAGGGCCAGTGCCCCCAGCAAACCGCAGAGGGCTTCGCCAATGGGATATATAATATTGAGGGGCTTATGGCAGCAGGCGGTCTTGCCACGCAGAATGAACCAGCCGATTACAGGCAGGTTCAGGTAGATGGGGATCTGCTTCTTGCACAGCGGGCAGTGGGAGGGCGGGTTTATCAGCGAAATCCCGCGGGGCATGCGGTACACGATAACGTTATAGAAGCTACCGACACAGGCGCCAAAAACAAAAAAAACAGCCAACCAATACCAAAGGGGTATTAATTCCATAAATCTTACTCCATCGGTGCAAATTCCACACCCAAATGCTTTCAAAAAAGATACATTTTATAAAAGTTTACAATACAAGGTTTAACCCCAAAAGGTGCAACATAGGTAAGTCATGCGTAAGTCACGATATTTAACATTGCTCTTTGGTATTTTAGCCATAGCAGGCCTTTCGGACTGCTCTAGGGAACCCTCCGTCAAGGAAGACGTGAGCCTCCAGAATAACCATTCCCGAATTTTCGCCCAGCGCGAGTCCTTCGAAGACGCCAAGGCATTCGCCGACTCCATGGCCAACACTAACTTCAACACCTCGGACTCCCTGGCAGACACATTGACGGTTACCGTAAACGATACGGTCTACCTGATGGGCATCCTGCCCCGTAACGTCGACAAGATCTACCGATTCCAGTGGAACCTGACCAAGGCCGACGGCAAGGACACCGTTATCCTGGGCAACAACGCAACGCCCATGGCCTGGGCCTACTCCAAGCCCGGCGTGTACTACCCGCTGTTCATCGCCTTCGACGGTAACAACTCCACCGACACCGCCGGTACCGACACCAAGCGCACCTATATCAACGTCATCGACACCAAGCCTGTCCTGAACGTTCCCAAGGATACCTTGTGGACCAGCAACAAGGGCAACATCGTCTTCCCCATTACCGTTAGCGATTCCTTCGGCACCATCAAGAAGATCATGGTGGACCTGGACGCCAGCGGCAAGGAAGACCCCAAGGAATGGAAGTACGAGACCCGCAAGAATAACGACTCCCTGTACCTGACCATCAAGAACGATCCCAAGAAGATCGACTCCAAGGGCAACCAGAAGATTTACGTTATCGCCATCGACGACGATAACAACGAGACCAAGGATAGCGTAAACCTCCACTTCAACAGGATCCCCAAGCTGGAAATCCTGTACCCCAAGGATGGTGAACGCCACGACATTACCAAGCCCTTCTACTTCTATTACGAAGGTACCGACGAAGACAATCCCAAGGACCTGAAGTACTTCATCTACGCCCAGAACGGCAAGAACGGACTTCCCCCTGTTAAGGCTTTCGACTCCGAAGACCTGATTGCCGAAAACTACATGTCCACCAAGTGCGACTTCTGGGACCAGGAAAAGGAACGCAACTCCATTACGCTCATCAACAATCCTGCCAAGGAACTGAAAGGACGTATCTACTGGGATATGTACGTCACCGACGGCTACGACATCGTCCACATCGAAAGCATTTCTACAGGCGAAGGCACCAGCCGCCCCTGGAACTTCTATATCGGCGACATTTCCTCTAACCAGGGTTCCATCTCCGGTCAGGTACACTACCAGGGCAGAACCTCCCACGAAGGAATCAACCTGGAACTGAACAACGGCATCAACACCTTTGTCGGCGTTACCGACACCAAGGGTAACTACACAGTCAACGTCGATCCGGGCAACTACACCATTTTGGCAAAGTCCGGCATCGGCGAATACACCAGCGACTCCCTGACCAAGATCTATGTGGAATCCGGCGCCATGGTCACCGTAGATTCCATGTCCCTCAAGGATACGGTCGCCCCGATCATCCTGGTAAAGAACTACGACACCCTGACCGTCCGCAACTTAAGGCAGACCGTCTATGTTCGCGACCTGGGATCTCGAGTCAAGAGCGTTTCTGCAACCCACAACAAGCAGGAACAGACCCTTACCTGCAACAACACAGACCAGGGCGCAATCTACAACTGCGAATTCAACTTGGCCAACATGGAAGACGGCCTCCACAGCTTTGAATTCACCGCTATCGACAATGCCGGCAACAAGCGAGTCATCAAGCCCAGCTTCGTGGTCGACGCAACGACCTTGACCCTGGATGTGGATGGCGCACAGAAGCAGCTCATTAGCGAAGGCAAGGAACTGACCTTCAACGCAAAGATTACCGGAGCCTACCCCGCCCCCAAGTCCGTCAGCTGGACCTACATCATCGGTAAGGACACCGTCACCAAGACTTCTGCAGTCAACGACGACGGTGAGGCCAAGTTCGTTCTGAAATACAGCGATATTACCAAGGCCGAAGAAGGCGTCGACTACATCATGACCGTCCGCTACACAGAGAACAACGTAAATCTCAGCGCCCAGGTCAAGTTCGGCGTCCGTGGCGAAAACCCGGCCATCATCTTTACCGAGCCTGGCTTTACCACCTCGGTGACCATGCACGACACCATAGACTTCAAGGTGACCGCCTTCCCCGGCAACGGAAGTTCCGACCTGACCGTTTCCTGGAACTGCGGCGACAGCAAGAATCTCGATACCAAGTACCCCTGCCCCACAGCGTCTACCTTCACCGACGGACAGGAAAGTTACAACACCCAGGGCACCCTGGCCTTTAACAAGACCGGCTCCTACAACGTGGTCGTAACCGTCAAGGATGTCAAGAACAGAAGCGTCTCCGACACCGTCAAGGTGATCGTCATCGCAGATCCTCCTTCTGTCAAGGCCACCTACAGCGGCAGCGACAAGCTCAAGATCAACTCCTCTGTAAATGTGACCGTAGACGCAAGCGACAAGTACGGCTACGTCAAGCAGATTGAATGGGGTTGCAGTAACGGAACAATCATCTTCGACAACAAGAAGGAATTCGACAACACTCCCAAGAGCGTCAGCGATGTCAAGATTACCTTGAACATGCCGGGCTCCGAAACAGACAAGTTCCGTTGCAAGTTCAAGGTTACCGATGATGATGATGAAGTCGGATACGACTCTCTGACCTTCAAGGTCCTGCTGGATCCGCCCACCGTCAAGCTCAGCACACGTCAGGCCACGGTCAAGATCAATTCCGTGCAGACGATCAACGCCATCGCAAACGACGAACTGGGTTACATCGCCGAATACTCCTACGCCTGTAGCGACAACCTCAAGACCGTGACATCCAACGACTGGGAAATCATGTCCAGCAACAAGGCCGAAGTGAAGATGCCCAACCGCGAAGGAAAGTACTACTGCGTCGTCCAGGTCAAGGATGACGACGGCCTTACCGCCCGCGATACGGCAACCTACACCGTGCTTCTGGACCCGCCCACCGTGAAGGCCGTTCTAGCTAGCGGCTACGACATGGTGACCATCAACGACAAGCTCCCCCTGAACGCCATCGCCCGCGACGAACTGGGCACCATCGTAAAGATCGAATGGGGTTGCGGCGTCCTTTCCAAGGATAACGACATCGGCCTGAACATCGTCGCCGGCAGCAACGGCAGCGCCGAAGCCACCATGCCTTCCACCAAGCAAGACAAGTACTCCTGCATCGTGCAGGTCACCGACGATGACGGAAACACCGCACGCGATACCATTCATACCAAGGTCATTACCGCACCGCCCACCATTACCGTCAAGAGCAAGGAAATCATCGTTCGCGAAGGCTTCAACATGGCCCTTAGCGCCGTGGCAACCGACGATAACGAAGGCGTCGCATCTGACCCGGGCGAAATTTCCAAGCGTGAATGGAGTTGCGGAACTCCCAGCGAAATCGACCGCAACTGGAAGACTGTTAGCGCCTACGACACCGTATGGAAGGCTCCCGCACCTCAGGTTTCCTACTACTGCGTCGCAAGGGCAACCGACAACGACGGCAACACCGCCACCGACACAGTCAAGATCCAGTTTACCACAGAACAGCCCCTGATCCAGGTCCAGGATGAAAAGATCTACATCAACGTAGGTGACGCATTCACCCTCTCTGCCACCGTGAACGACGTCTGGCAGGGCATCGACTGGTTCTCATGGGAATGTAAGGTCATCGAAACCGGCAAGAGTCTAGAAAAGGGCGGAAAGGCCACCCTGTACGACTACAACGCCAACGGCAAGAAGATGACCATCTCCAAGGATTCCAGCTACTCCGAACAGGGCAAGGACATGTACTGTATCGTTAAGGCCCAGGAAACCAGTACCCAGGCAACCTTCAGCGATACCACCGTGGTTCACATCCTGAAGCAGCATCCCATGGGTGTCATTACCGCTCCCGATACCGCATACCTGTGGAGTGGCGACGCCAACGTGGATGACGACGCCATGTACTTCTTCGATCCTTCCTGGGGCGGACAGAATTCCAAGCAGGGTGAACTGGGCGACAAGGACAATTACGTCTTCTACTGGCGCTTTAGCGGTTCCGACAACGGCTACTACCTGGGTAACCCCGACGGCACCCTGGACACCAACATTTCCCAGTTCAACTCCGCCTTCAAGCGCAGAACCGCCGTGGGCTCCATGACTATCTATCTGGACTTCCGCGACAGTTCCACGACCACACCGTCCCTTTCCTTCTACAGCCGTCACCGCGCTGAAGAAGCCAAGCACACCATCTACTTCGAAAAGGCATGGCAGACCCAGGGCAAGGATACCGTCCTCAACAACAACGCCTCCCTGATTGTCGCCCCCGCCTTCGTTATCGTAGACGATGTACCTATCGAAGTATACCCGACCAGTGGAAAATCCGTCAAGGCCTCCGTCCTCAGCGGTAACAGCTGGACCAGCGGCGGCACCATCACCCTGACCGACTCCATCGTCGATATCAAGGTGACTACCGACGGTACCAGCCTGTATGTGGGCCTCCTGGATGAAAAGGGAACCTTCTTCATCTACTCCAGCGACAAGACGGCAAAGAACTTCACTTCTCTGGGAAATATCGCCAGCACCACCAGCCCCCAGTTGCTGTACAACGCCTCCAAGCAACAGCCGGTCGTTCTGTACATCAACTCCAGCAAGCTGAACAAGCTGGCCTACTACAGCAGCAGCAAGTGGAGCACAAAGGATATCGCCAGAAAGACCCAGAACAACCAGAATGTCACGTTCCGCGAAATCAACGGCGTATTCGTGAACGGCAGCCTGGTCGTTACCGCAGTCGACAACACTTCGGACTACACCCTCTACAGTGCCATCTACGATGCGTCCTACAACGAAAAGCAGGGAACCTCTTCCGTTGCCAAGAACGTCAGCAAGATGTCGCTGTCTGCCAGCGGTTCCACCTTCTACATGGCATTCGCCAACAGAGACTACAACAACTACGGTCCCTACGTGTACAAGGGAACCCTGAACACCAATAGCATCAGCTGGAACAAGTCCGACGTCTTCGGCAAGCCGATTTTCGAAGGCTTCATCGCCTACCATCTGAGCGTAGTTACCCGAAACAACGACGTCTACCTGGCCATGGACGACCATAAGGCCGACTACTCCCAGGTCCACGTATTCAAGCTGAAGACCGTCAACGGCAAGCAGGTATGGCACTTCTACGGCGAAAACCAGCTTCCGTACTTCAATGCGGTCTTCCAGAAGAAAAACAATTACTACCTTCGTGGTTCAAGCCCGCTGCTGGCATTTGACGGTGCAGGAAAGCTGTTCCTGTCGATGCTGGCCCGCGAAAATGGATCTAGCAAACCTAACAAATACAACGGCCCGCTCGTCATGAAGTATGTGGCCGAAAATTGGGAGTAAATAATGAATATTGAAGTTGCAGCAATTTGTGACGCCGCTACTGCCAGCGACATGGGTGGCCGTCTGAACATTCTTGGCGCATTTGACCGCGTTTTTGCCCAGCAGTTCCCCATGCAGATTCCCCAGTGCGCTGTAGCCTTCCGTATCCGCTACCAGCGTGCAGAAGCCGGCGAACATGAGCTGTCCCTGGTCTTCGAAGACGTATGCGGCAACCCGGTGGTTAACCCCATGCAGTCCAAGATTCCTCTGGCACCGGTAGCACAGGGTTTCGACACCGCCGCCGTGAACATGGTCCTGAACCTGCAGCGCCTTCCCATTAAGCGCGCCGACAAGTACATCGTACGCCTCTCCGTCGACAACGAAGAACTGGTCAGCCTGCCCCTCTATGCACTGACCGCTCCCCTGCCGCCGGGCGCACCCGCTGCACAGGGCGAACAGAACCTCAACTAATCAAGGTTAGACTTGCGGGAAACCGCAACACAAAGGGCCGCCGGGAAACCGGCGCCTTTTTTATTTTCTGAAAAACATTGCCCGTCCAGGTCAACAAAATGAACCTGACGCTCACCGCCTTCGGGCCCTGCCCACACCGAATCCTCCAGTACAGAGCGACCGATGGCGCCTTCGAAGAATGATCCTCCTACGCACTTGTAGAGGGCCTCTTTCCGAGACCACAGGCGGTAAAACTCAACCGTCTGCGCTTCTATCCCGCGATTTTCAAGTTCACGGAGTGCGGTAATCTCCTGGGCATTATAAAAACGTTCTGCCAGGCGCAAATGCTTGGGGGAATGGCGTTCCAGGTCCACCCCCACCAGCAAATCCTTGCCGGTCGCAGGGTCTCCATAGGCCACGACGCAATAGCCCTTGGAATGGGTCCAGTTCACGTCAAAGTCCAGCTTCGGGAACCGGGGCCTAGGATCTTCCTCGGACTCCTGCAGATCAGAGGCGGCGATGGACTCCCCCGACGCCTCCCTTAGAATTCTGAAGATTACCTCCCGATGGGGACCGTCCATGACAAAGCCCGCCAGGTGAACTACACCCAGGGGCGTTTCTACGTCAAGCCGATCCAACTCCGGAAATTCAGTCATCAATGCCAAAGATAATTTCTAGTTTAGGGCCATGAAGTTCCCAACCCGCATTTTTACAGCCATAATTACAGGCGCCACTTTCGCCACCACCTTGATGGGGTGCAGCGACATCAACAGCAGTTGGGAAGTCAAGGGCGGCGGCTATTTCAAGTACACTGTCAACGGAGAGGGCCCCTACACCATCGACCTGGATAAAAACGATGTGGAGCCCCCTTACTACGTCAACAACCAGCACCATTATTTCTACTTCCAGACGCAGCTCTCCGCAAGCAGCCGAAAGGACCAGTTTGCCCTGCTGGTAAACAACCCCTCTACAGGCAAGGACCTGACCCCTGTGGCACGGGCAAGCATCAACGGAAGAATGCAGAATGTCACCTGGATGAAAGCGGAAGGTTCGTCCCAGTCCCCCATAATTCCCGACAGCAGCTCGATCCATTTCGACGAGATCATCGGAGATTCCCTGTGGACAGCCGACCTGAACCTGTATTTCAAGGATTGCCGTTCCGGCTCCTGCAAGGACGCCCTGCCACCACTCCACGTGAAGGGCCGCCTGCGTTACTGGGTCCCCGAAGACGAGCGATAATTTCCGGCACAAAGAAACAAACTCAATTTTTTTGCCCAAATCCCCTTGACAAATTACAGAAGCTTTCTATATTTGGGCTACCCTAACGGAAGTTAGAACCAAATGGTCGCAAATGGTCGATTAGCTCAGTTGGTTAGAGCGCTACCTTGACATGGTAGAGGTCACAGATTCGAGTTCTGTATCGACCACTGAAAGAAACCTCGCTGAAAAGCGAGGTTTTTTCGTATATATAAAATACGTCAAACAAAGTCCGTCATCCCTTTTTGAAGGACTGGCGTAGAATTCAGAAAGTCAAGTTCCCAGACCGCATAAAAAAACGAGACGCCCTGTTTCCAGAGCGCCTCTATTCCGCTAAACTTGCGAATGTTTGCGGGACCAGGCCCGCGATATAGCAGCGGGAAGAACCCGCCACCTTAATTACTTAGCTTCGGCAGCAGCCGGGGCTTCAGCGGCGGGAGCAGCTTCAGCCTTAACTTCTTCAACCTTAGCAGCTTCTGCAGCAGGAGCGGCAGCAGCGGAGTCAACCACTTCAACCTTGGCGGCAGAGTCAGCCGGCAGGGCGACAGTGCTATCGGCAGCAACTGCAGCGGCGGTGTCAGCAACAGCGGCAGGAGCCGGAGCTTCGGCAGCCACAGGTGCAGCAACCGGAGCAGCTTCGGTGGGCTTCACAACGGGAGCGCCAAAGAACTGAGCCTTAGCCAGGATAATCATCATACCCCAGGAGAGTACGAGACCAACGAGACCCATCACAACGCCAGTGATTGCCATACCCTTGGTATCGGTGTAGCCGGTAGCGTGGGCAAGAGCGTTAGGCGGAGTGGAGATCGGCATGGACATACCGAGAGAAGAAGCGAAGGCAACAGAAACCAGGAGAGCGGTAACGCCACCGAGACCGGTGAGGTTGTCCTGGCAAGCAATGCCAACTGCGCAAAGAATAGGAACGAGAAGAGTTGCAGTAGAGGTATGGCTCATGAAGTTAGCCATGAACAGGCAGATGATACCGCAACCGACCATGAGAGCAACCGGAGACCAGCTTGCAAACGGAATGGTCTTGATCAAGTGAGCGGCAAGACCGGTAGCGTTGAGGCCAACACCCAGTGCGAAACCACCAGCAACCAGCCAGAGAACGTCCCAGCTCATTTCGTTCAGGTCCTTCTTGGTGATAACACCAGTCAGGGCGAACACTGCCATAGGAATCATAGCGATAGCGTTGTCGTTAATGCCATGGACACCCTTACCGGTAACCCACAGGAGAACGCAGAGAACGAAAGTAATGTAGACGATGATGGCCTTGGGGCTGGTGTCGAACTTGCCAGCGCCTTCGATGTTCAGGATCATTTCCTTCATCTTGATGGGGTAAATCTTCATCAAGAGAACCCATGCGATAACCATCAGAATAATAACGTAGGGAACGCCGAAAGCCATCCACTGACCGAAGGAAACCGGGTTTGCAGCCAGGTCGCCGCGGGCGATAGCGTCGTTCAGGGCGCCAAGAGCGATAGCGTTAGGAGGAGTACCGATCGGGGTACCCATACCACCGATGTTTGCACCGAGAGGAATGGCGAGAGCGAAAGCAGCCTTACCGCGGTCGTTTTCATCAAACAGCTTCAGCACCGGAGCGAGGATAGCCAGCATCATAGCGGCGGTAGCGGTGTTGCTCATGAACATAGAGAACACGGCGGTGATGAGCATGAGGCCCAGGAGCACGAACTTCGGGTTCTTTCCGAAAGGCTTCAGGAGCACGCGAGCCAGGTTCAAGTCCAGCTTGTACTTGGTAGCGGCAGCTGCCAGGAAGAAACCTCCCAGGAACAGCATGATGATGGGGTTAGCGAAGGTAGCCATCACAGACTTGTGGCTAATCATGGTAACGCCATCAACACGGAACATGGACAGGGAGGAATCAGACATGGTGATGATCATGAGGACGATCACCAGC
This sequence comes from Fibrobacter sp. HC4, assembly GCF_023373925.1. Taxonomy (NCBI): domain Bacteria; kingdom Pseudomonadati; phylum Fibrobacterota; class Fibrobacteria; order Fibrobacterales; family Fibrobacteraceae; genus Fibrobacter; species Fibrobacter sp. HC4. The sequence continues at coordinate 60,015 of NZ_JALCZV010000007.1, read as the reverse complement.
ATGGAGGTGGACCAGATCGGGAACGGTTGGAGAATCCAGAAGAGAGCTGCCATGACGAATACGCCAATGACGCGGATTTCCAGCGGGTTCAGGATGCCCATGGGGCTTGCTGCATCGAATCCCAGGGATTCGTACGGCAAGTAGAGAGCAACAATTGCGAGAATTGTTGCGATAACGAATTTGATGAATTTAGCCTTTGTCATAGTGCGCCCAAATTTAGAATAAAAGGATACCTATGGCAATGTCTTTAATTCATAATTGAGAATCGGAATATCAATAGCTTTTATCAATAAATCTTTAAAATCAATCAAATTCCATCAATTAACAACTTTCCTTTACGAATTAATCATTATTTATTATAAAAGACGTCCGGTTTCCCGGGCGTCTTCTTCGCCATAAATCGGCAAAACGGTCGAATTTGGCCTATTTTACAATAATCTTCCGGGAAGCCTTCTCCCCTGCCACCTGGACATGGAGCAGGTACAAGCCGGTTCTGGGAGCCTCGAGGGCCACGCGGTTCGTTCCGGCAGCGGCACGGCCCTTGTAAGAAGCCTTCACCTTGCCGTGCAGATCCAGCACATTTACGACCATACGGGCGCCAGCCAGGGATTCTTCCACGATAAAGCCCACATCCAAAGAACCTGCAGCCTGGACAAAGCGAAGCCCACCCACAGCCGAAGCCACCACGGCGTTCGCCCTGGTCACATGGACCGTGGCATTGGAACCGGAGGTCTTCAGGGCGACCTTCAGGGCGGCACCTTCCTTCATCTCCGTTGTTTCACCGTTTACGGTTACAAATACGCGGTAACCCATATCATTCAGGGCGGCCACGCCCACCAGGGTCAGTTCACCCATTCGGTCAGAACTTGCACTCAGGCTCAAATCCCACTTATAGCTCTGGGATTCAGACTTAAAGGACTTGGCCAGGGCGCGCTTGCCTTCGACGATAGACAGCGAAACACGGTCACCCATGGCGGCAGGCGGTTCAGAACCCACAAAGGGTTCCGGGCTCACACCCATGATGTTCCAGGAATCTTCGCGACCATTCTTATCGGAAAGAACGGCCTGGATGTACCAATTGGAGTTATTTTCGGCCTTGGCCAGGGATTTTTTGAGGACCGCAGGCGAATTACCGCTAACCTTGGAATCGGAGATGTATACCGGTTCCGCCTTTAGACGCCATTCCACAGGTCCAGACACTTCAGCCCATACCGCTTCGTAGGGCATCAACGTATCGGCAGCCACATAGTCGCCCGACTTTACATCGTAACGCACGAAGTTTACGCGGGACTTTTCGTTGACCGACTTGCGTTCATTTTCGTGCCCCGCATAAAGGCTGACGTAACAACCATAGGGATTTGCCACCAGGTTCCAACCGCTGTAGGAACTGTCCAGGTTCCACTTCACGTCCTTGTAAAGAGGTTCCCTCTTGGAATTCAGCAGCAAGTCCTGACCGGTCAGAGTGTTATACCAGAAGCCACGGCGGTCGTCAAATTCTTCGCCACGGCCCAGTTCCTTGTACTGCCAGTACAAACCGGGAGTACCCATGTCGTCCCACCAGTAGAAAATCTGGTCGTCATCACGGGAAAGCTTAGACGTATCCACCAGCGCCATGGAAATCATCTGCCAGGTATCCTCGCCGGTAGCCACAATCCGATCTTCCACCACGTAGGGATATTCCCTGGAATCCACAAACTTGCCACCTTCGGACAGGCGCACGCTAAACTTGTAGCTTCCCGGTCGAAGAGGGAACTTGCGGAAGCTCAAAGTGTCAGAAGTTTTCTCCACGGACTTTGTCAAAAGCGTATCCACCACGCCCATGGCATCGATCAGGAAGGCATAAGCCTTCACGCCACGAGCCACATCGAAATCGCTCGTCTTGAACTTCATCGCAACCGCATTGCCGGAACCCATCAAGGTATCGTACACAATTTCAACAGGCGTCTTGTTGGCCTTGCCGAAGTATGCCTTCAGTTCGCCATCCATGCGGGCCAGAGGCAAAGCGACACCTTCCGCAAAATAATAGGTGATGCTATCGGAACCATGCAGCACCAGGGAATCCAGCTCATAGCCCGCATCCGGCGTTCCATTCGCCACAAGACGGAATCCATCCATCCGCTTCGGAAGCAAAGTGGAACCGTCTGCAGCAAAGCGATACTCACTGGCAACGGAATCATTTTCCAGGGACACATTCTGCAGCACCAGCACACCATGTTCGGAGGAGACCTTCAGGTGGTTGTAGTTGCCACATTCCTGTGCGTCGGCCCACACGGCATAAAGCTTATTCTTGCCGGATTCGGCAAAACGTTCCGCCAGATGCAAGTCAAAGGCCGTATACACCCAGTCCTGTTCCGAAAGCTCCGTCTTTTCGGACCAGCCAACAACGCAGGCGTCAGAAGTATAGACGTAAGCCGGCAGCTTATAGGTCGCTGTATCATTCTGATTGGCGAATGTGTAACGGGCACTGTCCACCCAGTCATAGCCATAATAAATCTGCTTTTTATCAAGGGCTGTTGTCTTTTCGTCGAACAGTACGTCAAAGACCAGTTCTACATCCACCGGCTCTTCCTCTTCAGGCTTCTTGTTAATCTCAAATACGACCTTCGCTAAATTACCCCAGCCAAGATAATAGTTTTCCTCCTCTTCGTTCGAGAAGTGATAACACTCGCGGAATTCAAGAAATTCCTCTAACGAGTTATAACTCATCCCGTCCTCTTCACTGCCAGATTCTCCGAGGGAGTTATATTCAGTCTCACATTCCATTGCGTAAACTTTTACGCTGTTTTTGACAAATTCGTATTTCTCGTCAGGCACAACCTTGAACCAGACTTGAACTCCCATAGTATCGGAAGCGAACAGCTTGCCATTCTCGTCAAAGGCATGGAACAAGGTATCCTTTCCCAAAAACTGGTAAGCCCAGACCGATGCATGGCCCTCTTCAAAAACAGCAATTTCCTTTGCATCACTGGCGTCCTTGTCCTTCCACACGGCATAGAGGGTCGTGGGCGCATCGGGGTTCATGCTTCCATAATCCTGCAATTCCTGCAAGTCAACATAAATACGGTCGGTTGCACTCCTACGACTCGCGCGGATCAAGGACCATCCCAAAAAAGCCTTTGTCTTGTGGAATACCATCCTACTATGGGACTGGCCGTAATAAACCGTATCCGGCTGGGGGATCACCGCACTTTCAAAGAACAGGTCCTCCATTTCTTCGGGAGTCAACTCGAAATCATAAGCGTAATAGCGGGGCGAGTTCCTTTCAAAAGAAATAGTCCAGTTTGCACTTTCCATCAAATTGACGTTGGCCATTTCGTTAAACACGAAGGTTCCAGAAACTCCATCGATTACCTTCTCCACGGAAATCTGACGTAAGGAGTAACCATCCTTAGGCTTGGGCACAACCGTAACAGGGATAGAATATCCCCATAGAACAGGAAGATCCAATTCCGGAACGCCGCTGACATTGGTTTTCAATTCAAGCTTAACCAGGTCTACTTCATCGCCATTGGGGTAAGTCTGTACAACTTCTACAGAGCCCCCTTCATCCGCATAAAAAACATTTTCCCACTTGTCCATCACCATGTTGCACTGGCCTACCTTAGACAACTTCATGGAATAGGAATCTTCGGCATTCATGATTGCGGCAAGTTCGGCAGTCATCCCCAGGGCAACGCCACCCTTATACTGTTCAGCCAATTCCTCGGAGGCCGGAACCCAGCCATATCGGCAACCATTCATATCGTAAACAATGGGGAAATCCCCACTCCCGATACTATAGCCAACGGCCCCGCTGGGCCAGCCAAAACCATATTCGTCATTCACGTAGAATAGGCCCTGACCATCGACGGGATGTTCAAAAGACAAGGAATAGGTCAAAGCGGAATACGAAGCCTTCAGCTTGTACTTACAACCTCTTATCGGCTTAATTTTGAGAATCCGTGTTTCACGCTCATAAGAAAAGCTATCATCACAAACGGATCCATTTACAGCACTAGCCTCATCACGAACCATCTCAATATCGCTAAGTTCATAACCCGCATCAGGCAAATCCAGGACATGGAACGTAAACGAAGCATATTCCGAATTCCCTTCTGTAGTGCCGACTAAAATCAACTTCCAGGGAATCTCAAAAGTCGTGGAGTTGGGAGCAATTGAGATCGAATCCATCTCCAATTTCGGAGACAACTGCGAATAATAATACTGCTGCAACCGAATGCTTCCATGCAAGCTAGCCCCCTCGTTCTCAGGAACAATCTCTACAGGCACAGTAGCCGGATTAATGCAATTGATACCAGTCCATCGGGCGTACAATTGGATATTGCCATCATCTGTCCCGGAAGCAGCCACCAAAGCCGAAGTTATCCTACCGTATGAACTAGCAAGGCTGTTCTCAGGCTCCAAAGTCCAACCATCAAAGCAGTAACCATCCGTCCTAAAAATTTGATCTATACTGGGGAACTCGGCCCCACCTTGATCATCAACGGGACCCTCAAAAGACTGCATAAAACCGTCTGACAGGAAAACATTACCCGGCCGACTTTTCTGATTCAGGTCGAAGTAAACCGTATAGACTTCTTCATCCTGCCCCATAGCAAGACTTGCTAAACTCACCACGGACAAGGCCATGGCACACAAAAATTTCGAGAATCTCACCATAAGAGTCCCTTTTATTCAGTACATACTTCCGATAGGAAATATAGCTACTTGTAAGAGTATTGTAAGAAAGCCACCGGGGCAAAACCCCAGTGGCTAGACTCATACGGTTAAACAAGAACTATTAGGACCGCGAAAGGTTACTTCACCATCACCTTGGCGTTCATGGTCTGGCTTCCAACCTTCACCTGCATGAAGTAAAGGCCGGACTTGGGAGCCTGCAGATCAAGTACGTTCTGGCCGGCGCGGGCGGCAAAGTTGCCGCGGGCCACGCTCTTGCCGTTTACACTCACCAGAGCGTAGTGGCCATTGGCCCCAGCCAATGCGTCGGCCGCATTGAAGCCAACCTGCAGCGATCCTGCGTTCTGCAACACCTTGAATCCGTTCAGGGCGGCAGAGGCAACAGCCATGTCACTGCGAGCAGCCACACGGACCTGCACCTGCTTGGCATCCTGCTTCAGGGCGACATTCAGGGACTTTCCGTCGGTCACTTCCTTGGTTTCACCGTCAACAGTCACATACATGACGTAACCCAATTCCTTAAGGGCGTCAACACCTTCAAAGGTGAGCTTGCCTTCGCGGGCGGTATTTGCACTCAGGTCCAGGATCCATTCGTATTCCGATGCCACAGCCTTGATACTCTTGGCCAGAACAGAACCCTTGGCACTTTCGCGGATCGAGAGATTCACGCGGTCGCCCATGCCAGAAGGAGGCTCATCCAAGGTTTCGGCACTGCTGCCGGCACCCAGAATGTTCCAGGAGTCCACCTTGCCGTTATCGTCGGAAAGGGCAACAACCACACTCCAGTTATCCGCAGAAGCCTTACGGGCGGAACCCTTGCGCATAGAGGCAACCTTTCCAGCAACAGACAGGTCATTCTTCTCGGCATAATTGTAATCAGGGTCAGCCTTCACGCTGAACACCGTGGAGTGATCCACCCGAGCCCATACCGCTTCATAGGGTCCAACCACTTCGGCAACGCTGTAGGCACCCAGTTCGGAATCCCAGTGCCAGAAGACAACCTCGGCGTCACTTTCCGTTTTTCCCTTAGAAAGGTCTACGTACCAGCCATAGGGATTTGCCACCAGATTCCAACCGCTATACTTGTTATCCAGTTTCCACTGGATTTCGGCATCTGCAGAAACTTCCACTTCACGAAGGGGAATGGCAACTTCCCTTGCAGAGCCAACCCAGTAACCGCGGGTCTCATCAATGGGGCCACCGCGATAGGAACGATACTGCCAGTATTCTCCGACAGGATTCAGTTCATCCCACCAGTAGAAATTCATTTCAGAAGCGCTCAAGGTGCTTTCATCCATTGCCACTACAGAAACCATCTGCCAGCTCTTGGCCTGCATGACCACTTCCTTCTTTACCTCGTAGGACTCCTGGTAAATCACCTTGCCACCCACTTCAACAGTTACGTAGGACTTGCCCTTGGGAGCGGGCACCATTTCCCAGTAGCCGTCAGTGACCGTAGCCGTAGCAATAACCATTCCCAGTTCGTCAAGCACAGTCACCGTGGCAGGTTCGTCGGAACCCTCGGTCTTGAAAGACAGGCGGATAGCGTTGCCAGACTGTTCAAACTTCGGAGAGACTATCTGCACTTCTACCTGATTAGAGCTGCTGGAGGCAGGTTCTTCAGAGGCGGAAGAACTGGGCTTTCCAATGTAGGTAGAGTCGTAAACGGCCTTTATATTCATGTCGCGGATAACCTTGCCCAGAGTTTCGCTCCAGCCCTTAAAGGAGTACACATAATCTTCGGTAGCCTTGCGATCCAGAGCCATGCTGTTGGCCAAGTGGATGGTGTCGCCATGGGGAACCATCATTTCGTAAACGATGCTATCCTTGTAATCCCTGAAGACTACCTTGTATTTAATAGTATCATAGATTGCGTTGATCTTGAGATCACCGACAATTTCGGTGTAGCTGGAATCCCAACCCACAAAAGTCAGACCTTCAATAACAGGAGCTTCGGGGGCCACCGCTGCCTGGCCATATTCTACCTGAGATTCATAAACCGTTCCATTGATTACAAAGGACACGGTGTACTTTACCAGGGAAGAATCGTATTCGGCCACATACACAACATTGTCGGTCACCTTTTCTACAGCAGGAGTCCAACCCTTGAAGGTGTAATCATACTGTTCTGTAGACTGACGGCGCGGTACTGCAGGGGCAGTCACTTCTGCACCATAAGTCAGCGACAGGAACTTGAGGGTATCGCCATCGTAATCTTCGAACACAACAGCATAGTTGAGCTGTTCATATTCAGCCTTGATTACAAGATCTGCCTTTACCTGCTTGTATTCATCACTGCTCCAGCTAATGAATTTATAACCTAGACGGGACGGATCGGCAGGAGTTTCAACGGAACCTTCATAAGTTATTTCCTTGGTCAGCAGCTCTGTTCCATCAAAATCCTGGAATACAACTTTATACATAACGGCTTCAGATTTAAAGACAGCCTTCAACACCACGTCTTCATCGGGCATGGTTGCAGGAATCACATCAGAGCCATCTTCCATTACCCACTTGACAAAGGTATAGGAATACTTTTCGTCGGCAGCCTTCTCGATGTCAGACATCAATGTGATTGCGCTTCCGTAAGCAACTTCAATATTTTCAAGCACACCATCTTCATCATCCATATAGACCAGCTGATGAACATTAGCCGTAAACTTTGCATAGACAGTGATGTCGCTCTTGACATCCTTGTAGTCATCGCTATCCCAACCAGTAAAGGTATGGCCAATCTTCTTGACACCGCTGGGAACAACGGCAGATTTACCATACTCAACAAGCTGCGTAGAGATAGTGTCGTCCAAGGCCTTAAGGAAGGTGACGGTATAGGAGTTGATTTCATAGATAGCTCTAACAGTCAGATTACCCGTAACTTCAGAAAAATCCTTATCCCACTTCACAAAGGTGTAGCCTGCGACTTCGGGAACGTCGGGAGCATTGGCAGCCGAACCAGGATCTGCATTCACCACAACCAACTGTTTGTCGTCAAAGCCCAGGAAGGTCACCTTAAACGAGACCTTTCCTTCGGGAATTGTCGGAGAATAACTACCATGAGCAAGGAAGGGCAAAGTTCCCAAATAGTAATCTTTGTCAAAAGACCAGATATAGTCCTTGCTGTTTTCGAAGGCACTGTTCAGGAGACCCGCAAAGGATTCCTTTTTCACATCAGCACTTTTCTGTACACCATTGTAGCTGGCATTGAGATTGGCCTCGTCACCGTTACGGATTAGGAACTTGATATTGGTGTCTTCGGTCCAGTCTCCAGCAACACCCTTTCCACCAAAGGGACCAACATCCAGATCGTCTTCACCGTAGTGGTAGCAGGACTTGATGCTATATGCTTTCGTTTGCTGATCGGCCACAAGGTAAGCCAACCTTTTAACACCCTTGTCATTCTTGGAATTACCTTCCATTGTAGCATTTACCAGAATGTTACCAACGCTAAAAGCACCTACAATGGACACGGTATCCTTTTCATTCACATTCACAGACTGGCCAACCATGCCACCCATAAGAAGGGTGTCACCCGAGAAAGTACCCTCTGCAGTAATATTTGCAACTACGGCCACAGAGGACACATCGTGGAGTTCGCGACAGACACCGCAGACACCACCAATTTTAGCCACCTGATTGTCATTATAGGTTCGAGTTACCGGATCGGCGTGAACCGCATTCAACTTAATCAGGTTTTCGGAACGAACAAAGATGCCATTAAAATCAACAGCCTTTCCGCCATTAAGGTTCGGATACGTACCGACAACACCACCCACAACAACAGTATTCAAACTGTCAGCCACTTCGATGGCACCGTCATAGTAAATTTCGGTAAGAGGCAGAGCCTTGGCCGTGGCAGAATTCATAAAGCCAACCACGCCGCCCACAACAACCGAGTCAAACACGGTAAAGCCGTTGGACATCAAGTCACCATAGGCGGTCTTTGTACGAACATCGATATTCACAGAAGACGTATCCTTGGACAACCCATCGCCATTGGTAGCAAAACAGGCGTCACCGGCAATGCCACCCACAAAGGCCTGAACATGAAGGCCATCAACATCCTTGGCGGATCCGGCAATACGAATATTTCCTTGAGAACGGGATTCCTTGATAGAAACGTAAATCGTATCGGAATCACCGCCGAGACAGCGGTTACTTGCACCAAGGATACCACCGGCTGCATAGCGGTAAATACCTTCAACCTTGAGAGAATCCTTCAGAGAAAGTTCCGCCTGGCTATTCTTGATAAGCAGTCTAGACATACCAAGAAGAGAATCACGACCCACAAGGCCACCGGCAAAGATATTCTTCTGGAGAACGCTATTAACAGATACGCCTCCCACGGAACCATCAGAAATTTCACCATTGAAAGAGGACTTGATGATGTTAATGGAACCTTCCTGCTGGGAACCGTTTTCATAAAGCACGCCGGCAAAACCAACAAGGCCACCCATGGCGCTGCCGCCAGAAATCCTGGCAACTTCTTCGCCAGCCTGGGAACCGGAGGTCACATTGAGAACGGAGTCGAAGGAGGCGGCCATCATACCCACAACGCCACCCAGGGCAGAATTATTATCTGCAGGGATGTTCTGCACAACAGCATTAACACGAGTATCCTTGAAAGAAGGGTCTGCCTGAGAACGGACAGACACACCGGCGATACCGCCAAGGAATACTCCATATCCATAGTTCGTGCTCTTGACCGTGGAGTTATAGGCATTCCCCATAACCTTGGAACCGGCAAAACCGCTAGTGATCTTGGTGTTGTTGATAATGCTGATACCATCTTCCACAACAGAATTCTTGACAGTGGAATTGTTCAGTACACCAACGAGGGCACCTGCAAAAGGTGCATCAATCTGGACATTGGAAAGCTTGACTTTGTCAATAGAAGACAGGCTGATTCGACCAACAAGGGCTCCCACCGGATAATAATCTTCGCCCTTTTCACTTTCGCCATCAATGATAATGCGGACGTTTTCAATGGTAAAGTTAGAGATGTTTGCATTGTCGATTGATTCAAAAAGACCGACCGGTCCGCTCATTTTGGAACTATGGTAGCACAAATTGGTGATTTTCTTGCCATCACCATAAAATTCATTGCTAACACGGAACGGCAACGGCTTATGATTGACGGCACAGGAACCATCGGCAGAAATTTCTCCCAGGTCGATATTGGATTCCAATCTGAGGGTGTGCTTGCTTTTTGCACCGATCCAGTGCTTTTCCAGCAGGTAGTAAAGGCTATCGGGTGTTGCCTTTACAGACTGCACACAAGTCTTACCAGCAGGCCCTGCGGGGCCCCCGCACCTAGCAGCTTCCTGCTTTAGGTAGAACACAGAATCCTGCGTAACGCAACCAAAACCGCAAACAACCGAAGAAACCTGCAAATTCAAGGAAAAAAAGCTGTTTCCAGCAGCAAAAACCATGCTGGCGGCAAGCAGCATGGCACACAGGATAAAATTGAATCTCATCTTCATAATTCCACCTCTGTAATCCTTACTTTACAAAGATACCCATTATTTCGTAAAAAAGGGGATTTTCACTTAATATGGGTCTTCCATTGTGACATACCGCAACAGCTGTTCACACATCACACATGCGCACCATTCCGTCCGTCTTTACGCAAGCCGTAAACCGTCGACAAACAACGAGTCAGCGTACTCGTCATCATTTGTGAGAAAAATCACCCAAAAAAAGCGTAATCTCTTTACATTATTACATTCAACATATTATATTTATTACGAAAACACTTCAAAACCCTATCAAGGAGACAAAAAGATGATCAAGAAGATTGCACTCGCAGGCGCTCTGGCTGCAACAGCATCCTTTGCAACCTGGGACAAGTTCCCCGTTCTCGAAGCAGGCAAGGGCCAGGCTAAGGTTGGCGTAGGCTACGATATGCAGGGTGACTACAGCGACCTCGGCATGTATGCCGGCGCTCGCTACACCGTTATCCAGGGCTTGGAACTGGGTCTCGCTGTTCCGTTCCGCTTCTACTCTGACTTCGACGGCAACGACCTGAAGGCAGACGGTCTCGGCAACATTCCTCTCATGGTTCGCTACCAGTTCATGCCCACCATGAACGCATTCGTTGACGTGAACCTCCCGGTTGGTGACGATTCCTACAACGACGACGCATGGAACTTCCACGCTGGTGTCCAGTTCTCTCAGAAATTCGGCATGATCGACCTGGGTACTGAAGCCGGTCTCGCTATCACCACCGAAGGTGATGACGAAGTTTCTCCTCCGTGGGAACTGAACATCGGTGCAGAAGCCGACTTCGTTCTCGGCGGCCCTGTTACCCCGTACGTCGGCATTGACATGAACATGCTCCTGGGTGAATACACCCACGACGGCGACGAACTCCCGGGTTCTGACGAAAGCGGTACTCTCGGTCTGTGGATCTATGCTGGTGTTGGCTACGCTATCAACCAGATGATCAGCCTCGACGCTTCCTTCGGCTTCGGTATCGGCGAAGACTACTACGGCGAAGACACTCCGATGTCCATCGACGTGAACGCCAAGTTCAACTTCTAATTCCCTGCTAGCGCTCGCTAGACTGGAATTACAAAGGGTTCTGCCGCAAGGCAGGCCCTTTTTTTGGTGGCGGTCACAAAAACTTACGATAATATTATTTAACATATAAAAACGTCTAACCTTTTCTACATTTTGGACTGGTTTGAAAAACTAAGGAGATGTTTATGTTCAAGAAAATTATCGCAGCAGCAGCTATCGCAGCCTCTGCAGCATTCGCAACTTGGGACTATTTCCCGGTTCAGGAAGCAGGCAAGGGAACCCTCCATGGCGGCCTCTACTACGACTGGCACCATGAATGGTCTCAGGCAGGCCTCAACCTGGGCGCACGTTACACCGTCATCCAGAACTTGGAACTTTCTCTGCAGGGCTGGGGCTACCAGTTCTGGAGCGAAGTGGATTGCCAGGGCTGCACCAACGGTGGCGACGGTCTCCGCGACCTGACCATCGGCGGCCGTTATCAGATTACCCCCATGGTTAGCGGTTTCATCGACCTGCGTCTCCCCATCGGTAACGATGACGACGGCGTCAACGGCCATCCGCCTTCCAATAGCGAAGTTTCCATTTACCTGGGCGGCCAGTTCTCTATGCCGATCCAGGGCGTTCAGGGCCTCTCCTTCGGTACCGAAGCCGGCCTTGACTGGGGTTTCGAACACGACAACTACGAACGCGGTCTCGAAATCCACATTGCTGGCGAAATGGACTTCGCCGTTCCCAACCAGATCTTTATCCCCTATCTGGGCCTGAAGTTCAAGCTGCAGCTCACCGAAGATACCTGGGAAGACGACAAGGGTAACGAATGGGGCGCTGACGACAGCGGCGACTCCCAGTTCAACCTGTGGCTGGGCTGTAAGTTCGCCCTCAACCCGCAGATCCTCCTGGATGCACGTCTCATCTTCCGTTCTGGCGACATGGACGGCGATGCAACCGGTCTCTATGCAGGCGTAGACTTCAACTTCTAAGTTGAAAATCTCACAAGCTTTAAGGAACATCCCATTGCGGGATGTTCTTTTTTGTTGTTTAACTTATATTTACATTCAGCATGATACGCAAATTGGTTATGGTGTTGTTCAGCCTGGCGGCCGGGATTGCCTTCGCAAGCCCTCAACTGGTGATGTCCCAACAGGACCCTGCCGTACTCAAGGCATACATTTCCCAACTGAGGGAAATGCGAAACAGCGGCAAGTTCTCCGCAGCCGAAAGGGAGCAGCTAGATGAACTGTGGCGCACCGCCGCCGATATCGAGGTGATGAATGACCGATGCGGCACGATTTCCATTACCGAAGAAATCGATGAATCCTGCGGAAACTTCTACCAGTATGAACTTCCCAAGTTCGAAACCCAGTATTTCAAGCTCACCGGCGAAATCCGCCTGAGCCCCAACAGACTTTCAAACGCTATCGAACAAAGGCGCCAGGCCATCAACCAGTGTTATGAAGCCCTGCAGGTCGACGCCTTCTACCCCACCCGCTATTTCACTCTCGAAGGCAGCTACACTCCGGAACCCCTTTCCAAGGGCGTCGAAGTCAGCTACAACTTTAGCCTAGAAGAAAACCGAGGCGCCATCAACGACCTGAACGACCGGATCCGCCAATGGTACAACGCCTGCGGGAAGATCATCCACCACAGCGACAACAGCGGCGCCCTGGCCCCCATTTTCGTGGAACTGGTCCGACAGAGCCGCGCTAACGCAAGCAAGGCGAACGGCGGCCTGTATTTTGAACTGGAACAAGGATACGGCAAAAGACTGCTAGTAAAAACAAAGGACGGCATCGAGGGAGTCTACTACCTGAACGGCCGAGAACTGTTCAACTATAAAATCCAGTCAAGCCGGGTCGTCTTTTCGATTAACCTGGACGGCAGACGGTCAAGCGCTGACCTTGTTCAGGGAGACCATTGGCGAGACCGCGTCATATTTGACGACAGCGACCTGAGGGACGGACTCATGGGCAGGTTCGTGTGGGGTAAACCCCGCAATCCCTGGCTCGACACCAAGCAGCCTTCCACAAGCTCTCCTGCCGCAGAATACAAATCCTACGATGACGGTTGGGAAAATCATAACAGCACTTCATCTGTACAGACCAGCAGTACACCAAGTTCCTTCGGAATCTACCTCCAGGCTCTAGGCGGCATCAACCTCACCTTCGGGGAAGCAAGCGAAGCCGAACCGTTCAAGGATTTCGAAACCGAAAATGATTCCGTCACAGCCATCACCGGATACGCAGTTGGCTTGCTTGTCTTTGAATTCACAAGGCAATTCGCCATCGGCCTAGGCGGAGGAATCTCCTGGAACAACGTGACCTACGAACATTGCAACGGGCATTTTGACACCAGCTGCGATGAAGAAAACATCCACCAGGCAGCAGCCCCAATGGCCACCGCAGAAATCAATATCGGCGAAGGATTGAACGGAGGCGTCCGCTTCAGCTACATCTTTGACAAGGACATGCCCACCACCTATCTGGCGGGGTTCGCGGAACTGGGAAACGTTCTAGGAATAGAACTGGGATGGGCCCACGCCGACGGTCTATGGGACAATATCTACATGGGGCTGAGCCTGAGACTCCCGCCCCGACACTTGAGCGACTTACTAAAGGAAACAGGTTCCAAAAAGAAGTAACCGCAAAAAAAATGCAGACTTAAAAATGCCCGTCGCTTGACGGGCATTTCGTTTATACCATGGCGGTCATCCGCAATTACTTTACATCATATTCAGGAATGGGCAGGGCTTCGCCAGCCTTCATAGCCTTATCGAGAGCTGCAGACTTTACCGGATCCACCCACCAGTAAACGGGGATGGCGTCTTCGCGATTGAAATTGTCCAGAACCTTTTCGGGCATGCCAAAACGGTTCCAGTACAGTATGCGGTGGTGATCGCACTGCCACATCAGAACGTAAGGCACAATCTCGGAAAGACGGTTATCCAGTGCCTTCAGGATTTCGTTGCGCTTCGCCAAATCAAATTCAGTCTTCTGCAATTCAATCAGGCTGTCCACCACGGCATCCTGCAAACCGCTCAAGTTGTTAGTGCCCTTGTCCATAGCCGTCTTGGAGGACCAGCTGGCCTCGGGATCACGAAGTCGGCCTGCGCCCCAGTTCACCCAGTAAAGGTCAAAGTCCGCATCGTCAAGACGCTTACGCAAGGTGCTCTGGCTCATCTGTTCGATGGTGGCCACCACGCCGATCTTCTTCAGGTCTTCCTGGAAGAGCGTCAGATGACGCAGGTCTTCGCTGCTGGTAATGAAGTTAATTGCAAAAGGTTTGCCATCCTTTTCCAGAACACCCTGACCGTTGACCTTGTAACCCGCTTCCGCAAAGAGGGCGCGGGCACTGTCCGGATTGAACTTGTACATAGTGGCCTTGGGGTTGGTATTGTTGGGCCACAAGTCAGGATAGTAGCTGTTCTGCAGGAAGTACTGACCGTACATGTACTTTTCGTTCATGGCTTCGCGGTTCAGCATAAAGTTCAGGGCACGACGGACGCGAACATCCTGGTACTCGGGCTTGCGCATATTGATGGCCATGCCCTGGAAACCGATAGGTTCCTTATTGAAGATGCGCTGCTTTACGGCCCAGCCCTTCTGCACGGCATCGAAGTCAGTCTGCTTCATCCAGATGCTGCTGGTGTAGATAGCGTAGGCGTTGAAGTCCTGCTTCTTGAATGCTTCCAAGGCCTTGGTCTGGTCGTTCATGAAGCGGTAACGGATCTTCTGGAAGTTGTACTTGCCACGGTTCCAGTTCTTCTTGAAGCCCCACCAGTCGGCACGGCGGGCCAGTTCCACATAGCGGTCTTCACGGAAGGTCTTGATGATGTAGGGGCCAGAAACCACCGGGAAATCGTAACGGATCTGGTTGAAGTCCTTGCCCTGCCAGGCATGCTTGGGGAATGCCAGCATACCGGCCGCTTCCCAGAAGTTGCCCCAGTGAATTTCCTTGGCAGTCATCTTGATGGTCAAGCTATCCACAACTTCGGGACGGTCAAAGCGAGAAAGTCCCACCTTGAAAATGGGAGTCAGGTTCTTCTCGTCCATGATCACGTCGTAGTAGTACTGCACATCTTCGGCGGTAATGGACTTGCCGTCGCTCCACTTGGCGCGAGGGTCCACGTGGAAAGTAAAAGTCTTGCCGTCTTCGCCCACGCTCCAGGAATCAGCCAATACGCCCACTTCCTTGTCTTCGGTACTATGGAGGGAGACCAGCGGTTCGAACATCATGCCCATCAACTCTGCAGAGAAGCTGTTGTAGTCTTCCCACATGTTGAAGGACTTGGGCATGGCGGAACCCCACAAGGTAATGGCACCGCAGGGGCGAGCCTCCTTGGAAGCCACCGGGTCAAACTCGCCAGTAGCTTCGGGATCCATAGGCAGAATCGGGCAATCCGCTTCAGAAACGGCAGCCTTTGATGCAGAGCCCTTACCCGAATTGGAACCAGACTCATTGCAGGCTATCAAAACGGCGGACACCGCCAGAGGCATCATTAAACCAAAAGCAACTTTCTTAAAATTCATCTTTCGTCTCAACTAGGGCAAGCCAACGTGGCGTGCGGATTGTTTCTTGGGTTTGGAATTTGCGTCGGCGGACTTGTCTGCATCATCAGCGGAGTTGGCGGCGTCTTCAGCCAAGAGCATTTCAAGGCTGACGCGGGCCGCTTCCTGTTCGGCCTTCTTCTTGTTGGGGCCAGAACCACGACCGTAGGTTTTATCGTTGATGTGGACTTCGGTGGTGAACACCTTCTGATGTTCCGGGCCGTCTTCGCCAATCAAGACGTAAACCGGCGACGTACGACGCTTCCCCTGCAGGTATTCCAGCAAGGCGCTCTTGTGGTTTACGAAATCGTCGGCCACAATGATTTCCTTGATGCGAGGGAAATGGAACTTGTTGAGAATGGCACGGACTTCTTCCAGACCGCCATCCAGGTATACAGCACCAAGTACGGCTTCGTAGGCGTCAGCCACAATAGTTTCCTTGCCGCGGCCACCCATCTTCATCTCGGACTTTCCAATCTTGATATATTCGCTCAAGCCCCATTCCTTGCTGGACTGGGCGCAGGCGTGACCCGACACGATGGCACTCTTGCGCTTGGAAAGATCACCTTCCGGGTCGTTGGGATAGTTGCGGTACAGATACTCGGTGGTAAGCATGTTGAGCACGGAATCGCCCAGAAATTCCAGACGTTCGTTGTTGCTCTCGTAGGGCATATCCTTTCCTGTCAGGAAGGAACGATGCACCAGGGCATGAGCCAGCAGTTCCGGATCTCTGAATCTGTACCCAAGCTTTGCCTCAAGCCCGTCCTCGGACTTCTGGCGAAACCAGAGCTTTAATACTTTGTGCAATAAATTTTCGTTTTCCAAATTTATCTCCTATGGGGAAACGCGGGTTGGATCCGCATACTGAATATAATACGTAAAGATAAAAAGACAGCCCAACCGCACAAAAATAAAACGGCCCCGGGAAGTTCCAGGGACCGCTTTAAATTCGATTGCTTAATTCCAACAAATCAAGAAATTACTTCTTGGATTCGATGAAGGCGACAACGTCGGAAACCTTCTGGAACTTTTCTGCATCGCTGTCGAGGATTTCGACTTCGAATTCGTCTTCGAGAGCCATAACCAGTTCGACGCGGTCGAGGGAGTCAGCACCGAGGTCGTTACCGAATTCGGATTCCGGCTTCACATCTTCAGCCTTAACTTCGAGTTTGGCAACGATAACGTCGACAACCTTCTTAAAAATTTCTTCGTTCATTTTAGTCTCCATTTTTGGATTAAGTGTTTGAGTTTAATTTAGTAAAAAATCGTTAAGCGTTCAAGCCCCCGTCAACGCCCAATACCTGTCCGGTAATGTAGGAAGCGTCGTCGGATGCCAAAAATGCCACAGCCTTGGCCACATCTTCGGGGTTGCCAATGCGCTGCAGGGGGATAGAAGCGGCGTACTTTTCCTTGGTAGCGTCGTCCATCTTGGCAGTCATGTCGGTGCCGATAAAGCCAGGAGCCACAGCATTCACGGTAATGCCGCGGGAAGCGAATTCCATGGCGTTGGACTTGGTCATGCCGATGATACCGGCCTTGGCTGCGGCATAGTTGGCCTGGCCAGCCTGACCACGAATAGCGTTGATGCTGGTAATATTGATAATGCGGCCTGCGCGCTTGCCCATCATGGTGCGGGCCACGGCGCGGGTGCAGAGGAACACGGAGCGGAGGTTGGTCTGGATGACGGCGTCGAAGTCTTCGTCCTTCATGCGCATCAGCAGGCCGTCGCGGGTGATACCGGCGTTGTTCACCAGGATATCCACGGTACCCATATCAGCAATGATCTGCTTGAACACGTTCTGTACAGTTTCGGAGTCGCCAACGTTGCAGGCATAGCTCTTGACCTGCACGCCCAGTTCGGCGCTCAACTTGGCAGCCAAGTCTTCCTTCACGGAGGTGGAAAGGATGGCCACATCGGCACCTTCGCGTGCCAGTTCAGTCGCAATGGCGAGACCGATACCGCGGGATGCGCCAGTAACAATAGCCTTCTTGCCAGTAAGTTTACCCATATTTAGCCTATAGTTTAAAGGTTAAAGGTTAAAGATTGATGTTTAAGGTTAAAGGATAAAGGATAAAGGATAAAGGATAAAGGGGTTTCTTTATGCTTTATCCTTTCCGCTTTACGCTATTAGCCCTTCAGGGCTGCAAAAGCTTCGATGGTTTCGACGGGGGTGACCTTCACGTCGCGGCTGATCTTGCGCATGAGGCCCATGAGAACCTTGCCGGAACCCACTTCAACACCCTGGGTTACACCGAGGGAGATAGCCTTGTTCATGCAGTCGTTCCAGCGAACCGGGGACACCAGCTGGCGGACCAGGAGGTCTGCAATTTCCTTGCCGGAAGTCACAGGTTCTGCAATGACGTTAGCGATAACCGGCTTAGCCACATCGTTGAAGGTAGTCTTTGCAATAGCTTCGGCGAGACCCGGCTGAGCGAACTGCATCAGCGGAGAGTGGAAAGCACCGGACACGGCCAGGGGGATAGCCTTGATGCCAGCAGCAGCGCAGTTTTCAACCAGCTTGTTCACGCCTTCGACGGCACCGGACACCACAATCTGGCCCGGGCAGTTGATGTTTGCCGGAACCACGACACCTGCATCCTTCACGGATTCGCAGAGTTCGATAATCTTTGCTTCGTCCTGACCCATGATGGCAGCCATGGCACCGGGGTTCTTGGAACCGGCAGAGGCCATCAGTTCGCCACGGGTGCGGACCAGGCGGAGACCGTCGGCGAAGCTGAAACCGCCAGCGGCATAGATTGCAGAGTATTCACCCAGGGAGTGACCTGCAACG
This sequence comes from Fibrobacter sp. HC4, assembly GCF_023373925.1. NCBI lineage: Bacteria > Pseudomonadati > Fibrobacterota > Fibrobacteria > Fibrobacterales > Fibrobacteraceae > Fibrobacter > Fibrobacter sp. HC4. The sequence continues at coordinate 41,483 of NZ_JALCZV010000007.1, read as the reverse complement.
TAGTCAAATTCAAAACCTTCGGACTTGAGAAGTTCCATCACCATTGCAGAAACGGTGAAGAGAGCGGGCTGGGTATTGTCGGTGCTCTTGAGAACGTCTTCCGGACCTTCAGCCATGAGCTTGGACAGGGAGAAGCCGAGAATTTCGTCAGCTTCCTGCATGATCTTCTTGGCAGGTTCAAAAGTAGAAGCCAGAGTCTGGCCCATACCAACATACTGGGCACCCTGGCCCGGGAAAAGAAGAATGGTCTTAGACATGTTTTTCCTTGAGTGTAAAACAACGACTTGTAATATACGTCACAAAATTACAAAAATCATACCGCAAACAGGAGGGGCCAGTCCAAATTCAATGATATAAAAAGGTGTCTAAAGACTTACGTCACCAAAAAGGCAATCTCTTTGAGCATCAAAGGATTAAGCGCATTAGAACAAGGTCAAGGATTTTATATTTTACGCAAAACATCATCGGGACGGGCCTAGTCCTGGAGCCTTTTTGTTGAATGTTTACATCTTTTTTCTGGGAATAAATTAGGAGAACATATAAATATATTCAAGAATCTTGCCGTGATGTCCATCGCCGCGATCATGCTTATTGCCTGCGGAGGCGATAACGGTTCCAGCGCCAAGGACGACGAAATTATCCCGAGGAAAAAGCGGAAAAGAGATCAAGCGCGTCATGGGCAAGTAACTCCAGCTCTGTATTTCAAATCGTTTCGATAAATAAGTCCAATGGCTTCTCCGTCCGTTGTGTAATGGTGGAGTAACACCAATCTCCTAAACAATTCTCCCCAAAAAAGATTCTAGGGAACCCTCTGGTGAGGGCTCCCATTCCCAAGTTTAAATGATAATGATACGCAAAAGGCGTATCGAGGGTAAAATTGAATTTGTAAAAAAAAGACAGGATTTCAGTCCTGTCTTTTTTCGTTCGTCACTGGATCCTTCGCTTCACTTCGTTCCGCTCAGGATGACAATCCGCGGATTATGCCTGAGCGGGAGCTGCGTCGTCCTTGATTTCAGACAAACGAGCGTTCACAGCCTTGGCCACGCCGAGGCGAGCGTACTTGGCGGCAACTTCAACAGCCTTTTCGATAGCCAGAGCGTCGGAACGGCCGTGAGCGATAATGCCGGTGCCGTTGAGACCCAGGAGCAAGGCGCCACCGGTCATGCGGTAGTCCCACATTTCGTCGAACTTGCGACCAGCTTCGGAATCGATGTTGCCGAACATCTTGTGATGCATTTCGTAGAAGCCTTCGATCATCTTGAGAATTACGTTACCTGTAAAGCCAGAGGTAACAGCCACGTCGGCCTTACCCATGATCAGGTCTTCGCCTTCGATGTTGCCGATGAAGTTCACGGGAGCGTTCTTCAGGAGCTGGTAGGCTTCCTGGCAAACTGCGGGGCCCTTGTGTTCTTCTTCGCCCATGTTCACGAGACCGACCTTCGGCTTTTCGCGACCGAAGTAGGTTTCGGCAAATGCAGAACCTGCAATAGCGAAGTCTACGAGTACAGAAGCGCGTTCATCTACGTTAGCGCCAGCATCCACGAGGACGATGGGCTTTTCGGCGGTGGGGATCACGCAGCCGATAGGCGGACGGCCAAACTTTTCGGTGGTCTTGCCAAGAAGCATAAGGCAGCTGGCCATCATGGCGCCAGAGTTACCGGCACTGACGGAAGCATCGACCATACCCTTCTTCTGGAGGGCGACGCAAGTCACCAGACCGGAATGAGGCTTCTTCTTGAGGACCTGTACAGGATGTTCATCCATGGCCACCGGATCCGGTGCGTCAACCACAGAAATGCCGTGACCGGTGTAGCCACGCTTTTCAAGACCAGCCTTGACCTCGGCCTCAGGTCCGCACAAAACAATATGCAGATCGGCATCCTTGTTGGCAGCGTTAATGGCGCCTTCAATCACAACGTCGGGAGCGAAATCGCCACCCAGGGCATCCAGTGCAACTTTAACCACAATAACTCCTTATACATCAAAAAAAGTAAGCCCCGGCGCATGCCGGAACTTACCTTAATATAATCAATTAAATTAGGCTTCGGCCTTCATGTCGACAACTTCGACACCGTTATAGAAACCGCAAACCGGGCACACGCGGTGCGGACGCTTCACGGAACCGCAATGATCGCAGGTAGCCATAGCGGGCACGTCCATCTTCCAGTGGGTGCGGCGCTTGTCACGACGAGCGGTAGAGGTTTTTCTTTTAGGTACTGCCATTTTTAACTCCTGTTAGTCTAGTTACCCTTAGACATTTTGTCTTTGAGGGCCTTGAGTTTGTCCCAGCGAGGATCCATAGGCTTTTCACCATCGGATTCTTCGCCAGCTTGATTGTTTGTTACAAAGATAAAATCTTCGTCGGGATTTTTCACGGGTGCTTGCGGTTCTTGCAGTATAATTAGCTCACGAACGCACTCGGAAACATCGACGAAGTACTGCCCCTGGGGAATCTTGTAGGCAAAAACGTCTACATCTTCCTCGTCCAATTCTTGCTTGGCCACCTGAAGACGTTCAACTTCGACCACGATTTCAGTGGAGAAGGGTCGATCGAACGGTTCAAGAGTACGGGAGCAGGTCAGCGTCTGAACGCCAGAGATAGAGCCAGTCACAAGCCACTTGTTGTCGCCTTCGGGGCTAACCAGCACCTGAGCTACCAGATCGCCCTTTAGGTGCAGTTCGTCGAAGAGTTCAGGGGCATCGGCATGGGACCAGACCACCTGGCGGTCTTCGGGTTCAGTCAAGGTTTGTGCAATTTCTATTCTCACAGTGAGCGCAAATTTAGTAAATCACGGTATTTAAGTCAACATAGGGTATCATCGCAATAACGCTGGATATCCAGCAGAACCTTGCGGAATTCTTCCATCAAGGCCGGATGGGACTCAAAAATCACCTTGAAATTCTCTTCCTTAGCGGCATCTTCCAACTTCTTCGCCATAAGGGAGACCTTGTCGGCCCCCACGTTCACCAGGCAAGACCTCAAGGCATGAACCTTGACCCGGTAGTTGGCCCAGTCAGACTTTTCGTAATACTCCTGGAGGTAGTAGTCAAAATGTTCGTCGGGCAAGGACTGCAACACTTCCTTGTACAGTCCCCTGTCATTAACGCAAAGGGCCAGCCCCTTCTCGAAATCGATCAACACCGATTCCGTTTTCGCCTCAGGTTTCGCAACACCCGCCTCGTCTGACTTCATGTGGACCATCTCTGCCGGAAGGTGCCGCAGGAGCACCTTTTCTAGCAGGGAGCCGCGGACAGGCTTCGCCAGGAAGTCATCGAAGCCGCGAGCCAGGTACATCTCCTGGGCTCCCGACATGGCATTGGCCGTCAGCGCCACCACCTTGGCTTCAGCGGACTTGTTATTGGACTTCGCCTTCAACCGTTCCAAAGTTTCCACGCCATCCATCTGGGGCATCATATGGTCCATCAAGATAACCTGGTAGCAGTTTTCTTCTACTTTATTCAAACACTCCTGACCGCTCTCCACGCAGTCAATCTGCATCCTGGAATTTTTCAGCAGTCCCCTAACCACCATCAGGTTCATGCGGTTATCATCAACCACAAGAATCTTCGCCTCAGGCGCCTCGAAGCATTCCTGGAATACGCCTACAGACTTTTGCCCATCTGCATTTTCAAGGTCTGCGTTTCCTATGGCGGCCCCATCCACCACATCCTGGGACAGCACAAAATAGAACTCGGAGCCCTTGCCGTATTCGCTCTTGATCTGGAGAGAACTCCCCATCAGTTCAAGCAACTTCTCGGTAATGGAAAGTCCAAGGCCGGTCCCTTCGATGCCACGGTTACGGGTTTCTTCCAGTCGCTTGAAGGATTCCAGCAAGCGCGGTTTGTCTTCTTCGCGAACACCGACGCCCGTGTCCTTGACCGACACATAAAGTTTGCATTTCGAGTCTGCGGTCTCGCCCCAGACCTTCAATATCACGGAACCCTTAGGCGTATACTTCACCGCATTGGTCAGCAAGTTCATGATAATCTGGCGCAGGCGGAAATCATCGCCCACCAACACCGACGGCAAATCAGGAGAAATCTCGGTCTTGAATTCCAGACCACGTTCTTCCACCTTCGTCGCAATCATGGTCTTCAAGTCGGCCAGGACGTTAGACAGTCTGTATTCCACCGGGACGATGTTCATCTTGCCGCTTTCAATTTTAGAGAAATCAAGGACGTCGTTCACCAGAGACAACAGCATGTTTCCTGCCAGCTTGATATTCCGGGCGTACTCCGCAATTTCTTCGGGCGTACCGCCGCGCAGGATCATCTCGTCCATGCCAAGCACCGCATTGATCGGCGTACGGATTTCATGGCTCATGCTGGCCAGGAAGTCGCTCTTGGCGTTGTTGGCCTTTTCGGCTTCGCGCTTCAGCAGTTCCTGGGTCTTGTAGGCTTCCTGGAGGGCGGCCTGTTCATCGTAATAGATGTTCTTCTGGTAGAGTACCGTAACCACCACCGTTATGCCCACCACAAAGGTGGAGGCCACCGTACTGATGTAGGTGTCGGCCATGTTCGTAAAAAGGTAGACGAAATCGGGGCGGTAATAGCCAATGCCATAGCTGGCTCCATCTAGAACAAAGGCGATTGCCATGGCGATGTACATGCGGCGCCCCTTCAGGGCAAAGGCGATATAGAAGAATTCGTAAACGAACCAGCTGTTCACGCCGCTACTCACACCTCCAGCCGAAAGCCAGACAATAGGCATGGCCACCAGAATACAGGCAATCAGGATCCAGAACCCAAGATCTTCGTGCCCCGTCTTACGTGCCACCACCGAAATAACCATCATGGCGAGGACAACCGAAGCCACCGCCATGATTCCCGCAAAACTGACTGACGCAGCAAGGCAAATCAGCAAACCGCAAGTGGTACCGATAATACCAGTCACCACGAACATGGTGTTGGTTCGCTGTTCCAGCGGAACACTGTGGTCATAGACATAACGTTCCGTCGAGAAGATAAACGCAGACCAGTAAAAAGCGGCAGCCGCCAAGCTGAGCGCAAAGACCGTATAATCAAGACGGGACGAGCCCAAGAATCCGGGGAACAGTTCCGACACGGCGCTGAACATGACCACCGTTGAAAAGCCCAGCAATGCAAAACGATACTTGCGGTGATAATCCCTATCGGAGCGGACCCACTTGTAAACCAGCAAACAAACTACCACAGCGGCCATCACGTAGGTAAACGTCAGATGCAACCCAAAGAGAACACTTGGAACCAGGTCAAACCGGTTGAATCCCTCTGGACGAGCCGCAAAGCTCAACATGATTTCCTTAAAAGGATTGATAATCCAGCAGACCGCATCAAGGCTAACCAGTATCAGGAGCAACTTATTTACATAGGGCACAAAAGGCCGGTCAGCCAGTTCCACAAGATGGAACGTAAATGCCACCACGCAAACCAACATGGACATCACACATATGTAATGCAAACTGGTAAAACAGGAGTAGGAAAAATACTCCACACTCATAACGCTTGCCAAATAAGTCAAGACAACCAAAGAACAGAAAGTACAGGTAACACCCAGCAGTCTACCTGCCGGTCCGCCTTTCTTAAACGATAGCACGGCCCCCAGTATGTCGAGCCCCATAAAGCCAAGGGCCGTTACCAGAAAGCCAATCTGGAACATCGTCATAAATACCTCAAATACTCCTTACAGAGGTAGATATAACATTTTCACACCGCGTTGTAAGTTTTTCTTAAGGAAAAAGCGTCATAAAACAAGAAGCCCGCGACAACCATCGCGAGCTTTTTCGTAAAGCCTCTAGCCACGTAGTGGCGACCTCATACCTCAAAGGCCAAAGGCCGCCCTCAAAGCGCAGCGACCTGATTACAGGTCAACCACTTCAGTCCAGCCGAACGGGTCTTCAGCTTCACCGAACTGGATTGCAGTGTACTTGGTGAAGAGTTCGGTGCAGACAGGGCCCGGGTTTACGCCGTCACCATAGGTGAAGGTCTTGTTTGCAACGGGGTCCACGATCTTCTTGATCGGGGTAATCACAGCTGCGGTACCGCATTCTGCAGTTTCAGAGAATTCAGCCAGTTCTTCGAAAGCCACCGGGCGCTTTTCAACAGTGTAGCCCAGGTATTCGGCCAGCTGCTGCAGGCTCTTGTTGGTGATGGACGGAAGGATGGATTCGGACTTCGGGGTAATGTAGGACTTGCCCTTGATACCGAAGAAGTTTGCCGGACCGCATTCGTCGATGTACTTCTTTTCCTTGGCATCCAGATAGATGGTGCTGGAGTAGCCCAGCTTCTTGGCTTCTGCAAGAGACTGGAGGGAAGCAGCGTAGTTACCGCCAACCTTGACAGTACCGGTACCCTGAGGAGCGGCGCGGTCGTAGTTACGGCTGATCATCATGTCAACAGGCTTGAAGCCATCCTTGAAGTAGGGGCCAACCGGGCAGACGAACATCATGAACAGGTATTCGTCAGAAGGCTTCACGCCAACTTCTGCGCCAGTACCGATGAGGAGCGGGCGGATGTAAAGGGTTGCGCCATGGCCATAGGGCGGAACGAAGCGAGCATTCAGCTTGGTCACCAGGTGAGCCATTTCGCGGAAAAGTTCGATAGGCGGAACAGCCATGAGGACGCGGTTTGCAGTGCTCTGCATGCGCTTTGCATTTTCGTCAACGCGGAACAGACGGACCTTGCCATCCTTACCGGTGTAAGCCTTGAGGCCTTCGAAACCTTCCTGACCGTAGTGGAGGCAGGTAGCGGCCATGTGGATGCTGATGTTCTTGTCGGAGGAGACTTCAATCTTGCCCCACTGGCCATTGCGGTAGTAGCAACGAACGTTGTAATCGGTGTCGGAGTAACCGAAGGGGAGAGTCTTCCAATCGACATTATTCAAATCAATCTGCATATTTGCGACCTTTTATAAGGCGTCACAAGGCGCCAGAGTTAAAAATTTCTGTTTGAAATTTATAAAAGTTCACGTAATCGGCAACAAAAAATCATAAAAACCCTGTGATTTTTATGGCAAAACATTCAAGGGATACAAGTCGAAGGCTTTCAAATTCAACCCAAAGCCAAGGGCTTCATCGATTTAGCCTGTTTATGCTGATTTTACCCATAAATTGCCGAAAAGAATCGCATTTATAGGTAAAAATTCACGCTAAAGAAGAAAATTCTTGTAAAACACTCTTGGAAAGCACCTGAATAAGGCCGTTTTTGGCCAAAAATACAGTTCATTTGCCCGAAAACGCCTCGTTTCATCACGCACAAACTAAAATCCTACCTATAAACACCAAAATTTTGGGAAATTTATAGGTAATTTCTTAAAAACCTAGGACCTTTCAGCATGTATTTTTTCAAAATCCTCACGGATCTGTTTAACTTCAGCGATCAGCTGTTCCTTGCTCGGCATGTAAAGTTTGAACTCACTTGCTAGAATTGTCTCGTTATCTTCGGGCAAGGTCATCTTCAAGGAGAATTCTTCTTTGCCTTGCGATAAAGGCAAAACCGTTTCCAAGTTCCAACAAGAAACGCTGCAGGTGATTGATGATGGCTGTTTCAAGATCCCTCTCGTAATATTCAGGGTTTCGTTCCAAGCCCAGGAATTCCAAGACCATGGGATCCTTGATAACTTCCTGAGGCGTTTCTGGAATACGCTGCTTGCGAGCCACAGCCAGGACTTTTTCCTTGTCAGAACTCATCAAGAGACGTTCATAAAGCTGAGAATGAATCTGGCGTTCTAGTTCACGGCTGGTCCAGGCGTTATTGATCGTTTCCAGTTCATAATATTCACGTTTTTCAGGATCATCAATCTTAATCAAATCTCGATATTGCGTCCAGTTCAATTGCGAACGCACTGCGTTCGCAATTGGATACAGGGTATAAAAACGCCTGCACATTTCCAACTGACGCACAGAAAATCCGCTGCCATACTCCGGTTCCAGCTCCTTGGAAAGGTTTTTCAAGAGAAACGAACCATAATCAGCCCGTTTCTTGCCTTTCTGTTCCTCTACTTGAATGCGCCGCCCGATGTTCCAATACATTTGAACGCGGCAAAAATCTACGCTACGGACAGCATTCCTACGAGACTGCTCAATGATTCCGCGAATATCAAGAACAAAGCTCTTGTTAATAGTTTCAACACTTTTCTTTGTCAAAAAGACCTCCTGCAATTAGGCATAGTTCAACACAGTTGTGCCATCGAATTTTCGACTTTTTCATCAAATGTCGCCATAGTTTTATCCAGGCGGGAACGCCCCCGCAATAGCGCAGGGCGTTTTCGCCCTACATACTATAACACGTTTTGAACGAGGAAATGTTGCATGATTTTATGTAAAATAATTGTAAAAATGGGAATCCTCTAGCTCTTTCAAAAAAATTGAAACCAATACTATTGATTCTTATTTTTCAATTTCTCTTTTACAAGCGAAAACATGGAGTTCATACTATTTAATAACGACTCGATTTCATTCGATTCCATTTACCGGAAAGATTTGCGATCGTCCAGCATCAATTTCTTGTCAATATCAAGATGACGGCAGTCTTCGTTTTGCTCCATTTTCTAAGATACCCTCTGAATGCAACTACTCAGCTAAAATAAATTCAATAAAAAAAGGGAATACTAAAAAGTTGCAGAAAAAAGAGTCCTATTTCGTCAATGGCACCCATCCCATTAAGAGCTCATCAAATGTCGTTATAGAGAACAAACAACCAATACTTCAACTAAAAGGAGTACATTAAATAAAACTGCTAAATTAAAATTTGAGATTTTTGCCTATTCAAATTGGGTGACAATATCCAAAGAGCCACCTCGGCCATACTGATCCATATAGGTCAACTTCCACTGGACAGGATTTTCAGGGACCTTGCCAGAAATGTTGATTAGACGATAGGAAAACACCTTTGCATCTTCGGGGATTTTCCAGCCTTCACAAAGTCCAGCCATCATATCCGTTTTATAGGATGTCAACACAATTCCGCAGCCAAAATCATTAATCTCTGCTGTAATCGTTTGGTTGGAGATATCAAGTCCTCTATCTGGAGCATATTTCAGTTCACAGTAATATCCTTCCATGAGTTTGTTGTAAGAAGACTTTTCATCTTGACCGGTCTCATAAATGTGTGCCTTTACGGCGTCCAATTCATCCTTCGGGAATAAAGCCGAATAGTATTCCCGAGAATCTCCACGCCCCTTGATTCCTTGGCCATCGCGATAAAGTACAATTCCTTCAGGCAATCCATCCGCTTGCAATTGATAATTTCCTTCAAAATGAAATAAAGTTGAACATGGCTCGGCAGGTAAAACAGAGAGTTGTTCCAAGAAGCCATCCCTATCAAACTCGGGAATGTCTGCAAACGGAATGAATGTAGTAAGTGCGCTATCGCCAAAGTTTATATCCACCAGTCGCGTAATATCTGTGCTGGTGTGGAAGTACTCTCTATAGGCGCCGTCCTTGTCTCTTGCGCTAACGCCAAGAATCCCATAACTTTGCGGGATACGAATTTCACCACCATCATAGGCAATACAGGAACGTTGTTCACAAAGAAACTTTCCTTCAGCTTCAAAGCGGCATTCGTCTCCGTTGAAGTACCCGGTGTCCAAGGACATGTCTGCGCGGGGATACAGGAATCGATAAATGGTCAGACGAGAGGAATCCACCATATCTTCACGCAACCAGACGAAGCTGCTGGATGAATTCGCTACAGGCTCAAGGTTCGATGCCGACAAAACAGCTGATTCCGAGTTAGGGCTGCTGGAGGAGGATTCATCCAAATCCTCAATTCCCCGATTTGGGTCAGGGACAGGCTCGGTCGTGGATGACATGTGGGAGGAACCACTTTCGTCCGTAGCGCTGGAGCCATTATCGTCGCCGCAGGCAATAAGCATTGTTGCCACGAACAACAGCATAGCGAGCTGAGCGACACGCGGTTTTGCGCTCAGAATAGTTCGCAGGCGGCCTATATTCATATGTTCTCCTAATTTATTCCCTTTTCTCAAAAAAAAATATAGTCAAAAAACACAGACTGTCATAATTTGACTTTTGCAATTTGTATATTTATCCCAGCCGGAAACGCCGGTTTTTATTACATCCCCCGACAGGGGCCCGCGAGTTTCCTCGCATCATGGGAAATGCGTTCCGCGGAGTTTCCGATGGAAAATCATCTGGAAAAAAAGCCTGAGAAAGGCGAAATCATCGCCTACCATGCCGATGGCGAATTGCATCTTGATGTCCGTCTCGAAAACGAAACCGCCTGGCTGACGCAGGCTCAAATTGCAGAGCTATTTGGCACAAAACGGCCCGCAATTACAAAACACTTAAAAAACATCTACGCATCTCAGGAACTAGATGAACATAGCACATGTTCCGTTTTGGAACATATGGGTAATGCAAGCCAACAGGTTTACGAAACGAAATACTACAATCTTGATGCGATATTATCCGTCGGATATAGGGTAAACAGCAAAAATGCAACCCTTTTTCGTCGCTGGGCAAACCAAGTCCTTAAAAACCACCTTCTCAAAGGCTACAGCATCAACCAGCGTTTGATGCTCTCGAAAAGCAAGTAGATTTCTTTGTCAAGCTAAACACGCCTCCCACAGAAGGCGCAATTCCTGCGAAATCCTGGTGGAGCGGCTACGAATTCGCAGCCCAGCTCGTCCGTTCAGCAAAACAAGAAATCATTATCATCGATCCCTATGCAGACGACAGGACTCTACGACTCCCGGCAAAATCTATTAAACCGTCAAAACCCCACCGTACAGGTCCTGAATATTCGAGATGTTCACGACCGTTTTATCATCGTCGACGACATAGTCTATCACGTAGGAGCATCCATAAAGGATTTGGGCAACAAGCTGACCGCATTTTCTGTTTTAGAATTTTTGACGAAAGAGCAATTGCTGAACATGATTCCTCTACAATCAACTTGATTTGCCGGGGGCGTTGCGGGGGAGCCCCCCCCCCCCTAAAAAATCACATTTTTCTTACAAACAAATATTGTAATACGATTTGTGAAAAAGACGAACATTTTTTTGCCGTTTTTGGGCTGTTTTTGTGTTCGCGGAAGTCCCCTCCTACCTTGCGAGTGGGGTCAAAAAAAACTAAATTGCCCCCGGTTAAACTAATTTTTCAACAGGACACGAAAAATGAACTACAATCCTCTCGCAGTTGCCTTGAACGCCGAACTTTCCGCAAACGGCTGCAAGGTCCTCGATATGCTCTCTGAACAGGGCAAGGCCATTTTCTTCCCCCGCAAGGGTATTCTTGGCCAGGGTGCCGAAGCCAAGGGCTCCGACATCAACGCTACCATCGGTACCGCTCTCGAAGACGACGGTTCTCCGCTGGTTCTGGATTGCGTTCTCAAGTCCCTGAACCTCCCCAAGAACTCCTTCCTCTACGCCCCCAGCTTCGGTAATCCGGACCTGCGTAAGGCATGGAAGGAACAGGTCATCAAGAAGAACCCCACCCTCGCTTCCAAGCAGTTCTCCAACCCGGTCGTGACCTGCGCTCTGACCCACGCTATCAGCTGCGCCGGCTACATGTTCCTGGACGCTGGTGACGAAGTCATCATTCCGGACCTGTACTGGGACAACTACGAACTGGTTTTTGAAAACGCCCGCGGCGCAAAAATCAAGACTTTCAATACCTTCAAGAACGGTGGTTTCGACACCGAAGCTCTCAAGGCAGCCCTCGCTGCAGGCAAGAGCGACAAGAAGGTCGTGCTCCTGAACTTCCCCAACAACCCCACCGGCTATACCGCTACCGAAACCGAAGCCGTGGAAATCGCAAAGATCCTTACCGAATGCGCAGCTGCAGGTAACAAGGTTGTGGCTCTGATGGACGACGCATACTTCGGACTGGTTTACGAAGATGGCGTCACTCGCGAATCCCTCTTTACAAAAATTGTCGACGCCCACGAAAACCTGCTGGCTGTGAAGCTGGACGGCCCCACCAAGGAAGACTACGTTTGGGGTTTCCGCGTTGGTTTCATGAGCTTCGGCTTCAAGGGCGCAACTGAAGCACAGCTGAAGGCTCTGGAAGACAAGGCCGCCGGTACCGTCCGTGGCAACATCTCCAACGGTCCGTCCATCAGCCAGAAGATTCTTCTCGCCGCCTACCAGTCTGCAGAATACGATGCACAGAAGGCTGAAAAGTACGCAACCCTCAAGAAGCGCTACGATATCATCAAGGAAGTCCTCGCTTCCCATCCGGAATACGCAGAAGCCTTCGAAGCCATGCCCTTCAACAGCGGTTACTTCATGTGCGTAAAGCCCAAGGGCGTCGATGCAGAAGAACTCCGCCAGAAGCTCATCAAGGATTACAGCACCGGCACCATCATGCTGAGTGGTCTTATCCGTCTGGCCTTCTCCGCAGTGCCTACCGAAAAGTTGGGCAAGCTCTTCGACAACATCTACAAGGCTGTGAAGGACCTGCAGAAGTAAGAGCGAAGCCATGAGGCTTTGAGGTATGAGGTCGGGCCTTCGGCCCTTTGAGGTTAGAGTCCGACTTCATTGCTTTAGTTTCATGGCATGGATTTTGCATAAGTACTTTGTGTTAGCTATCTTTGCAAAACACATTTTACGATGAACAAAAAGGTTTTGGCAAGAGGCCTCGCCCCTCAAAGCGAGCATCGCGAGCGACCTCACACCTCAAACCTCACACTGGAGGATCAATGTCCGACAACGCAATACTGAACTACAACGGAAAGAGCTTCGAGCTCCCCGTCTGTGAAGGTACTGAGAACGAACACGGTCTCGACATCAGCAAGCTCCGCAAGGAATCTGGCCTTGTAACGCTTGACTACGGTTACCTGAACACCGGTAGCACCAAGAGCTCTATCACCTACGTGAATGGTGAACAGGGCATTCTCCGCTATCGCGGTTACGCCATCGAAGACTTGGCTGAAAAGGCCACCTTCCCGGAAACTGCATGGCTCCTGATTTACGGCGAACTGCCCACATCTCAGCAGCTGTCCCATTTCCGCACCTTGCTGACCGAAAACGCACTCCTCCACGAAAACCTGCTGAGCTTCTTCCGTCAGATGCCGCCTAACGCCCACCCCATGGGTATCCTTAGCTCCATCGTGAACGCCGTGGGCTTGTTCACCCCCCGCTTCTACGACGACGAAAACATCGCCAGCGCTTTCGAACTCACAACCGCAGGTCTTATTTCCAAGATCCGCACCATTGCAGCCTTCTCCTACAAGGCTAGCATCGGTGAACCGTTTGTGTACCCGGAAGCAGAACGCAGCTACTGCAGTAACTTCCTGAACATGATGTTCAGCTCCAAGGCTCGTCCGTATCACCCGGATCCGATTATGGAAAAGGCCCTGAACACCTTGCTCATCGTTCACGCCGACCACGAACAGAACTGCTCCACTTCTACCGTGCGTATGGTGGGCAGCTCCCAGGCTAACCTTTACGCTTCTATCTGCGCAGGCATTTGCGCCCTGTGGGGTCCCCTCCACGGCGGTGCTAACCAGGCTGTGCTTGAAACTTTGCTCCGCATCCAGGAAAGCGGCATGACCATCGACCAGGTCATGGCCAAGGCCAAGGACAAGAACGACCCGTTCCGTCTTTCCGGTTTCGGTCATCGCGTCTACAAGAGCTACGACCCTCGCGCCAAGGTTCTTAAGAAGCTGATGTACCAGGTCTTCGAACGCGAACACGTTCACGACCCGCTGCTGGACATCGCCCTGAAGCTTGAAGAAGCCGCCTTGAAGGATGAATACTTCATCGAACGTAAGCTGTACCCCAACGTGGACTTCTACTCCGGTATTCTGTACCGCGCCATGGGCATCCCCACCGACATGCTGACTGTGATGTTCGCTATCGGTCGTCTGCCCGGCTGGATTGCCCACTGGAAGGAAATGCACGACGATCCCAACTCCAAGATTAACCGTCCCCGCCAGATTTACACTGGTTTCAACGCAAGACCTTGGGTGGACCGCGAAGCTCGCTAAAAACGTTGCAACAGCACCCTTATCAAAAAGCTGCAGTTTATTAAGCTGCGGCTTTTTTTATTTTGAGATTATCAGCCAAGAAAATGAAGATGAAAATTTTATCCCTTATATCAACAATCGCCCTTTGCGTATTGGCAGGCTGTTCCGACGACAGTTCATCCCCGTCAAACAGCACCAACGGCAACAATATTGAAGACTCCTGCACGGAATCCCCCATGACGGTGGAAGAAATGAAAACCCTTCTTGAAAGTTTCAAATTTTCCACCACAACACCGGGCGTAGAAACCCTTGACGCAGAAACTCCCATGTATAAGGTTTCTCACAAGGAATTCAATACCGCCATGTGCGACACCACCTACCCAGCCATCATGCAGGCTGCCGGATGGACAGAAGAGGCTTCAGAATCCGTAGGCTCAGGAAACTTCGTTTCATTCGTGGGCTACCGCTACATCAAGAAATATGGTTGTACCGACATAGCCGTCTCCTTCATATGCCGGGACGGCATCGAAACCGGGACCACAAACTTTTATGTAGAATACCTGAAGAACGCACGCAAGGAACATTTATTCGTAGGAACATACGAATAAACACTACTAAATACAATTCTTGAAAAGAAAATCCGAGCTTTTGCAGCCCGGATTTTTTATTTAAAGTTCTTCCGAAACCGTGAAACTTACCGCAATCTTCTCAGGCCCTTGGGCATGGGAACTTCCTTCCCGTCTTCCTGCAGCAGGTAGATGTTGTCGAGGCTGATGAAACCCTTGCCACTCCAGCGGGCACGGAAGGCGAAGTTCTTGATTTGCCTCGGATCCAGCTGAGGAACGTTCTTGCCCCAACCTTCCTGAGTCATGTTTTCCCAGATGAGGGTGTCACGGACCCAGTTGCCGCGGGTGTTTTTCAGACGGACCATGAACTCGTCGTAATCCTTCACCTGGTCGCTCTGCACCTGAACTTCGATGTATCCGTCGGGATTGTTGTGGTTGGTGGCGTAGTCAAACACCACACCTACAGACTGCTTGATTTCCTGGGGAACAACGTAGTAGGCGCCAGAGTAGTTGGGCCAGCCAAGAGTAGGCGGCTGCTCAATGTGGAAATCATGACGGATAAAGCCACCATGGGGCGGATTTCCGTTGAAGACCTTGGCACCCATTTCTGTATTGCCTTCGCCCACCACCGGGAACCAATCCACGGCATCGACGCCGTTATCAAAGTTCTGCAGAATGCTGGTGGTACGGTAGGCGCCACGCACGCGGAACGGAATCTTCTGCACAGTCTTTTTGCCGCCAAGGCCCGCAACCGTTAATTCAATTTCAGTACCCTTGGCACCGGTACCCTGTACCACCACAGGCGTCGTCTTTGCATGTTCGGGCACGGGAACCTTCACATGGAAGCTTTCGATGGACGCGTTCCACTTGCCGTCATCGGGCGTAATATTCACCGTCTTGGAACCGCCCTTGGGGCCAAAATCAGGAATCTTAATGGATGCGCCAGTAATTTCACCATCCTGCTGGGTGACAGTCCCAAACAAGTCCAGGGTATCGCCACGCATCATGACCTTCTTTTCAAGAGCTGCGGCAAGGACTACAGGCGTTGCGGCATTCTTTGCGGAGGCCTTGTCAGCCCCAACAACGCGGGGATTGATTTGCACCACCGCCATACCGAAAGGAGGAATCATAACATCGCGGGACTTTGCCGGATTCAGGCGGCGGCCACTGGGACCCATTTTCGGATAGGGATAGGCATTCTTGCCATCACCAATCCACTTGAACTGATCTTCGCCAAACACGTCCACTTCAATGCGGGAATTTTCCTTCTTGGACCCCACGGAAGCGCGATCAATTTGTACAACCTGCGCAACGTCAGACAAATTTGCCAAAAGAACACGGGCCGAGTCGCCAACACCTGCAGCACCCTTCTTCGCCAAGGCATAAGCCACAACTTCAGAATTGGAACTTTCCACAGGAACCACAGCAAAGCCGTCTTCCAGGAACTGCTTGAAAGTCATATACACGCCATAGTATTCCGCAGTAGGCTCCAGAGATTTCCACTTGTTCCAGGAACCTTCCTTCAGAAGGGCAGTCATACTGATGGTACCCCAAGTATCGTCCGGACTCTTGAAGAGGTTTCCGAAAGCGTCCCAGGGCAGCACCTGCAAGCGGTCACCAAAACGCACCGCATGCTGCGCAAAAATCATGGCCATGGCCGTTGCCTGCGGGTAATCCATCAACAAGCTGTAACCCTGAACGTTGGTGCTGAATTCCGAAAGGAACACCCGGCGCTTTTCTTCACCAGAAGCAGAAGGAACCTTGTCCACGCCAGGCAAGTGGCGCTTCATCCAGACATCCAGCGTATCCATGTTGGGACCCACATCCAGCATTGCTTTCAGCATGTCCTTGGCGTTGGCGCCATTGGGAGTCCAGTACGGGTAATTATGCAAGTCCACTGCATCCAGGTAGCGCTTGCCATCGGCAATTTCCGCCTCCCCCACAATACGGAGGAATTCTTCCATCCAGTACTTTCCATCCAGAATGCCTGCGCCCTTCTGCATCATCTTGTGAGTACTGAGCAGCGGTCCATGCAAAATGATTGTGGGATCCACCGCCTTCATGGCGCGGGCGTATTCCAGGAATCGAGCGGCATAATGGCGGGCAGAGATGGGGCCGGATTCTTCCCATTCGCCATCCAGTTCGTTACCGATTTCCCACTGCTTAATATTGTAGCCCTTCACCTTGTTGGCGTAACGCACCCAGGCGGCAGCTTCCTTGGAAGTACCGGTACCGGCATTCACGCAAATCACAGCCTGGGCAGGCTTACCGTCGGCGGATTTCGGCAGCGTTCCCAGATACTTCATGAACTCTTCGAAATGCCAGGGAATGTTGGTCCAGTCGGTGCGGGCCTTATCGCCATTGCGGGTGGACATGGCATACATCTTGTATTCGTTTCCAGCCAGCAAATCCTCGCCATTGCTGAACATCTTCATCTCGCGAATCTGCACACCCTTGCCCGGCAAGTCCTGCAACTTAAAGCGGATCGCCACATAACGAGTGCGCACAGTCTTACCCTTGTACATGGTTTCGGCGCCAGTCACCTTCACCTTGGCTTCCAACTTCAGGTCGTTGGTCAAAGCCTGATGCACACCCGGATATTCCGCATAATCCGTAGTCCAATATTCATATTGGAAAGCCTTGGGGCGCAGGTCACCCCAGCTAATCTGGATGGAGTCAATGTTCTTCTTTTCGGGGAATTCCACCACAACCCAAGGCGGATCGTTGGGATCCAGAATCTCGCCCCACCACATGGTTTCCATCTTGCCGTCAGCCAAATGACTGCGACGCACAAAACCGTAATTGTCCTTGGTGGTGCCGCGGTAAATAGTTTCACCCAAG
This sequence comes from Fibrobacter sp. HC4, assembly GCF_023373925.1. Classification (NCBI taxonomy): domain Bacteria; kingdom Pseudomonadati; phylum Fibrobacterota; class Fibrobacteria; order Fibrobacterales; family Fibrobacteraceae; genus Fibrobacter; species Fibrobacter sp. HC4. The sequence goes on along the minus strand of NZ_JALCZV010000007.1, from coordinate 24,168 downwards.
AAACCCGGAGCGTACTTGCCCTCTTCTTCCGTAGTGATCCAAAGGCCCGTGCTATCATACTTGCCAATACCATTCCAATGGTAATCATTGCTCAAGCTGCCGTTAGGGAAGCGGAACAAAGTGTAACCGCCATCCACCAGGGCGTCGGTCATATCATAATAACGGCTAGGCGGATTCCAGATGGCCAAATCCGCAGACATCATATTATTCTTGTTGATCACCACACCCGGCTTGGTATCATCCACCTTAATCACCGTCTGTGCCGCCTGAGCGGTCGTGGACAAGCCAAACGCGGCCAACATCGCCGCCGACAAAACAAATTTCTTTTTCATAAAACTTTTCGGATTTTAATTATTTCAGATTTTATAATAGCAATCTAAAAAAAGCAAGAGTCCTTATTGGCCTGCCAGAATGAAGATTTTATCAAATATCAAATTTCTCCAGCTTGCTGCAAAACCAAGGAACGGATATCATCGCCAATAAAAAATCCAAGATTTTCAAGATCTTTTAAAACTGGCGTAACACGCGGGACCAAACCATTTCGTTTCGCCTTCAAAATAACCCCCAACGTCCCTGTTACTGTCAATCCAAGAAATTTTGCAGTTTTCTTGGCTGCATTATCATCAATAATAACTAAATCCGCTTTGGGAGATTGCATAGCTAGAAGCATAACTTCAACCTCCCCATCGTGTAACTTCGCTTGGAAAATTCTTCTATTGATCGGATCCAATACTCGCTCGACATGAATCCAACCAATGTCACTAATCTGCTTACTCGCCGCATCATTTTTTTCGCAAACCTCACGAAATACAGCTTGCGGAATCACAACATCCCCATACAACTGGCGCAACAGCTCCAGCCGATTTAAATTTCCAAGGACAATTAATGGAGTGGAATTGACAATGACTCTAGGCATTTTTCATTTCTTCCATAAACTCATTTGCATCATCAAAATGGAATATGGAAATGCCTCGGCTACCAAGGAACTTTATAAAATCCTCTTCGGTCATTCCCGCGATTTCTGCGCAATATCCAACAGAGACTCCATGATTCTTGTAGAATTCAAGCGCAACAACACGTTTAGCTAAGGAAAGAGCACTTTCCTTATTCATGCGCGTATCAAACAGCACTTCTTCTGGAATGTCCATGGATAATTGGCACACGGGGAACCTCTGCCGTACAATATACGTTAAATCCGTGGCGTTTGCAACTTCATTCATCTTAACTCCTTCCCCACATACAAGCTTAAAATGCGGGACACAGCACAAGTACTCATTCGAGCACTGTAAATATAAATTGCAAATTATTCCTTGTCAAGAGCTATTTTTCAAAAATTCTTGAACACCTCAAACTTGACTTCATGGAATTTCAAGATTGGCACCATCATGCGTTAATTTCTTTTGTTGCGTATTCCAGGATGCTTTCTGCCCCGGATCTCACAACTTCCGCCAATCTGAATTGAGCAATTTCGTTGCGACGGTAGTTTCGCATTACGGACTTCATGTCAAGGCAAACGCAAGCGATATAGTGGTAAGGGCGTTTCTCACAAATATTCTGCTTTTCGGTATCATCCTTTTTGGAGATAACTTTCCATTCCCCGTAAATAAAGCCTTTATTTTCCATACCGAAAGGCAATACGTTTGATTTCGCATAATACGGAATGATAAATGCATTGAAATTTTTATCGGCTTTTATACCCATATGGTTTTCAACATATTCCGCATACGCCATCTGCTTGCAGACAGATTCTGCACCGGGCAAGTAACGGGTTTCATTCTTTACTCCAAACTTATAATACTTGGAGTCAAGAATAAAGACGGAATCGCCAAGCTTCATGATTGTATCGGGACGCAAAGTGGAGCGTCTGCCATCTCCCTTGTCATCGTCGTAATCAATGATTTTCCCTTCTACACTCTTGGAATTCATCGCAATGAATTTCAGATGGGGATTGTATTTCGTCTTGTCGCTAACATTCCCGAAAATACTATCGATCATTCCTTCCCAAGCGTGATCGAACTTTTTAAACCCGAAGCAGATTTCAGAATCATCATTGACAAGGGTCTCCTTATTTTCAAAGAAATCCACAACAGTTAGTAACGAATGAAATAATTCCAGGAACTTGTCATTGAATGTTGATGCAATTTTATCTTTCAGAACTTCAACAAAAAGTTCGTAATCAAAATCCAGTTCCGGTGAATCAAATTCATCTTCGATAACGCCCAAAAGAGGACCGATTAATCTTGCTGCCTCATAAACACAGAACTTATGAATAAGCGTAATCAGGCTGTCTTGTTTGTAGTTTGTTCGTCGTGTAATCAAGTTGAGGTATACAACGCTGTGGTTGTCGTCTTCGTCTTTTACTACTTGAGGCTTGATTCGCTTTATTGTTCGTGACCAGCTTATTTTCCCAGACCAACCCTTTTTATAAACCGTTTCTGTTTCCGCAAAATAACCATAGTCCAAATAATATTGTACAATGGAGAAGAATGCTTTAATCGGAAAACCCGTTTTCAAGTCACTTTTTTCATTGTCAGGGAAACGATTTTGCAGAGAAACGTCATTGATGATAGAAATCAATCTCAAAAAATCTGATTTAAGTTCTGCATCCAGTTTTTCGACTTCGGAGTCATCATGATCTGGACGATATCCGCGAGGAAAGTAAATCCTAGGTTCAAAGGAATCCTGTTCATCCGCTTTTCTTATCTTCACGCCGACAAAAGTTTCGTCTTCGTCAAAAGAAGAAACTGCCGGATCAAAGTAAACGCAAAAATCCTTGAAGGATTTCTGACGTTTAACGGATTTGTGAATAGCGGAATTATCCATTTCTTAAGACGTTTTTTTCGTTTTCTGATATTTTGAAAATCGTATCAAACGCATCAAACCCTTTGAGTTTATATGATTCGCCGTCCATTTCTTCAAAGGCGTCAATCAAGTCCGAGAGGGACTTGAACTTGTCCTTGTTGAAAATATTGTTTGCCGCATTGCGCTTAAAAACATCGTCCCATAAATACTTGATAACTTTCTCGGCGAAATCTTCCCTTGAAATGTCTTCAAATTTAACGACAGCTCCATTTGCATCTTTTTCTTTGACAGAAGTGCTTATGAACCATCCGCCAAGACATTTGTCGTCTGCTTTTGAAATTCCATTTTCTGGCAATAGGATTTTTTCGTTTACCCAGTCTCGAAATTTACCCCAACAAACTTCGGTGCCATCAATCTGAATATTGTATTGAGCCTTACCTGGAAAGACTTCGTTGGAAAGTTTATTGCGAATCATCCTAGACTTGAATCTACGCTGGAACGCATTATCCGTCGCTATCACATTTTGGTCACTTGTGTTCATTGTCGCGTAGATGGATAGATTTGGCGGAAGACGGATTGAAGTGTAGTTTTCCAGTTTGATTTTTTCACTATAAGAAACACTTTCGTCGTATTCTACGGTTTCGGGATTGTTTGTGTCTATTTGACGGATGTAGCCATTGACATCGATATTGTCGATTCCGTAAGAACTCCAACCTTCTCCGTACTCGTTTCCGGTTGAATTATCAACGGCGTCGCCAGGCTTGATGCGGTCCAGCAGTTGGAAAGCCTCTCCAAATATTGCCGCTGCGTTTCCGCGATTGATTTCTTCGATTACCAAGAAAAAGGGCTCAGTCGGGTTGCGGAAAGCCCTACGGATGACTTCTGCAAACGGCCCCGGTTTGAAACGATATTCAACACCGCCATTATTAGGTTTCACATACGGAAAAATCTGTCCTACAAAATCTGCATTGCTGTACTCCGGATGGAACACGCAACGAACTTTATGGTACTCTTTTTCGCTAGCGAGTATGCCGCATTCGTCAAGTTTCTTGTCAATAATTTTATTGACTTCAAAGCTCTTGCCGCAACCTGGTACACCATAGTAAATGATTTGGGAGGGGGTGAAAGAGGCTTCTTCATTAAAAAAAACTGAGTTTTCAAGAAGTTCACCATCAACACTTTCTTTACTTTCTAAATAAGGACGACTGTCAAAATATTTTACATATTTCTTTAATGTTTCAGGATTTTCCACATCTCCTTCTATAATTCTAATAAAAGAAGCCTGTTTGATTCCTGCATTATGTTTGTTTTGTGGACACCTGATAAAATCCCTTACGTTCTTCCCATTTAATTGTTCTTGCACAAAATCGTACAGACTGCGAAGATCACGACGTGATGTTTCGCTGTCTAAATTTGTTTCAAGAGACACTAAAAATTCATGTGGGTCAAAAGCGGTCAAGCCCGTTGCCATTGACGAATCTTGTGTAAAAATTGTGAACAAGAAAAACTTGCAATTATTTCTTTTGGCGAATTCAAAACACGGTCTTGTCTTATCAAGAAAAACTCGTATTTGCGGTTTCGCCCTTTCCGTGCCTGTGATATTGATGTTTGTGTAGGCAAACAAAGCTTTGTCTGTTGAATTAATAGAAAGCAAATCACAATCTTTGGGAAGATTATGTTCCTCAAGTTTTTTCCATTGAGGAATATTTTTTGATAGGTAGTTTCTAATTACATCTATGGATGACATTATTTGTTCGCTCCTAATAATTCGTAATTACCAAATGATTTGCCTGGGATTTAAATCGATTTCGTATATTGACCGCATATTTTTTATGATATTCTCGTCTTATATATCCCTGATATAACTCGGAAATAAGAGGTGTATTGCCTATAACAATCATTGCTTTGCAAGACAAATTCTTAAAATCTTCTGCAAGTTGCCTTTGTCTTTCTTCATTAAAATCAAGTCCATTTAAATTTCCGTACTCAGTAAAGATGCAATCATACGGTGGATCAATAAAGACAAAGTCGTTTTCTTGGCATTTATCAAAAATTTTTGCGTAGTCAAGATTGAACAATTGCGCCTTCTTTAAAATTTTGACATGCTGATTTGTAACACCAGAAACTGAGAAATTTTTATATCTCCCAAAGGGGACGTTATATTCACCTTTTGTATTGTAACGAATCATTCCTGAATAGGATGTCTTATTTATGAAAAAATAAAGAGCAGCCTCTGTATATTCGGAATTGATTTTTCCATTGAACATATCGCGAAGTCGATAGTACAAAGCTTCATTTGAATTTTCACAGAAACTTCCATTTGAAATTTTCTTTTGCGATTCAAAACACTGCTGATTTTCCTTATACAAACCTTCAATACGATGTAAATCGCTCATCAAATCATCATAATGGTTTCTCACACCTTTATAAAAACCGATCAATTTAGAATTCAAATCGTTTACTATTGCTTTTTGAGGAAGAAGGTGAAAGAAAACCGATCCGCCACCAAAAAAAGGCTCTACATAACGAGAATAGTTGGTGGGTATTAAATCTTCAAAGAAAACTATCTCCTTAGATTTTCCTCCACGATATTTTATAAGAGGCTTTAGACCAGACATGTATGTATCTCGTTCCTCGAGTTGAAGGTGAACGAGTTCACCCTCAGTCGGGAGCAAGAAACTGCGATGTCAAAACAAGCAAAGAAAACGCTCGCAAACGCACGTGTGGATACACGCACGAATTCCCCGGGCACCGAATGGATATAGTACGCCCAGGGTACAGCATGGCCTATGTAACCATAGGTCAACGAACGTTTGTCTTATTTCGTGTTCAGAAAGTGTCGAAGTTTCAGGTGCGAATAAGAGCAAACCCAGCAAGAGTCACTCTTGTTGCGAAACTTCCACACGATATCAATGAAAAAAGGCGTGAGGTTGAATGCGCTTACTCACCTGTGGCCTTCGACTGCCTTGAACAAATAAACGCAAACAACCCACGCCCCAAAAGCGTGCCGTAAAAACGGCAGCTAGTGCATAAAGCACCAAAAGGGTCGCATTGCGCACAGGCAGATCTATTAAATATGCATGTAGCAAAACGATGCCATTAAGCAAAGCCCAATAGCAAGCGTGAGCGTCGCCTTATTCCCTGTTCAGAAATTGTCGAAGTTTCGGGTGAGGAACAAGAGCAAAACTCTTTATGTACACGGTGAATATAGATAATCCAGCATGTCAGTAGGTGTCACTCAAATTTTTTCGGTGCCCCTATTGCCTATTTTTTACGAAATGGCTTGACATATCCTAATCCGACCTTGCTGTTATTATTCAGCAAGAAAACAATGGGAACACAATCTCACCCCGACCGTGTACACTGGCTTGACAGAGTTTTTGTTTTAGTGTATTTTTGTGCAGTACGGAGGTTTGAATGAATACCACTGACAAGAAAGGCGAAATAGTAATCTATGTTTCCGATGACGGTTCCTCGCATCTTGAAGTGAAACTTGAAAACGAAACTTTGTGGCTTACGCAAAAAGCCATGGCTGAGCTATTTGAAGTTGGCGTTCCTGCAATTAGCAAGCACCTAAAGAACATCTTTGAGGAAGGAGAACTGGAAGAATCTATGGTTATTTCCAAAATGGAAACAACCACTCTGCATGGAGCAATTGACGGTAAAACGCAAACTAGAGAAACCGCTTTCTAAAAGTCATGTACAGGCAGGTTCTTGATCTTTACGCGACCAGCGCAGATTACAACCCGACAAGTGCAGAAAGCATCGCCTTCTTCAAGATGGTTCAGAATAAGTTTCATTTTGCGGCCCATGGAAATACTGCCGCAGAAGTGATTTATAATCGTGTCGATAGTGAAAAGCCGTTCATGGGATTGAAATCTTTTAGTGGAGAGTTACCTGTTCGAGCCGATGTGATCATCGCAAAAAATTATCTCAACGAAAATGAACTGAAAATTCTCAACAATTTAGTGAGTGCATATTTTGATATCGCGGAAGTTGCTGCTCTTGAGCATCGCCTCATGTACATGCATGATTACGTGCAACAGCTAGACCAAGTAATCTCAGCCGCCGGGAAATGCGTCTTGAATAATTCAGGAAAAGTAACTCACAAGCAGGCTGTAGACAAAGCCCTTGAAGAATATCGCAAATACCAAGTCAATACACTAAGCCCTGTAGAAAAGGCTTACCTTGAAACGATCAAGCAAATTGAAAGCAAGTCCTCAAATGCGGCTCGCAAAAGTAGAGTCAAGAAGAAATTTTAGAATACAGCGAGTTTATTGCGTTTATGCTGCCAATAAACAGTTTTGGAAGGGGTGATAAATGGCTGAGTTTATGCTAGCTCTACACAAATGAGTGCTTTAGCTTGACAGAGTTAATAAAATCGATTGCATTTTGTTCACTAGAACATTTGTGCATTAAATTTGTATTTTTATATCCAGCTTGTAACACAAAGGAATAAATATGGAAGAGAAAAACGAAATCATCGTGTATCAGCCCGAGTCGGGAAAAAACTGACCGCATTCTCCGTGCTGAATTTTGTTTCAAAGCAGCAACTGCTGGAAATGGTGTCGCAGGCGTCCGGGAAAAAGAACAACTAAAGTTTTAAAGGGGTCGAATTCGACCCCTATTAATGGAAACTATAAAGATATTGCATTCATAAATATGTCGAATTCGCCATATTTTAAAGTGGTCGAATTTGACAACTTTATGAAGATTTATCGCAATGTTACTGATTTCCGTTATATTAACAAATTCTTGACGCGTTCTCAAACCACGTTAAACCCATTGAATTCGAGGGGTTTAAATGGGTCTTAATCAATTGTAACACAAGATAGGAGGCAATCATTTCTTTGAAGTTAAGAATCACAGAACCTCTTTCATCAAGGGCTTTTTTGATCATCTTGCTTTTAGGGAACATTTCCGCATATATTGTGTAAGATTCCGTTTTTTACGTTGTTGCAAAGCGTTTAGAAATTCTCAACGAAACATTTGAGGTTCCACCCTCCATATTTTCACAACCTATGGATTTAGCGTATTTTCATAAGAGGTAATTACCAAAACATTGGGTGCGAATATGAATAAGAAAATCTTTCTTGCGGCAACACTTGTGTCCGTTTCGTCCATGGTAATGTCATGCGGAGACGATGAATCCGTAAACAAGAACCTTGATGACGACCCCTCTCTGGAACTTCCCGAGGATACACTCAACCCGGAACAGCCCAAGGATTCCCTCAATCCTATTCAGCCTAAGGACAGCGTCTCTCAAGAGCAGCCTAGCGACCCTCTCGACAAGGATGATGGCATAAAGAACGTGGCGAAGTACGATATCGCACTCACTATTGAAGATATCATCGTGGACTGGTTTGGCGGCGGCGGCGAAAAGGACACAACTAACAACAGCTTTACCTACAAGCAATACGCCAACAACTATTGGGATATTCACGACCTGGATACGGACGTTTTCACAAAGGTTGAGATAGCTTTTACCAAGGCCGTCGAATACGACAATATTGACGTAATCGCAACCTACAGCGACGAAACCAAGACAACGGAAAGAATCTCTAGCGGTGCAAAAAATTTTGCATTGACCTTTGAACCGGGCAAAACTCTCGTTAGCTTGGCACTGGTCGTAAGCCCCAACACACCTAGTGATGCAGCGACCATTAATTTCGGTAAAATCATTATCCGCGCAAAGGACTCTGACGGCACAGTAAGCAAGATGCCAGTGAAGTCCCCAAAACTGGGCGTGGGCAATGGCAACCCTATTCTGGATTTCCAGTACTGCGCAGACCCGACCGCCATTGAATACAAGGGACGCCTCTATGTGTATGGAACCAATGACCATCAGCAGTACGAAGAAGGCGTCAGCAATACTTACGAGAAGATCAAGACTTTGGTAATGATGTCCACCGACGATATGGTCAACTGGACTTACCACGGATTGATTCCTGTCGGCGAGGTGGCTCCCTGGATTATGGCGTCATGGGCACCAAGCATCATCAGCAAGGAACAGGCCGATGGCAGCACCCTCTTCTCCCTCTATTTCTCCAATAGCGGTTTTGGCACCGGTGTCATCCAGGCAAAGTCTCCGGTAGGCCCGTGGACATCTCCTTTGAGCAAGAGCCTTATCGATGGCGACCATCCTGTTGTAAAGGGCAGCGGTTCCATATTTGACCCGGGTGCTGTAATTGACGACAATGGCGATGGATGGCTTTCGTTTGGTAATGGTCAAGGCTGGATCGCAAAGCTCAAACCAGATCTGCACTCTCTCGATGGGGATCCGGTCAAGCTTCCGTCCCCGTTCCATTTCGAGGCTAATGAGCTCAATTATATTAACGGCAAGTACGTGTACACCTTCAACAACGACTGGGATGACCATACGCCCTGGGATTGGGGTGGCGAGGCGCCAACTGCCTGCAGCATGAATTACTTTACCAGCACCGAGCCGCTGAATCCCGATTCCTGGACCTACGGCGGAAACTACTTCAAGAACATGGGTGAAAATGGCATGACCTACGGCAACAACCACACCCATCTCCATAAGTATCAGGACAAGTGGTATCTGTTCTATCAGGCAGCAATTCTTGAGGCTTCCATCGGTTCCCATGGCGGTTTCCGCAGCATCTTGGTTGACGAAATCGAGGTGGACGAAGCAAAGGTTGTCATCAAGGAAGCTAAGCCGACTTACAAGGGCGTAAAGGCTATCAAGAATCTTGACCCCTATATTATGCAGCTGGCATCAACAGCTGCGGCTACCTTGGGCATTCGCTACGTGCAGACAGAGGAACCGGGCCACATGGTGGCTACAATCGGTACTCCCAGCAAGGACGGTCCCGCACCTACAGAAGGCATCATCGAAGTTCGTAATGTAAATTTCAGCAGTGCAAAAACTCTGAAGGCTTTGGTGAAGGGCAAGGGTTCTGTAACTCTCCGTCTTGATAAACGGGATGGTGCAAACGTTGCCACAGTCAACAGTTCTGCAAGCGACTGGCAGGAACTGGAAGCAAAGTGCAGTGGCATCACAAGCGGCGTTCACACCGTCTACTTGATAATCAAGGGTGATGTGCAGTTCGATACCTGGCAGTTCGCGAACTAGTTGCTCAAAATTTCCTACAGATTCTGGTAGAATCACAAACCACCCCTTAAGGGGTTATTACTGCCAGCGCCTAAATGACGCTGGCTTTCTCTTCGTTCAAGCCATCGCGGACTGATGTCAAAGCAAAGCAAAAAGTTGCAAAACATCATTAAAAAACATTGCAAAAAGTTGTAAAATGTTAAAAAGAAAGCTAACGAAGGTCCTAGAAAACTGGCTAAAGTCGGGTCATGAAAAGGCACTGCCGCTTACAGGCGCCCGCCAGGTCGGCAAAACTACGGCTGTCCGCGAATTCGCAGGCAAGTTCTACAAGCATTTCGTAGAAGTGAACTTCGTAAAGAATCCCATCGCAAAGCAGGCCTTCGACTGCCCTGAACAAATAAACGCAAACAACCCACGCCCCAAAAGCGTGCCGTAAAAACGGCAGCTGGTGCAAGATGCACCCAAAAGAGTCGTTTGCGTACAGGCAGATCTATAAAATATGCATGTAGCAAAACGATGCCACCCGACATAGCCGAGCAGCAAGCGTGAGCGTTCGTCTTGTCCTTTGGTAATGAAAGTGTCGAAGTTTCAAACGTGGACAAGAGCAAAACTCTTTATGTACACAGGGAATATAGATAATCCTGCATGTCAGTAGGTGTCACTCAAAATTTTTCAGCACCCCTATTGCCCATTTTCATCAAATGGTTTGTCAGGCTAAAGTACACAAAAGAGCATAAATTGTCGAAATTACGCTGTTTTTGCACTGTTTGGCACAGTCGCATTACAATTATATAGTAAAAACGCAGCCATACAAAATGGCTTGACATAATCTGCAAAATGGCTGTGTCAAGCCGAAACGTACTTTTGGTCAGGGCTAGCATAAAAGGTTCATTTCGTAAACCCATTGGAAACTGCATTTCTGCTGTAAAATCGCCAAAATAGTACAGTTTATTAGCTTCGGCGCCAAAGCCTAAAATACTAAAAAATGGTCTAAACCAACAAAAAATTAGGTTAGACCAAGTATCTAAGATACAGTTTTTAGATAGGTAAATCTCAGTAAGTAAAAGGGTGTGATATTTTACTTAGTTATATTAGGTATACACTTTGAAAGAACATAGCCTTTCTTTTTTTAGAATAGTTTATGGAAAGGCAAAAAACAGAGGACCTTCCGATGAATTTCAAAAGAATTTTCAGCATTCCCTGCTGCATGGGTCTACTATTTAGTTCAGCCAATGCACTTCCCACAGCAAAAGAAGTCTTCGCGAAAATGGGAATGGGTTACAACATCGGAAACACGCTGGAAGTTCCCATGAACCCATCCGCCTGGGGAAACGATTTTCCCACCCAGGAGCTGATCGATTCCGTCAAGTCCGCAGGTTTTAACACGGTCCGCATTCCCTGCGCCTGGTACAGCCATTCCAACGCCATCGCCGTAGATTCCAACTGGACACTTTATACTCCTGACGGAGACGAAAACACCATTAATGCCGCCTGGCTGGATTCCGTAAAGACCGTGGTAGATTACGTAGTCAAGCGAGACATGTATGCCATCCTCAACATCCACTGGGATAACGGCTGGCTGGAAGACAACATCGGAACGTCTGTAGACGAAAAGATCAACGCCCGCCAGAAATCCTACTGGGAGCAGATTGCCGCCAAGTTCAAGGATTACGATGAACATCTGCTGTTCGCCAGCACCAACGAGCCCGGCGAAAGTGGCGACGGACTGAAGCAAGACAACGCCAACACACTGAAAGCCTATCACGAGACCATGATCAAGGCTGTCCGCAGTTCCGGCGGCAACAACGCTACACGCACCATCATCGTGCAGGCACCCGACACCGACGAAAACAAGGCCCACAATTACCTGAAGGGAAACTTTCCCGCAGACCCTGCCGGCACCGACTACATGATGGGAGAATTCCACTTCTATCCCTATACGTTCGCCTTGATGGAACAGGATGCTGACTGGGGCAACACCGTGCGTTACTGGGGCGAAAGCAACTACTCCACCACAGATGTCGCTCACAATGTTAAGAAAGGCGCCTACGCCAGCCCCGAATACGTGGATTCCGTCTTCGCCATGCTAGGAGAAGATTTCAAGGACATTCCCATGGTCATCGGTGAATTCGGCGTCATCAAGCGTCTTGAATTGAAAGGTGAAGACCTTCGACTGCATCTGAAGTCTCGCGTCGACTATTACGGCAGAATTGCGGAACTTTCCAAGAAGTACGGCTTCGTGCCCTGCATCTGGGATACCGGTGATGAAGGCAACGGCAACATGACCATTATCCGCAGAAACAAGAACCGCGGCATCCTGGATTACGAAAGTCTGAACGCCATGCGTGCCGCTTATGGTTTGCCCAAGTTCGAAGGCAACTCCATCGACGCCCTTGTAGAAAAGAGCTTGGATAATAGCGATCGTGAAATGAAGGTGATTTACAAAGCCCAGAGCGACACCGCAGAAACAGGAACTCTTAGCTACGGCTTTGCCGCCCAGGACTGGAGCCAATATACAGCCATGTCCTTTGACATCAAGTTCAAGGGATCCAGCAGCTCATGGTCTGGAGTAACCCTGTTCAACATGTCCGCAGATTGGAAATGGAAGCAGGTGAGCCTTGGTGACTTTGACGACTTTACAGGCGAATGGCAGAATATCAAGATTGCATTTGATGGTTCCTCGGAACCGGGCATGGATTTTGAAGACATTTCCAAGGTGGTAGTCATCGGCATCAATGTTCAAGGCGTAGATGTGGATGCCTCCCTGGAATTGGACAACATTATCCTGTGGAAAGAGGACGGTACCAAGGTAACGTTCTTGGACTTCAATGACAACAAGGAAATGAAGTGCGAAGGCATTGCCGTAGGCGGCCTTGCTCCCTCTACCATCAATGACGGCGAAACAAGAATTACAACGCCTGCAAACACAGACTTTACTAGAGTGGGCCTGCGTTCCATTGATATCCAGCAGGGACTCATAAACGCAATCTTTATAGGAAACGAACCAGGTTCGGCCAAGGCGTTTCTTATAAACGGACTAGGTCAGATGATTGCTACTCAAAACATCAACGCAAAGGCTGGCAGCAACAGCATTCAGCTGAAGGCAGAAACCCGCGGTCCTGCAATCCTCATGATCAAGCAGGGCAGCCAGGTTTACAGTCAGAAGGTAATCCTGAAGTAATTATTATACACCCCGGGTGTTTGGGAAAAAAGGTCCGGTCACTTGACCGGACTTTTTTTCATTATCATTTCTACAAATCAAAAATTTTGTTGCGAAAAAAACATCGGAATACATTGCGCTTTGAAAAATTTCAAAAGTTTTTTCTTTTGGCTGTGTCAAGCCGAAACGTATGGTCGGGACTTGCTAGCAAACTTTCTGGATTTTGTAAGCCCCCTTCAAAACAGCATTTTTACTGTAGAAGCGCAATTTTTTGGCTGAAACCGGCTTTGGCGCCGCAGCTTTCTAATAGCAACTAAACAATCTTTTCTCAGCAATACAACTTGGCTTAACAGAGCCTGGCCAGGAACCGCATTCATAAAAAATGTCCTGACTAAAAGCCCAGAGCAAACAACGCTCCGTAGCGTTGTTTCACAGGATCCGCCAAGGGCAACACCTGTATGGACAGCAACTGTTCTTCAGCTCCGTTTTTCTCAAGTTGTTTACGCTTTATATAATCCTCACGTTTTTTGTAGTACTGGTTATATTTGTTATGACGATGAATTTTCGCCAAGGAGAAAACGCCGTAAGCCGTCCACGACGGAAGAAAGAGAAAAAGCGGCGTCGCTAGCCCCCATTCCAGTGCGGACCATTCGCAATCATTATCCTCGTTCACATTGCAACCCATCGACCATGCCCCCAACATCATGGCCGAAATCGGAGCAACGGCACTCAAGCCAACGCTCGTCCAAAAAAGAACGTCCGAAACGGATTCATCTGTGCGAAATTTCTGATGATTGTACTCATACACCTTTTCGTAGTATGCAGCGGAATCTACTTCTGCAATTGGCGTCGTTTCACTTTGAGCGAAACAGGTCGCAGCCAAGAGGCATAAGGTAAGTACAATCAGTCTCATCGGGTGGAAAGATAATTTTTTCCGACGAGGTGGATTTGTCATGCAAAAACAAGGGCTTGTAAAAACCACTTTTTTTTACTGGACACTGTATACCCACAATGTTTAAATCCTACCCAAATGTTGTCCCAAGTTTACATTTAGGCAATTTTGGGAGAATTTGCGCTTGAAATGACCCAGCTTGACTGCGGTTTGACTGCGGATGGTCATAAACACGGAAAGTATACAGTGTCACGGAGAATTGAATGAATACCACTGATAAGAAAGGCGAAATAGTAATCTATGTTTCCGATGACGGGTCATCGCATCTTGAGGTGAAGCTTGAAAACGAAACTTTGTGGCTTACGCAAAAAGCCATGGCAGAGCTATTTGAAGTTGGTGTCCCTGCAATTAGCAAACACCTAAAGAACATCTTTGAGGAAAGTGAACTGGAAGAATACAACCTAGACGCAATCATTTCCGTAGGCTATCGAATAAATTCCTCGAGGGCAACGCAGTTCCGCAAATGGGCTAGCCAAATTCTCAAGGAGTACATCGTCAAGGGATTTGCGCTAGATGACAAACGTCGGCGATATTCTTGAACGGAACGATATTCGTTCAAAGGATGAACTTTCGGAACTTCTGGACGTTCTAACTTCAAATATTGGCAGTCTGACCACCCCCCAAAAGTTGTCCGACACATTCAAGAACGTCAAGCAAGCTACATCGGAACCCCCATGAAGTTTTACTTTACCGATGCGGGACTCCGAAATGCACGATTGAACTTTAGGCAAATTGAAGAACCCCACTTGATGGAAAACGTAGTTTATAACGAACTTAAAATCCGCGATGCACTTGCTGGGCCCTATAAAGAAACACCAGAATCAAGACGGTATCGTATTCTTGAACGTTTTCGACTTTTTGCTGGACGAGAATAGCCTCGTTGTGTAAGAAAGACAAACTGGTCAAAAATTTTGACCAGTTCTCAAGGGAGCCACCGACCACCTATCGATTCTCGTAGCGATTCCCGAAAACCAGGGTGTTATCCTTGGCGCCGTTCAGATTCACTAGGCGGTTGGGTTCGTAGCGCAGGCTCTTGGCGATGCCACTTTTCAGCTTTTCCTTGCGTTCGAAAAATTCCTCGGGAGTCTGGGCGGTGAGCAACGTCTGACGGACTTCCATGGCGGCCGACGTACCAGTCTGCGGTTCGTCCGCGCAACCTTCGGAGCCATCCACAAATCCCTTGCAAAGTCGTGCGGCCAGTTGCTTTAAACGGCCCATGGCGCCCATTTCCGTGCGGCCTTCTTCTTCCAGGAACTTGTAGTAGATGGAGAACACATCCAGCGCCTCTTCAGCGGTAATAATATGGGCAGGCTTACCTTCCCAGGCGTCGGCGATCTGCCCGAAAATCCAGGGGTTGTGCATGGCGCCCCTGCCAATGCTTACGCCGGACACGCCATAGGTATTGATGCGTTCCAGGGCACATTCCACACTATTCACATCGCCATTGCCAACCACGGGAATCTTTGCGGCGGCGGCCACCTTCCCGATCCAGTCCCAGTTGGCCAGACCGTTGTAGCCCTGCAGGCGAGTACGGCCGTGAACCACCAGAAGTTCCACCCCCTCCCCTTCCGCGATTTTCAAAGTTTCCATGACGTTGATGGAATCGTCATCCCAACCAATGCGGCACTTCAAGGTTAGAGGTACATTCACCTGACATGTATCCAGGGCCTTACGGGTATCGTGCAAAATTTCCTGCAGACGGGGCAAATCCCTAAGCAAACCGGATCCGCTACCCTTTCCCGCCACCTTGGGGGCCGGGCAGCCCGCATTCACCTCTATATAGTCAGGATGGAGCCCATCTGCGATTTTTTTGGCCGCAGCGGCCATCTTATCGGGATAACAGCCAAAAATCTGGATACCGAAAGGCTTTTCCTCGGGGTAAAATTTCAACTGTTTGTGACCAGTCAGGCTAAAAATCTCGTCGGCATTGGTGGGTACGAACTCAGATACCAACAATCCCATGCGATTTCCCGACAAAACACGGCATAAACGCCTAAAAGGGGCATCTGTCACCCCGTCCATGGGGCTCAAAATGGTATTGGGAAACACCTCTAATTCACGGAGTTTAAAGGACTTAACAGCAGGTTTTAAATTTTCAACATCTTTCAACATTCTAATCACAATTATCCACAAAAAGTTCGCAGTATCAGCCCAGAAAAAATATTTAATTTCATCAGGACACCTAGCCTAACTCATTGATAAACCTATATTTACGTCGTGCCTAATATTACTAAACAAACTCTGATTCAAGAAATCGCCAAGTCCACTGGATTTGTGCGCAACGATATTAAGACCGTCATCGAACAGTTCCTCGACCTGGTGGGCGAAAAGCTGATCGAAGGCAACACCATCGAAATCCGCGGTTTCGGTACTTTCAGCTGCAAGCCTCGCAAGTCTCGTCCGGCTCGCAATCCCCGCACCGGCGAAACCGTCATGATCGAGGAACGCATGGTTCCCTCCTTCAAGTTCAGCAATGACATCAAGGATAAGATCAATTCCCTGGAAGCCATTGTGGAAGGCGTGAACGCAAAGCTGGAATCCGAAGACAAGGACGTGATGATCGCCGTCAAGTCCACCGAAGACGAAGCCTAATCAAGCGAACCAAATTTCTAACGAACCAAATTTAGTTTTTAGAGAGAGAAATGAAAGCCCCGGTTTTATAACCGAGGCTTTTATTTTTAAGCAAACATTTTTTACTTCGTCAAAGAAGTAACTTCTTCTTCAGTCATAAATCGCCAGCCGCCGCTGCCCAAGGAACCGTCCATGGTGACAGGGCCGATGGCCTCGCGGGAAAGGGTCATCACATGGTTGCCCACGGCGGCAAACATGCGGCGCACCTGATGGTACAGGCCTTCACCGATGGAAATGACAACCGTATCCTTTTCTTCGCCGTCAATCACAATACGTTCTTCGGAAAGTTCACGGGCAAGAACCGGGCGACGTTCATCCTTCAGCATCACGCCCTTCAGAAGTTCTGCCTTCTGTTCGGCGGTAAATTCACGGGCCAAAGTCACGCGATATTTTTTCAGGTAGCCTTTCTTGGGGCTTTCCACCTTATGAATGAAATCACCCTGGTTAGAGAGTAAAATCAAACCAGAGGAATCCGCGTCCAGGCGGCCCACAGACTGCAGGCCCATGGCGGTAAAGCGATCCGGAAGCAAGCTGTAGATAGACTGATGGTCGCGGGCATTGTGGCTGCATTCCACATCAAGAGGCTTGTCCATCATGATGTACAATTTTTCAACCGTGGGAATTTCTTCTCCATTCACAACGATCGTCTCGGGGCGGGTCTTGAATTCCACGAAGGGATCGTCCACCACTTCGCCATCCATTTCCACCATACCGGCGCGGATAAGAGCGCGGGCTTCCTTGCGGGAGCCGAAACCAATTGACGCCACCAGGCGTTCCAAAGTCAAAGCAGGCATTATTCCTCCGCCATCATCTTAACAATTTTATTTCTAATCCAGCCCAGTTCAGGCAATTCATTTGTCTTCAACACGTAAGCTCGGCGACGCCAGAACTTATAGGCAATGATGCCACCATAAAACAGCGTTGCGATTAAAAGTCCTATAACGCGGCACAGATTGATGCTGGCCCGAACCTGACCGGCAGAGCGCAGTTCATGATCGTGAGTCCAGTCCATTCTGAAATCCCAGTCGCCAATGTACGGGTAACCCTTCAGAAATCCGTTCAGGGCTGCACCATAACCCATGTGCATCACCTCGCCGCGGAAACCTTCCACAAAACAATCCACAAAACGGATGCGGAACAGGCGCAGCAAGCAGAAGAACCATTTCTTCAAAGCCCAGAATGCAGTTTCGTCAAACTCCGGCGTCAAAAGAATCGTCCAGAATTCCGTATCTGTCAAAGAACGCTTTTCAGGTTTTTCTGTTTTTTCGGTTTTCTCAGATACGTCCACCTTTCCAGAAGATTCCGGTTCTTCGGACGTTTTGACTTTTACCGATTCTTCGAATTTTTTAGAATTTTCAACCTTTTTAGGTTCTTCAGTTTTTACTTCTTCTACGAGAGGTTCAACCTTTTCAAATTCCGCAGCGACTTCAGCGGGAGCCTCAGTAGGTTCCGCAGCGATTTCCGTGACGTTTTCAGCAGATTCTGTAGCTTCGTCGACTACAGGAGTTTCCACAACTTTCGGGGCTTCCAATTTTTCCTTGGCAGGTTCCGGAGGGCGCGATTCAATTTTCGGTTCTTCCACCTTTTTCTTAGGCGGCACATAAGTGGGAACCACCGCCTCCTCGTTATCCGGGCGACTATCAAAATCCCCTACGGAATATTTTTCGTCAGCGGTCTCGTCTTCCGAAAACTTCTTTTCGTACTTATAGAACTGTTTCTTGAATATGGAAAACCGGGCCTCAAATCCTTTCAGCCCAGCCTCGAAATCAATCTTAAAAATGAACGGGAAAAATAAGACAACCAACGCCAGTACACAAAGTACCGCGCCGATAACAGTCCATGGCGTAAGCCACTGCAACAGGCTTACTTCTCCGCCTCGTCGGCTTTCTTGGAGATGACTTCAATCAGTTCAGCAAAGCTCTTGGTCTTAAGAATCTGACCGAACTGTTCCTTATAGTTGCGAGCCGTAGAAAGGTCGTCAATGACCAGATCCCAGGCCTTCCAGTTACCGTTCACCTGGCTCATCTTGTATTCAAGAACAGATTCCTTGCCCTTGTTCCAGAGGTGAGCAACAACAGAAGCTTCTTCGCCGTTCTTCTTCAGCTTGGCCGGTTCATAAACGGTAGAGTCGGCGCGGTAAACTTCAAGGCGCTTGGCGCTGGAGTTCTTGACCATGCGCTGGAATTCTTCGACGAACTTTTTCTGGGAGGCTTCATCCTGAGCCTTCCAGTCGCTAGAAGACAGGGACTTCTTGGCCAGCAATTCGAAGTCAAAGGATTCGTTCAGCAAGGACTTAACGCGTTCAGTTTCCTTGACGCTACGATTAGACTTCTTGATCAAGGCCTGCAGTTCGGCATCCTTCTTCTGGATAGAAGCGACGGGATCTTCGGCTGCAAAAGCAAACAGGCTTGCACAGGCAATAGCAATTAACATTTTCTTGAACATGTTCTTCCTCACTTTTTTATTAAATTCGACTGGAAGTCCTTCAGCGACAATCCCATCTTGGAGATCAGCTGAGCAAATTCCACATTGTACTTGCAAACCGCAAAATAATAGTCCTTCTGCATAGACACATTCTGGGTGTATGCAGAAACCAGGTCGCCCGTTTTAGACTTATCCAAGTCATACTGCATGGCCGCACCCTTCAAGATAGCTTCCGAAGCGCGAAGACTTTCCTTCATGGCATCCATCTTTTCCTTGGCGGACTGCACGATATAATACTGTTCTTCAGCCTTGGCGATCAAACCATTGGCGGCATAGCCTTCCTTCAGTTGCAAGCCACGATAATCCGTCTTCGCAGCCCTGAATTTTTCCCAGTTCTTCCAGAAATTCAAGTTATAACGGAGACCAAAACCAACTGCACCAGTCAACTTGTTCACCGCGTCTTCAGAGAAGGCATCCTTCTGCATAATGCTACGGTTACCAGCCCAGCTCTTTACATATTCCACTTCGCCCATCACGAAAAATTCGGGAGCCAGTTTAGCTTCTGCCAGATCCATCTGAAGTCTACGAGCCCTAAGACCAGCGTTCAGCTGTTTCAATTCCGGATGGTTACGGAAGGTGATATCGCGAACCTCTTCCAGGGAAGGCAGACGTTCACTACGGGGAGTCAAGACAGAATCCTCCGAAGCAAAAGTGTCTTCGTCACGCATGTTCAACGCAAAACGAATTGCCAGCAACACGCGTTTCATACCCAGGTTGGCTTCAGAAACACCTTCCTTCACAGTATGCATTTTCGCCTTGAGATTCAACAAATCCATCTGGGAAACACTGGGGTCATCATCATCCAGCGCCTCTTCCATCTTCTCGTAGGCATTATCCACCTGCTTCTGGGCATCAGCGGCAATGCGAATCATTTCCTTGGCAAGCAGGTAGTTGTAATAGTAAGTCTGCAGTTCCACATCTTTCTTGTGGACCTGATGTTCAATTTCAAAATTTTTCTGTTCCAGGTCTGCTTCAAGGGCAGCCTTGCCTGCACGATACTGTCCCAGATTCAAAGGCTGCACAAATCGAGCCTGCACGCCCCAATAAGGCCCCATCTTGGAAAAATCATAGACCTCGGTCGTGTCGCCATTATCGATTTCATCACGAAGACCAGGAGCCGGACCGACCATCATACCCACATAGAAAGTGGGCAAAATAGCCTCGGCCTTCAACTGAGCAATCTTGTCTTGTTTTGACTGGGCACCAAACCTTGTTTCTGCCAGCTGGGGATCGGAATTCAAGCCCTCTTCTACAAAGCGAGACAAGTCATACCGGACCTCTCCAGCCATGACTCCAACCGCACAAAATAGCGTGGCTAAAATTTGGAATTTCTTCCCAAAACAAAACATGGACCAAATTTACAAAAAGGCGAAGATCACGGCAATCGCATTTATGCGATTTGCCATGATTGAGCCGTAATAAATGCGAACGGAGTTCGCAAATTCTTACAAGAATGAAAGTTGGGTCAAGTTTCTATACTTTGAAACAACATGTTCATAATAACGTGTGGGCAAGGGAGTTCCCTTTTCCAGCATTTTATCCACAGCGGAATGTCCAAGGTTGTAAGCAATCAGGGCATCCTTCCAGTTTCCATATTTTGCAATAAGGCGCATCAAATAGGCAGTACCGACAGTCACGTTGATTTCCGGTCTGAGCAGGTCTTCTTCCTTTTCAATAGGCAAGCCAAAACGTTCCCCCATTTTCTTGGCGGTCTCCAGCTTGATCTGCATTAAACCTAAGGCACCAGAAAACTTTCCCGACTGCATTCTACCGCGGGCATTGGGATTGCCGTGACTCTCCTGGGCCACCACCGCCAAAATCAGCAAGGGATCCGTGGCATAGGACCTGGAAATCTGCCAAATCTGTTCCGACAGGAGAGCACGTTGTTCTTCTGTTAGACGGTCCTTCGAGAGGTAAGCCAAAGCCTTGTCTATCTTTATAAAATCAATAGTCCATTTTCCCCAGGTAGACAGCCTATCTAGATCATTTCGTAATTCTATTTCCTGTGCAGCAATTTCAGATAACGCACGCTGCTGGGTAAACCACCTGGACACGAAAAGACCCAAAGCGCCAAACCATAGGATTAGCGCCAAGCCCAATAACCACGCAGGAAAACGAACACTGGTCTTCATAGGAAGCCTATTCCTCGCGGCGGGTATTTTCCAGATACTCCAGGTAACCGACCCAGTCCTGAATCAAGCCAAAGGAACTGAGCCTTGTGGTATCTTGCATCACCCCAAGCTTACGCAAAGGACCAATCGTTGATTCCAGTTTATCTATTTCGCGGATGTAGCGATCTTTCTGGTTCTGCAAGGCAATAATCTGGGCTTGCTTATCAGCCAAGTCTCGCCCCTGCGTCGATACGACAATGAACAAAGTAACAATCCAACCAAGAATCAAGGTCAAAAAGGCTATAGCCACACCAGGACTGAGCGTAATACCGGAACGCAAACCATAATAAAGGCCAATCTGCTGAAGCTGTTTCTTGGTTCCAGACTTCTTGTAGGCACGACGATTTTCATAAATCTCGAAAATGTTCTGATACCTGGAAAAATACTGGAATAGTTCGTTCTTGTCGAAAATAAGAATCAGGGAAGACTTGCGGGCCTTTACGCGATTCAACAAGTCAAGAAAGAAGTCAAGATACCGCTCACTGGTAAAATGACAATTCTGCAAATTCAGAAAGTAGAAGCAACCAGGCCCTTCAACAAGCATGGCCAACTTTTCCTTCACGGCAGAAAACTGGGAAAAACCCAGAGAGCCGGAAAGTGTGATTTCCACATCATCGCCGCTAGATTCCACCTGGATGTCAATCAAGTCAGACTTCACGGTTACCTCTTAGAAAATCGAACGGTCATGTTCAGGTTCTTTTCGGCATTGGATTCCAGCTCGACCTTCCAGAAGGGGAACAGTCGAATGCCCTGCAAGGCTTCCGGCGCCGCAGACGACGAAGCACCAAACATCGGAGACACCAGCAACGAAGCCGGAGTCTCGAACTCAAGTCTAATGCGACTGGTAGTCACCTTGTCAAGGATTTCAATAACCTTGGCTTCTGGGTAAACCAACGGAGAACTAAAATCAAAAGCAATGGCGCTGCCATTCACAAGAATTTGACGTCGGCCATTACATGCAAGAAGTCCTGTTTCAAGAAGGGAGCCAAAGAATCCCTTGGCCAAGGAGAAGGCCGCATTCGTAAGTTTAAAACGAAGATCAAAATCAGACCCTTCAGAAGAAAGTTCATAGAACTTCTCCACAAGAAGGACTCCCATCTGTTCGCTGAACGAGAAATGCTGTTCCCCCAAAAGGAGAATATCCGTACCCCCCTCATGACGCTTCACCTGATAATCGTAGGGTTCTCGCAAAGCACCCTCACGATATTCAAGAATCTGATCAAGCTTGGCCGCACTCAATTCCACATTGGGAATCATGAAGTCCATAAAACCCACGGCAGCTTCACCATCATCTCGCCAAGAACCTAGCAGACTGTTTTCTGAATTCTTTCCATTCAGAATTCTAAGAAAACCGCCACCGAAATAATCAAGCATAAACGAGTAGGAATGGTTCTCAGCCCAAATCTGCTTACGACCTTCCAACATAAAGTCAGCCACTTCCAGCCTGATTCCATCAAAGGAAACCAGCTCTGACAAGCGGTTTGCCGCCTGCATCAGGAACCTGGCCCCCCACCAGCGAACCAGGGGTGAACGCATACCTTCACAATCCTGCATATCTCGATAATAAATCGGAGACATCAGCGGCAACAACATTTCCAAAAAATCCTGCTTCGCCTTATCCTTCAGGTTTCCAACCGCACGCCTATACAAGGATAGCAGGCACTTGTGCAGCAGATTCACCTCGGGGCGACGGATCAGAAGCTCGCGGCAAGTCTTAGCTGCTGCAGGCAAACCAATCTTTCTACCCGCAGAAAGCAGGGAACTCAGACGACCTTCCGTACTCTGGTCGTTGACCAAACTAGAAACAGTCTTGGTCTGCAGATCATTAGTCTCTACAAAATCCAGCAGCCTTTCAAAGAACGGCACGATGTCGCCCGGCATAGGAGGAACATCCAGTAACACAACGGCAGTCTTGCCACCACGGCAATAAGGTTCCGCCAATTCCAGCCAGCGGTAATCGTCATTCTGAATCGCATTGGTGATAACCTCCGAAACAGGAACCACCCGCAAGAAGGACCCCTTGTCCTCTACCGAGTACCAGCCAGAAACCGGAGTCGTACGTCCAAGAGCATCCTGAAGGGCGGACTCCTGCACAAGGGCATATTCAAACCGATGCTTTTCCAGAAGTTCCGTCATGTCCATTTCCCAAACCATGGACGAGTTAAAGTATCCGGTCGGCTCAATGGAAAAATATTTCCAGAGCAACTCCGCCTGCTTCTGAAGCTGCATCGATTGCAATTCCGTAGGAAACAGGGGCAGCATCGCATCATGGAAACCGCCACCCAAAAATTCAAGACATCCCTCTTCAACAGCCCTGCGGAATTTACCGAACATCAAAGGCCTGGCAACACGTCCTGCAGCCTCAAGCGTAGGTCCATCCATAAAAATCGAAAAACGGAACTTGCCAGATTCAAGCACCTTGCTCATACCAGACAACAAGTTTTCCGCAACAGCATCAAGCTTTGCGTAAGCGGTCGACGGAGGCAGCTGCAATACTATAGACAGAGACGGTTTCATAAGATAAAGGATAGCAAAATCGTACGCCATAAGCTCGCACGAGCACCACAATCACCATTCCCAGGTGGAAGTCCCTTGGTAAAAAACAAGAGCCCCCTGGCGAGGGCTCAAAGAAATTTTTTTAAGTATTCTTTTGAGGGGATGAATCGTCGGGCAGGCCCCGCAAACCTGGGGACAGGCGGAAAGGCCGCCGGCAGGGTACGCCTTTCCCGGTAAGCCTCCCGCGACAGCTTATGGCCTGCGCCTGGCGATGGCAGGTGCGGTGGGCCGAAGCCGTCATGTACGGCGGGCGATGCCCACGTCGACGCCCCGGCGCGACGGCGATGGACATAAACAAGAAAGGGCCCCCCGAGGTTTTCCTCGGGGGGCCCGTGAA
>NZ_JALCZV010000006.1:62281-206611 GCF_023373925.1 Fibrobacter sp. HC4 | reverse complement strand
CACTTCCTGCACTTCACCCTGTAGGTGTCCATCTTGATGAAGCCCATTTTCGTGCCGAGATCGAGCGTCCGCCATACCCTCTGTTCCCGGCCGTTGTCGTAGAGTTTCCCTTTTCGCCCGCAACAGCCGCACCTGCTGGCGTTGCCCTTGGTGAGTCTTACCGTGATGGTGACCGTGGTATCGGTTTGTTCCTGCTTGACGACTGAACAGCCGTTGACATTGAAGATGGATTTGTATAATTTTGACATGGGCTTTTTCTTCTGTTTTTTTTGGCGATTAAATTTTAGAAAATAGCCCATTTTTTGTTTAATTTAGGCGAAAGTCAACAAAAAAGGGTGGCGAAGCCACCCACACATGTTGATGAAGAGCCTTTTTATTTCAATATAAGACTGACCTATGTTTGAATCCCTGTTTCAAAAATACCCTTTCTTTCGTAAGATTCCTGCAATCCTTTGCATGGCGATTATCTTTAAACTTTCGTCAATGACCTCGGTGGAACTGGAGGGGCTCCCTCATGTTTGGGACAAGTTGGCTCACACTTGTGAATATGCCACCTTGGCAGGGTGCTTTTGTATGTGGTGGACTCGTGGCCAATGGACGGCTAAATCCTGGTTTCGTGTTGTTATAGTAATGTTGCTGGCTCTTGCCTACGGTTGCACTGATGAATACCATCAGCGTTTTGTAGAAGGCCGTAGCTGCGATGCCATGGATCTGATTGCAGATACGCTTGGAGGTCTTATTGGCGGTTCCGTCTACGTTCTGATTGTGAAAATCCTGAACCGTTATGATCCGCTGCCCCAAACGGAATCCGATGAATCTCCGGATTCCGAAGAATCACTTTAGGGTCTTCAGTACAGAATCCACTCGGGCTGTAATCTTGTAGGTGGCTTCGCTGCAGAGGTGGTCGTTGTCGTAGGCCAGGCTGTTGGAATAGTCATGATCGCCCATCTTGTTTTCGTCAAGCAGGACGAAGTTCGGATATTCCTTGGTCAGATTCTTGATTTGACTGATGACTTCCTTGGCAGTGCTTCTTTTCATGCCGTGTCTTCCGAAAGCGCCTGTCTTCTTGTACTTTGGATTCTGCGGGAAGATGACTCCCACGACCTTGATTTTCTTGCTGGCGGCAGTTTTGAGAATAGACTTCAAGGCTTTCATCGAATTTTCCAGAAGCTCCGGATTCTTGTCGAAAATCGTGGAGTCCGCTTCGACTTCAGCGGTTTCGCCCCAGGATTGACAGGGGATTCCTAAAAGACGTCCCTTGTCTGTTGTGTACTTGTGAGCGTCTTCTACGCCGAGGCCGTTTTCGGTGGCGTCTAACAGACCTGCGGGAATGCCTTTAGCCCAATAGTCATGATTGGCATCGTACGCATAACCGGGGTAATTGGGAGCGTTGACGGCGAAGAAATTATCGCTGCCCTTTCCGTCTGTTTTCCACCAGAAGTCAATGTCGATAGAAAGTACGATATACTTTAGCTTCTTGGCATTCTTGTAGATGTACTTATTGAGGTAATCCTTGGTGGCGTAAATAGAATTGGGGGCGTGGGCTAGGTTTACGGCGAAGAAATCGTCTTTCAGCAGATATGGGCTTAAGGAATATAAGGTACGTGATGATCCCATGAGGGCCACTTCCATGGAGTCGATGTACCTCCAGAGCAGTTCCATTTTGTAACGCATGATGACTGAGGACCAGACGTCGTTTGCTACTAGGTAGGTTCCTGCGCTATCTTGGTCAATTGTAGTATCTGGGACTGGTCTTGCAGCAAACCACATGCTGGGATGCCAAAGTTCATCTCCTTCTACAAGTTCAGTTGTACTGCTGTCCTTGATATTGACCAGGGCGATTTTTTCGTGTACTTCGTTTGCGTTCGTGAGGGAGGCAATTACAAAATTCTTGGAAACCCATTCGGTGTGATCGAAGGTTTTCTTGCTGGGGGCTCCGACGCTCTTTATCAGTTTGCCGGTGCTGTCGGCGATGAACATTCTTTCATGAGTATGGTAGGACTTCCCAACGAATTTTTTGCCGGTGGTCGAGGCGAAGTCCAGGAAAAGGGTTCTTCGGGTGCTGTCTTTAGAAAGGCTGACGTTGCAAGCCTGTTCCTTGTTGTACCAGATTGAATCCTTGGAAGAGTTGGTTAGTCTAGTTCTTCCGTAGGCGAATTTCGTTCTTAAAAGCTGGGCCCCTGTGACGGCGATTTTTCGGTCTACGCTAACGCCTCCGTGGTAGGCTCCGTCTATGATTTTCCTGGGTGTGCCGAAAGTCTCGTCTCTAAAGGAAACTTGCCAAGTGGAATTAGACTTGAATTGTGCCTCGTCCTTGTTGCTTTGTTGGCTGGTAACGTAAACGATAGTCGTATCGCCGTTAGAGGATACTTGCCAGCGGGGGATTGCAGCGGCTTCTACGTCTAATTTGTGGATGGTACGGTTGTTGGAATTCAGCTCTCTTACGTAAATCGAAGACTTTCCGGGAACGCCTTCGGGCTTGGTACAGTAGGCGACGTATTTCCCATCGGGGGAAATATCCGGATGATAGGCAGAAACGGTATCGTAAAATTCCACAATCTTGGTCTTGGTCAAGGAGTAGTCGATATAGACCAGTCTTTCTGTAATGTCGTTGCGGAATACGAGTTTTGTTTTGTAGGTTCCCGTTAGCTTTTTAATTGCGTCTGGGCTTAAGATCATGTTGATGTTGCTTTCGGTCATGAGACCGCTGCCGTTTAGCCAGGAAGGCGAAGGAATCTTTCCGAAGGCGAGGCGGAAACCGACGTAGTCGGCTTTTGTCGAAGAGGTGACTGTGTAGACATCACCGCGGCTGAACAAGCTGATTGCGCTTTTGGGATTGCGAAAACTGCCACCCTTTACGATGCGTTCTCCAAGGGAATTGCCTTCGTAGGGCCCGACGTAGTTGTCCATGATCGTGTCTTGCGGGTAATCGAGCCAGTCGTTTACCCATTCCATGACATTGCCTGCCATGTCGCAGAAATCCTTGCTGCCAGAGGCTTTCTTGCAGACCTTGTGAGTCTTGTAGTCGGAATTGTCGGCGTTCCAGGATTTGTTTAAATCCCAGCTGGTGTTTGCAGCAAAAATCCATTCGGCTTCGGTGGGGAGGCGGTAAGCGTTTGCGCCGGTGTTCAATGCCAAATTTATAATGCTTGTGCAGTGTCCATCGCTATCGAAGGTCTTGGTGGTGTAGGTGTAAGCCGTATCCCGTTTTTCCTTTTTGCTTAGGGCGTTGGCATAGACGATGGCGTCGAAATAGGTGACGTTCACGATGGGGAGAGAATCATTTTCGCATTTCTGGACAGGGGACTTCGATCCCAGTTCTTCCTTCATGACTTTTCGGAATTCGCCGCAGGTGACTTCATGCCTTCCCATAGAAAAGTCGTAAGAGAAAGTGGTCTTCATTTTGGGGCGTTCATTGGCCTTTGCGGAATTGTCGTCTGTTCCTACAAATCCGTCTGACCCTGATGCCCGAACTAAAATAAAACCGTCAATGTCTGAATCCTCTACGAATGTGGATTCAGATGAGGTGGTGTCTGTGCAGCTACAGATAAAAATCAGTGCCAGAAGAAAAAGAGACCGCAACATTGTTACCCCCCAAGTAAAATGATTTCTCTCTTCAGTTGAATTCCGAATTTTTCGAAAACTTTTTGTTGAACGTACTCGCTAAGAGCCTTGATCTCTGAAGCGGTGGCGTTGTCTGCGTTGACAATGAAGTTGGCATGAACCGTGCTGACTTCTGCTCCGCCAATGCGGTAGCCCTTGAGTCCTGCCTGCTCGATGTAATAGCCTGGAGCGATTTGCTGAGGCATGTCTTCGGCACCAACGTCAAGGCGTTTGAATGTGGAACCTGCGTTGGGCATATTTAAGGGCTGGCTTGCCTTGCGCTTGGCCATGCACTCCTGCATTTCGGTTTCCAGAGTGTAGCTATCTTTGCCGGACATCTCTGCAGGTTCTAACTGGAATGTTGCGGACAAGATAATTTCAGCTTGACCTTTGGCACGGTCGTCGGAGGAAACCTGAAAACCGCTGTGCCTATAGCCAAAGTCGCACTGGGCTGCGGTTCGTGTATGTACGGTCCCATTGGCGTCAAGGCTTTCTACTTCTACGCAAGTCTGGCAGATTTCCTGACCGTATGCGCCTGCGTTCATGTAGATGGCTCCACCTAACGTTCCTGGAATACCGGCTAGCTTGTGTATCCCGCTGTAACCCATCTTAATGGATTTGCGCGCAAATGCGCCGAGGGATACGCCTGCTCCAACCTTGAACTTGCCATTTCCAAAATCCTGAACTTCAGAAAATGATTTCCCCAGGGTGATGATTCCGCCGCCAAATCCCTTGTCGGAAACCAACAAGTTTGTTCCGTTACCAAGAACGAAAAAGGGGAGGTTCTGGTCTGCCAGTCGTTTCCGCACATCGAGGATTTCGTCTACGGATTCCACCTTGAAAAAATAGCGGGCCTCTCCTCCGACTTTGAAGGAGGTGTGCCTACTCATGGGTTCATTTTCTAAGATAACCATTTCTCAAATATAGTTATCGGTTATGAATTGCATGAAATTTGATCTTTTTGAATGTGATTTTGTTATACTTATAGACGTTTAAATTTTGATAATCTAAATGACCAACGAAGAACTGAAACAATTCAAAGCCTCCATTTCTATCACTGCCGTGGCCCAGAGCCTTGGGGTGAATGTGGTGCGGGGTAAATGCCGCTGTTTTTGTCCACAGCGCCATGTCCATGGAGATAGAACTCCTTCTGTTTCAGTTTCTGAGGAACGGGGGTATTTCCGCTGCTGGGTTTGCGATGATATTCGCGGCGATGTGATTTCGCTTGTGCAAATTGTACGGGATTGTTCTTTTACCGAGGCCCTGGCTTGGCTTATGGAACAGTATCCGTTCCTGGTGCCTGGCAATGCGCAAAAGCCTGTTTCCCGTTCCGATGGCCCCGGCTTGCGAACCATAATCAATGGACGTCAGGTAAGCGTGCCTGCGGCACCTCCTGCTGAACCGGATCTCAAGGAACTTGTTCCCGAAGAAGATCGCAAGCGTATTGTCCTTTCTTTTTTGAAACGTCTCAGTCCTGTAGACAATACTCCCGCTGCCCGTTGGTTGGCCAAGCGTCGAATCTATAAGCCGGTGTGGGACCGTATGCTCCTTCGAACCATTACGGATTACGAAGCGGTAAACAACAGCCTGAAAGCGGATTTTGGTGTCGAGGTTTTGAAGTATGTGGGGCTGTTTAACGACAAGGGCAACCTGCGTTACTACAAGCATCCCCTGATTTTCCCCTATCTGGATAAGGAGCGCAGGGCATTCTATTTCCAGTCTCGCGCGATTGACAGTTCCGTGGTTCCCAAGGAAATGAACTTGAGGTCTACGGTTCCCTTCCC
Organism: Fibrobacter sp. HC4; assembly: GCF_023373925.1. Classification (NCBI taxonomy): domain Bacteria; kingdom Pseudomonadati; phylum Fibrobacterota; class Fibrobacteria; order Fibrobacterales; family Fibrobacteraceae; genus Fibrobacter; species Fibrobacter sp. HC4. The sequence continues at coordinate 201,224 of NZ_JALCZV010000006.1, read as the reverse complement.
CTATAATTTTTCGGCGCTGGATGAAAAGCCCGGCTGGGTCTACCTTTGTGAAGGTTGTGTGGACACGCTGACTTTTTTGGGGCAGAAGATAAACGCTGTAGGTATTCCGGGAGTAAGATCCTTTAAGGTGGAATGGCTAAGCTACTTTAAGAACAAGAATGTGGTTCTCTGTCTTGATCATGACGAAGCTGGGAGAAGCGGTATGGAATATATCGGTAACCTGTTTACTCAGGCTGGTATTCGAAGTGTGATTCTTGGTGAAGGCATGGAGGGTTTGCCGACGGCCATGAAAGAGGGCGAGGACATTAATGACTGGTTTGGAGGAAAGAAGTGATGAAGAAGTTTTTTGGAAAGATTAGAGATTTTTTCAAGTGGCTATCGGGTACACTGGTCATCCGGATCTTGGCCTTCATTATCAAGTGGATTTATAGGCTGATCAACTTTATCCTCCGACAGGCCCTGTTGATCTGCATTATTTATTCTACCGCGTTTACGGTGGCGGCTAGCTACTTGATTTATCGTGTCTTCATCTACGGCTATGACATTTATGAAAGTGTTGAGGAACTGAAGGTTACCCAACCCGAGAATTCCAAGTACATGGAAGCCTTGAGGGATTCCAATCCAAATGTTCAAATCAGACATACCTATGTACCGCTGGATTCTATAAGCACCCATCTGCGTAAGGCGGTTATTGCCAGCGAAGATGCCGGCTTTTATTTCCATCCCGGTTTTGACATTCGCGCCATTGCGGAAGCCCTGGATGCAAACCAGATGGCCGGGAAGACTAAGTTTGGCGGTTCTACCATTACACAGCAGCTGGCCAAGAACCTGTTCCTTAGCGGTGAGCGTTCTTTTGATCGTAAGTTCAAGGAATTGGCCTATGCCTTGTTGATGGAACATGAACTGGGTAAGGACCGAATCCTGGAACTTTACCTGAACTACGCCCAGTGGGGCAAGGATATCTTTGGTTGTCAGGAGGCTTGTCTTTCCTATTACAAGAAGAGCTGCTCCAAGATCAGTCTGGACCAGGCCATCAATCTGGCCGCCATGCTTGCGGCACCGGCAAAGCATCACCCCAATATGAGGGAGAGCCAGTTCATGGCTAAGCGCCGTGCTGTTATCTATCAGAATATGTTCCCCAAGAAGGATAGCGTTCTTGTGGATTCCCTGAGGCAGTTGATGGCTCCTCCTGCGCAGCCGTTGACTCCTGTGGCTCAACCACAGCCTGCAACCGAAAAGAAGGTTAAGGCGAAGGCTTTCAAAAATCATTAAAAGTGCTATATTTTCAACGTCTAAATTTTTTTTCTTAAAAGGACAATAAAATGGCTAAGAAAGATTCCAAGAAGAAGGTCGTCCTCGCCTATAGCGGTGGTCTCGATACCTCTATCATCATCCCCTGGCTCAAGGAAAACTATGACTGCGAAGTGATCGCTTTCGCTGCTGACCTCGGTCAGAACGATTTCCCGGATGCTAAGGCTCTGGAACAGAAGGCTCTCGCAACTGGCGCTTCCAAGTGCTACGTCCTGGACCTCAAGAAGGAATTCCTCGAAGACTACGTATGGCCCACCGTCCGTGCTGGTGCCAAGTACGAAAACACCTACCTCCTGGGTACTTCTTTCGCTCGCCCCCTCATCGCCAAGTATCAGGTGAAGATCGCTCAGAAGGAAGGCGCATACGCAGTTTCCCATGGTGCAACCGGTAAGGGTAACGACCAGGTCCGTTTCGAACTGACCTACGCCGCTCTCGATCCGACCCTCGAAATCATCGCTCCGTGGAAGGACTCCAAGTGGAACATCCACAGCCGTGAAGACGCTATTGACTACGCTGCCGCCCGCAAGATTCCTCTGAACGGCATCAGCAAGAAGAAGATCTACTCCGAAGACGGCAACCTGTGGCACCTCTCTCACGAAGGTGGCATCCTGGAAGAACCGGACAAGGAACACAAGTACGATATGCTCAAGCATACCGCTACCTACGAAAAGGCTCCCAACAAGCCGGCTCACGTGACCATCGGCTTCGACAAGGGTACTCCGGTTTCCGTCAACGGCAAGAAGATGGACGCAGTTGAACTCCTCGAAACTCTGAACAAGATCGGTGGCGAAAACGCTTGCGGTCTCCTGGACATCGTTGAAAACCGCCTCGTCGGCCTCAAGAGCCGCGGCGTTTACGAAACTCCGGGTGGCACCCTCCTGTACAAGGCACACGAATGCCTGCAGCAGCTGGTTCTCGACAAGGAAACCTTGTTCGAAGCTCAGAAGATGTCTATGACCTATGCAAACCTGGTTTACAATGGTCAGTGGTTCACTCCGCTCCGCCAGTGCATGGACGCCTTCTATGACGAAGTCAACAAGGTTGTTACCGGTGAAGTTACCCTCAAGCTTTACAAGGGCAACATCATTCCGGCTGGCATGAAGAGCCCCTACAGCCTGTACGACATGAACCTCGGTGGCTTCTCTGATGTCGAAATGTACGACCAGAAGGACGCTACTGGCTTCATCCGTTGCTTCGGCCTCCCGCTGAAGACTCGCGCTCTCCTCCTCAAGAACAAGACCAACGTCAAGTTCGGTAAGGAAGTGAAGCTCCCGAATAAGTAGTAGCAAAGGGAACCCCATGGTTCCCTCTAGACTCCTTCCTAGAATCTTTCTAGAAAAAATCCCTCGGTGAATAGCCGAGGGATTTTTTGTTTTGGAGAGAAACTGAAAATTTTTATTTTTGGTCCTATGGAATTTTTTGACTATTACGAGAAGTTGTTTGGGAATCGCTGGCCGGCTTTGCTGGAGTCCTTGAAGGGCGAGGGCAGGGCTATGGAACTTAGGTTTGGCGATGGCCTTGAGCCGTACTACCTAGACGAGGCTTCTGTCTATGCGGCACGTGCGCTTAACGTGCGGCCTGGTGATGACGTGCTGGATATGTGTGCCGCTCCGGGTGGCAAGACTCTCGTGATTGCATCTATGCTGAAGGGGGAGGGTTCTTTACAAAGTAACGACCGCTCTCCGGATCGTAGACTTCGCTTGCAGCGCGTGGTGGAGCAGACTTTGCCCGAGGCCTGGCGTTCCATTATCAAGATTTCTGGTTATGATGGAATGAAGTTTGGCCTGCACAAGAAGGAGTCCTACGACAAGATTCTGCTGGATGCGCCTTGTTCTTCTGACAGGCATGTGCTGAACTCTCCGGAACATTTGAAAGTTTGGTCGGCGAAGCGTGTTAAGCGTTTGTCTGTAGAACAGGGGGCTCTGTTGGCTTCTGCGGTAGATGCCCTGCGACCGGGCGGAACGATTGTGTACGGCACTTGCGCCCTTTCTCCCATGGAAAACGATGACGTGGTCAAGAAGATCCTCAAGAAGCGTCCTTCTATGCAGCCTGCAGAAATTGAAGAGGTTTTGCCAGGCGCGGACCGTACGGAGTTCGGTGTGCATATTTTGCCCGACACATCAGACGGAAGAGGCCCGATTTACTGCGCTAAATTGGTCAAGTCTCTTTAAAGTTTGCTTTTTTTATCTAGAATATTCCCTTTTTCTTACAATTATGGGTTTTTGGCTTTTGCCAAAGGCCCTTTTTTATTTATTTTTCTTTACATGTTGAAACGTATTTTAACTTCTTTGGTTGTTTGGGCTGCGGCTACAATGGCCTTTGCCCAGGATGAAATGTCCTCTCAGGATGTGTGGCAGGAATCCCCCAGTGTGGAGGCTTCCGATGCCATGGCTGGTTTGGAGGCGGTTGCCTCTCAGTCTCAAGGTCAAACGTCTACAGATGAAGCCGGTACGACCGCAGAAACTCCTGCCGAGGCTCCTGCGTCTGCCGAATCTGACGCTCCTGCTCCTGCGGCTGTTCCCGCTGCGGTTGTTGCACCTGCCGCTCCGGTTGCTCCCGTAAAGAAGACTCGCGAAGTCCCGGTCCGCTACTGGGTCAATGGTGACTCTACAGAACTGGACGCCATCTTCGTGAAGATCGAAAAGGATACGGTCTACCTGAAGAAGCCCAACGAAAAACAGCAGAAGCGCATCGAAAAATTGGATGATGCCGCCGCCGTAGCCCTCCAGGAAAGCAATGGCCAGGAGGTGGAAGAAATCGAAGAAGATGAAGAAGTCGTCATTCCCAAGAAGGAAAACGAAATCATCATGACCGACGCGGTGAAGGACTCCATGTCTGCCCAGGCCGAAGAGAAACCTGCAGAAGAGGTTCCCGCCGACGATGGTGTAGGTGACGACCTTGAAACCGCACTTGCCAAGGAAGATCAGCGCCAGAAAATGGAAGAAATCGCCAAGGTGGAAGAAGAAATCCGCCAGCGCGAAATCCAGGACAGTATCGAAGCCGAAGCCAAGAATCCCTTTATCAAGATTTACCGCTATGAACTGAAGCGCCTCTACAACCTGGAAGATGAGGTCATGATCGACCTGTCCCTTTCTGATTACGTGGTGCCCGAAATTGTTGTCGAAGAAGAAAAGATCGAACTTTATCCTCCCGGAAAGGCCAACCTCCTTGTGGTGTCTGAACCGGAAGCCTGCTCCCTGTTCGTAAATGGAATCCCCCTGAAGCAGGTGGCTCCCGATACCATCAAGAATATCAAGCCGGGCAAGTACACCATCTCTGTCATGAAGGTCCTGAAGGACGTAGAGTGGTGGGGCTCTACCGTGGTGCGCATCAATGCGGATAGCCTGAACAAGGTGAGCATTCCTGTGCTTCGCCCCACGACCCGCCTGACCTTGAACACGGATCCGGAAGCGGTGGAAGTGTACATCAACGAACAGCCCACCGAGTACGTGATGCCTCATTACGTGACCGACGTGGTGGTCAACGAGATTAAGCCCCAACCCTCCGCAACGGTTTACCTGAGAAAGGTGGGCTACCGCGATACTTCCGTGACCATCGAAGTGAAGGCCTTTATGCCTAACTTGGTCAACGTGGAAATGACTCCGGTGCTGGATGTGGAATTCATCGAAAGCCAGAAGAACTACGATAAGGCTCGCAGCAACCATCGCATTGGCCGTGGCCTTCTGTGGGGCTCCATCGCTCCCATTATTGCCGGTGGTGTTTTGTGGTACCTGGCCGAACGTGACTGGAGCGACGCTGCTGCCAAGAAGAAGGCTTACACCAAGCTCTCTGCATTTGATAGTGACGATACCCGCCAGATGGTCAAGGACAACCATAGTCTGAATCGTTCTGGTGACGTCAAGGGCGGTATTGCTGCCGGTCTTGGTGCTATCGGTATTGGTTTGTTGACTGCCGGTATTATTCTCGCATTCTAGGTTCGTGTGAAGACTCTAAAGTTGATTTTCTTTTTGTGCATGGCCTGGGTTGTCCCAGGCTTTTGCCATCCCCACGTTTTTGTGGATGCGACAGTCAAGGTTCTTTTTGACAAGGATGGATTTACCTCGGTCAGGAACCGCTGGGTGTACGATGAACTTTATAGTACCGCCATGATGTCGTCTGGCGATGTTGATGGCGATGGTGTAATTTCTCCCAAGGAAAATGAGTGGTTCAAGAGTATTATCCTGGATCCTATTGAAGGGAATAACTACTACAACTACGTTCAGCGCGGTTCTGATTTCTTGAAGGCTAAGCAGGTCAAGAACTTCAAGGCTTCTTTGCAGAATCGCCGACTGGTCCTTGACTTTGACGTGTATTTTGGTTGCCCTGCCACCAATGATTACTCCATGCTTGTAGTTGTTGTTGCCGACGTTACCAATTACATCTTGATGACCACAGATATGGAAAGTGCCGACGTTGAGGCTCCTGATTCCATAGACGTGGAGTTTTTTAACGACGGCGTTAGCGACTTGACCTTGTTCAAGGCTTTTCATTCGGGTATAGAAGGCTTATACCTGAGATATAAGAAAAAGTAGCGAAAGACTGTTGCGGGGTGAATGTGCAGAATCTCCTGAAAGTTTTAATGGTGCTAGTGCTCTCCTTGGCTATTGGGGCGTCCGCCGCTGTCAAGAAGAAACGCTTTGATGTTAGTGAAGATGGTTCTTCTAAACCTGTTGCGACGCAGGTAGAAACTTCAACAGTCCCTGACAGTGCGGTCAATACAACTTCAGAGGAACCTCTGAAATCTGCGCCCACTCAGGGGGGCTCTTTTCATGCCGCTTTGGCTCAGGTGCAGAAGGATCTGCGCGAAAAAGTAACGGCGAAAATTGTGACCATGAAATCTGGGGACTGGTCTTGTATCTGGAAGTTCCTTCTGCTGTGCTTTGTCTATGGCATGCTCCATGCCTTGGGCCCGGGCCATGGCAAGTCTATTGTCATCGGATTCTTCTTGGCTCGTCGCGGACGTTGGCGTCAGGGAGTTGCTCTGGGTGCGGGTATTACTTTTACTCATACGCTGAGCGCTGTTGTACTACTCTTTATTTTGTATGCGATTTTCAAGGCCACGGTATTCCCTGTTTTCGAAAATGGTCGCGGTGGTATCGAAATGGCTAGCTATGCATTGCTCATGATTACGGGCTTGCTGCTTGCTGTGCTTGGCGTTGTGGATTTTGTCAAGGGCCGTCGCCGTAAATGTGAAGGCCAGGAAAATGTGTTGCCGCCTGTCGCCCGCTGGAAAGAAATTATCGGCATTGCTGCAGTAACGGGAATTGTGCCTTGCCCGGCTGTGGCCCTGATTGTTCTATTCTGCCTGCTGAATTCCATGGTGGGGCTTGCCTTGCTTGGTGCGGTTCTCGTTTGCATCGGCATGACTTGTACCAATGTTCTTTTTGGTATTGGGGCAGTAGCCTTTAGAAAGGGAATCGACAAAACTTCAAGGGCGTCTCGCTTTGCCTCTAGCATTTACTGCTTTACTTCGATGGTAGGCGGGGCGGTAATTTTTGTTTCGGGCTTGTTGCTTTTTTCCAATTTCTTTGCTGGTAGGGTTTAGGGGTTTGACCTGATTTTCGCAAATTTTTAACTTTGCGATAATATGAGATTTTGTTTTTTGTTATGTTTGGCTCTTTTTGTAGCCATTGCTTCCGCCGAAGAAAAGAAAGGTGGAATCCTAGAAGGCTTGTATCCTGTAGAAAAAGGTGAAGCCATTGCTGCAGGAAATTTTTATGGCGGTACATCCCTTTCATTGATCCAGGCCAATACCGATGATGATGTGCTGAACATTATGATCGGCGATGTATACGAGGCTTATGGCTACACTTTTACGGTTGAAGCGTTCGGTGGCTACTTCGTCAAGGACGCTATGGCCATCGGTATGCGTGCCGGTTATTCCAGAACCTGGTTTGATATTGACTTCGCCCTGCTAGAAGATGTTTTGGATCTGTCTGAACGTCGAAAGTATGTGAGCAACGGATTCTTTATCCAGCCGCTATTGAAAAACTACCTGAAGATTCTTGATTCCAGAAACGTCTACTTCTTCAATGAAACCTCCATTTCGGTTGAATATTCCTACGGCATATCCCAGACCGATGATGGGGAAGACATGAAGAAATCCCGCAACCGTTCCTGGTCTATTGCGGCAGGTATCAATCCCGGTATTTGCATCATGGTGCTGAACCGATTCGCCTTTGAAACTTCTGTGGGCTTGCTGGGCCTGAATTCCAGCGTTATTGAAGTTGAAGAAAATGGCGAAACTAAAAGTCAGCTTGTGTACAATGTAGTGAACTTTACCATTAACCTATTGGCCCTGGACTTCTCTCTGGTCATGTTCTTCTAGGAGATTGCAATGAACTGGATGAATAAGACTGCTTTTTTGTTCGCGGCTGTGGCCTTGTGCCTGTGGGGCTGTGGCGAATCGGGAACTTCCGCCGAAGTTGAAAAGGTTGATGAAGGCCCTCTCTTTTCAAACTGCAAGGATGCAAGCCTGAATGTCAAGAAACATGAAATTGATGTTCCCTGCCCAAAGGATTCCCTGAAGGTTTCGTCTCTGTCTTCTTTGGGTGGCGCTAAATACTACCTGGCTTTGGACCAGGACCTGGTGGATCCTGAAATAGATTGGGATAGTCCGCTGAAGTCAGGCGCATACTTGATAACAAGAGAAGGTGAATTCGCAAATATTGTAGTCCTTGATGAAAAGAACCGCGTTGTTGACGTCTGGAAGGTCAAATCTCCCGAGGTAAAATCCAGCAGTTCTAAAAAGGTTAGCAGTTCCAGTAGCGTAAAATCCAGTAGTTCTGCCAAGAGCGAGTCTTCCAGTTCTGTAAAGGATGCAGAATCCAGTTCTAGCGAAGAAGTTTCTAGTAGCTCTGAAGAAATTTCTTCCAGCTCCGAAGAAATTCTGTCTAGTAGTGCCGAAGAACCGCAGCTCCCGGGTTCCGATTTTACCAAGTACGACGCTTCTTTCTGGGGAACTACCAGCGATGTCATGGCTGAAGCAACTTCCGCCGGCGGTATCAAGTTCCAGTCTTCGGCTAATCTTGAATTTGCCAGTGGTCGTGCAACCTTGACCACCCGCGAGATTGTCGGTTCATTTCTAAGCGTTCCCGGCTCCTGGAAAATTGCAGGCGGGTTCTACTTTGCTGGCTCCTTTAAGGCCAATGATATCGTCCAGCTTTACCAGTGGAATTACACTTCGGGAACACCGGATGCCGGTTATGAATCGGATATTTCTCAGGGGATGACATTTGGTCGCCCGTTTACGGCACGCCCGGTTTCCTTTGAGGTGAAATATTCCTACGAACATGTTTCCAATACAAGTACGGAATATCCTCAGAAGTCCTTGATGTATGTGATGCTGGTTAGCGCCGACAAGAAGGTTGTGGCCTGCGGTATGCATTCCGATTCCGAATCCGTAAGCGATAAAACCGTCGTTGTCGAATTGTCCTATGGCGCTGATCCCGATGGATTGTTGCAGGGTGGTTTTGCCATGGCTGAAGGTTTGACTTTGGGCGAGGGAACCGAAGAAGTTGCTTCTATCCATGTGATGTTTGCTTCTTCTGCCTATGCCCATGTGGTGGCTGGCGGTGCTGCTGGAACTAGCAAAAAACAGCGTGGCGGAAAAGAAGCTAAGCTGATCCTCGATAACTTTAAGCTGAATTACTAAGAGGTGGTATCATGAAAGGTCTGATTTCACTCCTTGCGTTCTTAACCGTTTTAATGTCTTTTGTAGCCTGCACTGCCGACTACGATACCTTTGGAACATCGGGCTACAAGACTCTTAACGAACTGACCTTTGAAGGTCAAGATGGTTCCGTGTCGGTCTATGCCGACGAACATAAGATCAAGGTGAAACTTGTCGCTCCCGAAGAAGGTGAATCCTGGGACTCCGTGGCGGTGGATGTTCTGGATATCAGTTCCATGGCGACATTGCACTTGGTCAATAGCAAGTTCAAGGAATTTCCGTCGGATTCCGCCGGATTGGATTCTCTGGCTCACGAAGTTTCTTATTCCAGCGAACGTCTGCGCTCTGGCGACAAAATCCGCATTCCCTCTAGCCTTGTGGTTTATGTGGCTGTGGTGGCCGAAAATGGGGACGCCTCCATTTGGCAGATTAGCTTTACCATTCCTGGCGTAGAAGCCGTTACTGATGACAAGGGCAAATCTTCTTCTAGTTCGGCCAAGTCTTCCAGCAGTGCCAAGTCTGATGATAAGTCTGACGACAAGCAGGATGAAGTGAAGTCCAGCAGTTCCAAGGCTCAGGATTCTGGCGAAAATCTCGGCTCCGCCGAAGAATTCCCTGAATCGAAACCGGATGCACCGCGAATTCTGTCTATGAAGATTGGCGGGAATGAGGCGATCATTGATAGCTCCGTCAGCGACGGCAAGGTCTCCTTCAGAATCCACTATGATGATTTGGACTACGCCTCGGGATTGTCTAGCGTTAAAATTAGCGATATTACCTTGTCTGAAGGAGCCGAAATTTCTGGAGTAGAAAATGACGGCGAATACAACCTGGCCCAGGGGGTGATTGCTACAGTCTCCAACGGCAAGACCGAACAGGAATACCGAATTGTTGCTGGCTATCAGTTCCCCAATAGTTCTTTTGATTCCTGGAACAAGTATGTTGCGTCTGACTGGTCTAATGGAAACACCTCCGGCTTTAACATGACTTCTCCTTTGGATGTGGCTGGTGGAAAGGCTGCCAAGATGGAGTCCATGGATGCGAAGATTCTTGGCATTGGACAGTTTGCCAGCGGAAATATCTTTACAGGCTACTTTAATCCTAAGGGTGTTGGCGCAACGAGCATGTTGAGCAAATATCCCGACGGAAATGAACTGATTGATTTCGGTAGGCCTTTTGAAGGTCGTCCGCAGTATGTAGAAGTAGACTTTACCTATGAAGGCAAGGGCGACAGCTGCGACATTTACTTCTTCCTGGAAAATCGTACTGCCACTGCAAATGAGGGAAAGAATCAGTACCGCACCTCTAGCGATGTAAATACGTTGGTGGCTTCTGCCTGGTACCGTTCTGCCTCAGATGACAATTCTGGCCGCCCCAATCCCGATGTGGTTTCCATCGTCGAAAAGGAAAACGGTTTTAAGACCTTGCGCTTGAAGTTTAAGTATGGCGAACCTTATGAAGATTCTCCTATCCATAATTCCAACACTTTTAAGGATGACCTGGAAAATTCCAGCGGCATTGATAACCATCTGAATGGCTATGACGGCGATATGGCTGTGACCCACCTCAGGGCGGTCATGGCATCTAGCGCTAACGGCAATTATTACAAGGGAAAGGTGGGAGCTACACTTGTTGTAGACGAGATACGTTTCTATTATTACTAACGTTTTTAAGAGGACGAAATGAAAAAGACTTTCTTGGCTTTGGTTATGTTGGGTGCTCTTGTTTCTGCAAGCTTTGCCCAGGTAGTGGACGATCCCTCCAAGTATACTTCCGGTGCTCCCGCTCCTGCGACTCCTAATGTGACGATCAATCATGTTGCTAGCAGTGAACCCATTTTTGCCATTTCTGTGCATCCGGTGTCCCTGATTTTTTACCCCCTCTTCAAGGATTATCTGCCACTGATGCTAACCTTGGAAGGTAACATCAATTCCAATGCATCCATTATCACCCGCCCTTACTTCAAAACCAAGAGCTGGGATGGCGAAGACGAAAATCGCAAGAAGATTGATTTTGATGTGAATGTCTTTGGTATTTCTGAAGGTTTCCGCTATTACTTCAACCGCGGCCATCTGGGAATGTACACGGCTATTCATGCCATTTATGAATACGCAAAGGTGGAACGCGACTACGAAGACAAGAGGAGCAAGGACGTTAAGGAAACCGGAAATAGCCTGGGTCTTGCCATGTATGTGGGTAATAAGACCATTTGGGGCCATTTTACCTCTTCCTTTGATATCGGTGCCACCTATACCAACACTTATTTGAGCAAAAAGTACCGCGATGACCTGGAAGAAGTATCTTCTGTGGGCGTAGATTTTGATGTAAATTACACAATTGGGTTTACTTTCTAGTTATATATCCTCAAATTAGGCTGATTTTATTATCTTTACAGATGTAAATTGGAGATTGTCATGGCTGCTTTAGCTCTTACTGCAGAAAATTTTGATGAAGTGATCAGTTCTGGTCAGTTGGTGTTCGTTGATTTTTGGGCTACCTGGTGCCGCCCCTGCATGATGATGGGCCCTATTGTTGATGAACTGGCTGCCGAATATGACGGCAAGGCTATCATCGCAAAGATTAACGTAGATGATGCCGGCGTGAACGACATTTGCGCTCGTTTTGGCATTACTAACATCCCCAACATGAAGCTGTTCAAGAACGGCGTCGAAGTGGGCAACGTTGTTGGCGCAGTGCCTAAGAACACCGTCAAGGCTGTTATCGACCGTAACCTCTAATAGCGATTCTTACACAGATTCTCAAAAAATCCGCCTTTTGAAGGGTGGATTTTTTTTATCGAAAGCGCTGGATGCAATCGCACCGGAGTTGCCTGACTTTAGCTCGCAACTGGCTGCTCACCGCTCACTGCCCATGCCTCATTCCTCGTACCTTTTTCTACATTTGCGTCATGCTCACAAAACGTTTGATTGTCTGTTTGGATGTCCGTGACCGTAAGGTGACGAAGGGTGTTAAGTTCAAGGGTAATATCGATATCGGTGATCCGGTGGAGATGGGTGCCCGCTATAGTGACGAAGGCGTCGATGAACTGGTGTTCTACGATATTACCGCCAGCGCCGAAAACCGCCCCTGCGACATGGAAATGATCCGTCAGATTGCAAAGCGCGTATTTATCCCCTTTGCTGTAGGTGGCGGTATCCGCAATCTGGAAGACATGCATCAGGCATTGCTGGCCGGTGCCGAAAAGGTGAGTGTTAACAGCTTGGCTGTCCTCCATCCCGAAATCATTGCAGAAGGTGCAAAGGCCTTTGGCCGCCAGTGCATCGTGCTGGGTATGGATGCGAAGTTTGTGGGTGTTTCTGAAAAGTTCCCCAGCGGTTATGAAGTGTACATTCGTGGCGGCCGTCAGCCTATGGGTCTCGATGCCGTAGAATGGGCCAAGAAGGCTGAAGAGCTGGGCGTTGGCGAAATTTGCCTGAATGCAATTGATACCGACGGTGTCAAGCAGGGCTACGAACTGAACATTACCGACCAGGTGGCCAAGGCTGTCCAGGTTCCCGTGATTGCCAGCGGTGGTGCCGGTACTCCCGACCATATTGTGGACCTGTTCAATAAGACCAGCGCCGATGCCGCCTTGGTGGCTTCCATGGTTCATTTTGGCGACTACACTGTGCCGGGCATCAAGGATGCCATGCGCAAGGGTGGCGTTCCCGTTCGCAACAAGTAATTTTTGACGCGGCACCTCTAGGGGTTGTCGCGTTTTTTTTTTGAGGTTTTATGAATCCGTCTGTAGCTGTTAAGATTTTTGAGGCTGGCCGAAGCGCCGGTGCAGACTTTGTAGAAATTTTTGAAGAAGAAACTCGAAGCTCTAGCCTGGGACTTAAGGACAGTAAGATTGAAACGGCTACGGCAGGTACAGATTACGGTATCGGCATCCGTTTGCTGTATGGTACCGAAGTCCTCTATGGTTTTACCAGCGACGATTCCGAAGAAGCCTTGGTGAACTTGGTAAAGACCTTGGCTTTTGGTCGCATTGCCGCCATGAATGGTGGTGAAGGTTCTGCTGCAAAGCCTTTTGAATTTGCTCCTGCAAAGCGCGTCTGCGATTACAACGCCGCCGCCTTCCAGGATCCTCGAGTTTTGGGCCAGGCTGTCAAACAGGATTTTCTGTTCCGTGCCGACAAGACTGCCCGCGGCATTTCCGACAAGATTGTTCAGGTGACCGTTGGCGTAACTGATGACTGCACCCACATTAATTTGTTGAACAGCGAAGGTCTGAATGTGGAAATGAACCGCAGCCACCTGCGCTTGAGCGTAAGCGTTACTGCAGCTGACGGTTCTGAACGTTTGACTTCTGCCGAGCGTCCGGGTGCCATTGGCGGTTATGAACTGTTGGCCAATTACTCTCCCGAAGAAATGGCCAACTCCGCTGGCGAACGAGTGCTTCGCATGTTGACTGCCGGCTACATTCCCGGCGGCCAGATGCCTGTAGTCATGGGCAACGGCTTTGGCGGTGTAATCTTCCACGAAGCTTGCGGCCATCCGTTGGAAACGGAATCGGTACGACGCAACGCCAGCCCCTTCTGCGGAAAGTTGGGAACGGCTATTGGTCAGCCCTGCCTTACCGCCATTGACGACGGCACCTTGGAGGGTGTCTGGGGTAGCCTGAAAATTGACGACGAAGGCACTCCCGCACAGCGCACCACCCTCATCGAAAACGGTATTCTCAAAACCTACATGTCTGACCGTGTGGGTGCTAAGGAAGTGGGCATCGGACTTACCGGAAGTGCTCGCCGCGAAAGCTACAAGTACGCTCCCGTTAGCCGTATGCGCAATACCTTTATTGCTCCGGGCAAGGATTCCCTGGACGATATGATTTCCAGCGTGGATTATGGTCTGTATGCCGCCCGTATGGCTGGCGGTTCCGTAAACCCGGCCACCGGTGAATTCAACTTCGCTGTTGACGAAGGCTACATCATTCGCGATGGCAAGATTTGCGAACCGGTCCGTGGCGCGGCCCTTATTGGCAAGGGGCACGAAATTATGCCTAAGATCAGCATGGTGGGGTCTGACTTGGAATTGGCTGCCGGTGTCTGCGGCGCAAGTTCCGGCCATATCCCCGTAACCGTCGGTCAACCGTCCATCAAGGTGGACCAGATCCTGGTTGGCGGAAGGTGATTTTATCTTCTGTTAGAAAATAAAAGAGGCGCCCCGAAAGGAGCGCCTTTGCTTTAAACCTTGTGACTTAGAAACGGAAGTTTAAGCCTAGGCCATAAGTTTTAGGACGGTTGGGACCATAAAGGTGGTCGCCGATGCCAACTCCGTAGGAGGCGTCTAGGTTCAGCCATTCGGTGATGTCAAACTTGGAACCCACGGTAATCCAGGTTCCGACTGGGGTGTTTTTGCCAAGAAAGGAATCAAAACCGCTATCGTCATAGATTCCGATGATAAAGGAAACTGTAGAACGGATATAGGGCGTGTAGTGGGGTACAACGGTAAAATCCAGTTCTGCTGAAATGTTTGCGGCTAATTCCGAATAGTTCTTCTCACCTTCTGTTTCATACTGGACGCCAAGTTCCGACCCGAAGTTGACCGTGGGGGTTAAGATTGAGGAGAATTGAAAGCCTCCTTTCAGAGTCCATTCGTCTTCAACGTTGTAAGAATCATCGCCAACGGGGATAGCTACGTCGAAGAAAGCGTTCATTTTAGGGATGAACTGGTATCGAATCGAAGCTTCGATGTTTCCTAAACCATTGACATCGTCCATTTCGGTTCCATGCAGTTCTGTGTAGAAGCGGAACGGAACCATTACCCCTAATTCCAAGTTTTGAATGACGGAAAATCGTGCGCCAGCGAACATGGTGAGGCAGCTGGCGTAATTTGTTTCGTTGTAAGCGAGACCTGTATGAGCTTCGCCTTGATTTTTGGGGAGCACCGGGAACAGATCCCAGGAGGCGAAGGTTGCCGAGGCTGCGAAAATTCCGGTGAGTGCGATTTTTTTGAGCATGTTTGTTCTCCTTGTTGTAAAAAATTACGGGCGGTAATATACAAAAAGGGGGGGGGCGCAGACCAATAAACTCAAATTTTTTTTAGACCCCAAAAAAACAAGCGGCGCCCCCCCAAAGGAGCGCCGTTGTTGGTGTATGGGATGTTTGGTTTTGTATCCTTAAGATAGATTTGTTTGGTCCAAGTGGGAATAGTCCAAGGTGATTTGCCGTTGTTGGGTTTTACAACACTTTACAATGGGAGCGCTCCTTTTGGGAGGGTGTTGGAGGGTGTATGTCGCAAATTTGGACGTTCTGGCGGTTCTTTTTGAGATGAAAAATGTTCTTTTTTAAACGAAATAGGGGCTTTTTTTATGAAAAAAAGCCTTTTTTCCCCGTTTGCGGTGTTTTTTTGCGGTAAATCCATAAAAAGACGGTCTTGGCACGACAATTGCATTAAGTGGGGCGTTAATAAAGAAAAGCGCCCTTGTGGCGGAGGCAAATATGTCTGATTTTAATAATGATGCAGAAAAGGTTTTGGCCAAGGCCCAGAGTTTGATGGACCGTAATTCCCATTCTTACCTGGGATGTGCCCATTTGGCCGTGGGTCTGGTAGAAGGCCCTGATGCGACCCTGAAAAAGCTGTATAAGTCCAAGAACGCGAAGACTCAGGACCTGCGCGGTCGTCTGGAGCCTTTCGTGCAGAAGGTGCCCCGTGTGGAAGGGGCAAACCCGGATGTGGGCCCGGATAGCGATCTGAACCGTGTTTTGCGTGCTGCCGTGCAGTCGGCCCGTCAGGTGAATCGTATGGTGACTCCCGGCGACATGCTGGTGGCTCTGATGAAGTTTGCGGGGGACCGCGGCATTGCCAAGGTGTTCGAGGACGCCCTGGGCTCTGTGGAAGTGGTGGAGACTTGGCTCTCTGATCCTTTCGCCGGGGCAGCCAATGCCGAGGAACAGTCCCCGCTGAAGTTGTATGGTCGTGAGCTGGTTGAAATGGCTGCCGATGGTCGCCTTTCGCCGGTGATTGGCCGTGAAGAGGAAATCCGTCGTGTAATCTTGATCCTTAGCCGAAAGACGAAAAACAACCCCTGCCTCGTTGGTGAACCTGGCGTGGGTAAGACCGCTATCGTCGAAGGGCTCGCCGAGCGAATTTATCGCGGCGATGTGCCTGACGCATTGAAGGGCAAGAAACTTTTCGCCCTGGATTTGTCCGCCATGATGGCTGGCGCAAAGTACCGCGGCGATTTCGAGGAACGTCTGAAGTCTGTTCTGGACGCCCTTGAAGAAGACGGAAATACTCTTCTGTTCATTGATGAAATCCATACCATCGTGGGCGCCGGTAAGACCGAGGGCTCCATGGATTTGGGTAACATGCTGAAGCCCAAGCTGGCTCGTGGTGAACTGCACTGCATTGGCGCAACGACCACTCAGGAATACCGCAAGTACATCGAGAAGGATTCCGCCTTGGAACGCAGGTTCCAGCCGGTGCAGGTCACGGAACCGACGGAAGAAGAGGCTATCTCCATTTTGCGTGGTATCAAGGATGGCTTTGACGCCCATCATGGGGTTCGTCTGCACGACAATGCCTTGGTGGCTGCAGTGAAACTTTCCAACCGCTACATCAGCGACCGATTCCTACCGGATAAGGCGATTGACTTGATTGACGAGGCCGCAAGCCTTGTGAAGACCCAGATGGACACGGTGCCGGAAGCTCTGGATACCTTGCAGCGTAAGGAACTGCAGATGAAGATCGAGGAACAGGCACTGGCGAAGGAAACGGACGACAATTCCGTAAAGCGTTTGAAGGAACTGCGTGAGGAATTGGCTTTGACGGAAGCCGCGGTGAAGGCTATGCAGGAACGCTGGCAGGATCGTCGCGCCCAGAGTGCTGAACTGCAGAACTTGAAGAAAGCTTTGCAGCAGGCCAAGGACGAAATGGAACAGGCCGAAGCCCGCTACGACTTGAACCGCGCTGCAGAACTGAAGTACAACAAGATTGTGAACCTGGAAAAGGAAATCGCCGAAAAGACCGAAGCGATGCGTAAGGCCGCTGCCGACTCCGACTTGAGCGAAGAGGTGACGGAAGATACCATCGCTCTGGTGGTGAGCCGCTGGACTGGCGTGCCCGTAACCAAGCTTTGCGAAGGTGAAAGGTCCAAGTTGTTGCATTTGGATGAACGTTTACACGCTCGCGTTATCGGGCAGGATGACGCGGTGGAAGCGGTGTCCGAAGCCATCTTGCGTAACCGTAGTGGCCTCAGCCGCGAAAACGCTCCTATCGGAAGCTTCCTGTTCCTGGGCCCCACTGGTGTTGGCAAGACGGAACTGGCCAAGGCCTTGGCTGTGGAACTTTTTGATGACGAAAACGCTCTGGTCCGTATCGACATGAGCGAATACATGGAGAAGCATACGGTAAGCCGTTTGATCGGTGCGCCTCCGGGATACGTAGGCTACGAAGAAGGTGGACAGCTGACTGAAGCCGTACGTACCAAGCCCTATTGCGTCATCTTGCTGGACGAAATCGAAAAGGCTCATCCCGATGTGTTCAACACCTTGCTCCAGGTTCTTGACGATGGTCGTTTGACTGATGGTAAGGGCCGCACGGTGAACTTCAAGAACACCCTGATCTTGATGACGTCTAACTTGGGTGCTGAAAAGTTCCGCGAACGCTTGGCCCGCGCAACTTCTGGCGCCGCTGGTAGTGCCGCAGGCTCTTCGGGCGAGAACGTCGCGCCGGTGACGGTTGCCGACATTGAAGCCGACCTTCATGCTTTCTTCCGCCCGGAATTCCTGAACCGTCTGGATGAAACGCTGGTATTCCAGAGTCTTACCAAGCCTCAGATCCGCGACATTGTAAAGCTGAAGTTCGCTGGCCTTGCAAAGCGTGCCGCCCGCCAGGGACTGGAACTGACTCTGTCCGATGCAGCCTTGGATGCCATTGCGGATGGCGCTTACCAGCCGGAATTCGGTGCCCGTCCCATCCAGCGTTTCATTGAACGCAACGTGGAACGTGTGCTGAGCCACGCCATCCTTGCTGGCACAGTAAGCTCCGCAAAGCCGGTGGTCATCGACTACGAAAACGGCGTGTTTACTGTGAAGTGATGGTTCGGCGACGCTCACCAACCTTAAAGGTTCCTGTGCGGAGCCGAAGAGACCCTGACCCCAAAATTCAAGCAATCGTCCGAAACAAAAACAGCCCCGGATTTCCCGAGGCTGTTTCTTTTATACAAATTGCGTTGTGTTGTTGCTGGCTAGATTAGAATTTTGCAAACCAGGAATTTTTCTTGGATGGCTTTGCTTCCTTGGCTGCCCTTTTATATAGATAGGGAATGTCTGAACTTGGCTGTTGAGCAATACTACGAATGCATTCACGGAATTCATCGATGTTCGTAAGGTGGTTTTCGTGAATGAGTTGGTTGTAAACAATGCTGTCTGGTTCGTATTCAATGCCGCATTCGTGGAACCCGCTCATGTCGTAGATGTCGCGACTATTGCAGGTTTCCTTGGAAATCGCTTCTTCAAAATCTTTTAGGTAGCAAGTGGAGGAAAGCGTGGTTACGGTTGCTTCTACCAGCCTTGATTCCATTGATTCTTCTGCAGAGGTGAGGCTAAAGGTGTAGACTTGGCCGTTAATGGTGAAGTTCGCTTGCTTGTTGCTTACTTTTTGATACGTAATGTTGTTTTCTTGCAGGAAAACGTCGAACTCCGGGCCTCCCTGATCCTGATCGTCAAAATCGCTGGCGTAGATTTCGTGGAAACCGGAACCATTGTAGAGAGCCTGTACAATGTAGTAGGCTAGATCCGTTTTTGTGAAATCAGCATTTTCTCTTAAACTAAAGTTGACAGTGGCTGTTGATTGGGTGAAAGTGATTGTTTCTGTGGCGTAAGGTGAGAGGCTGCACTCTTGCACTCCGTCGTCATCGTCATCATCGCAAAGAAGCGCTTCCCAAGTACCATATAGGCGACCATTGTTTTTGCCAATAAGAAAGTTTTTGCGATCGTAAACTTCGTCATCATAGGTCTTAAAGGTGTGGAGGATTAGAGTGTCTCCCTTGATTTCGTATGTATTGGTATCTGCATAAACCTTTAAGCCTCCGTCGAGCCATTGTGGTTCCCCATCTACAAGGGCGCAGTCGCCGACTTCTCGTGACATGGAAACAATAAGTGTTTGGGTCGCTTCATTGACGGAAAGCTGATAAACATATCCGCCAGTAGGTGAAAACGGATTGTTTGAGGCTGCAGTCCCGGAACTGTCGTCGCCACATGCGATTAAGGATAAAGCAGTTAATGCAACTGTAAAAATTGCAACTGTAATTTTTGTGAACTTCATTTGTTGTCTCCTTCTAACCTGTTTTGCCGTAATTTACGACTTTGATATTACTTCTTGAAATACCCAGCGACTTCGTCGTGGATGAGTCCGTTGGATGCGAAGCTGGTGTAGCCTTCGTAAATGGGGGCGACGGGCTTGCCGTTGGCATCGAACAGTTCGGTTCTGCCGTCCAGCATGCTGAACTTGCCACCTGCCTCAGAGAAAAGCAGAGGATACGGGGCGATGTCCCAGAGGGAAACGATGGGGTCGATCATCAGTTCGGCGCGGCCTGCGGCTACCAGGTAGTAACCGTAGCAGTCGCCCCAACCGCGGTGGAGGCGGGCTGCGCGACGGACGTTTGCGTACTGTTCGCCATAGCCTGCAGTTTCCATGGTGTTGACGGTGCCGGAAAGAACCAGGGCGTCGGAAAGTTTTTCCACCTTGGAACACTTGGAGACGCGGCAGTCCTGTGCGCTGCTACCGAGGAATGCGCCGCCATCCTTCACGGCCCAAACAGCGGTGTTCATGGCCGGGATGCGGATAAGGCTGGCGATTGCTTCGCCGCGACGGTATAGTGCAATCAAGGTACCGAATAGAGGCACGCCGTGGATGAATGCCTTGGTGCCGTCGATGGGATCGATGACCCACTGGTATTCTGCATCGGGACTTTCGATTCCAAATTCTTCACCAATGACGCCGAAGCCCGGAGTTTCCTTTGCCCAGAATTCGCGGCAAAGTTCTTCGGTGCTCTTGTCGGCGATGGTCACAGGGGTCTTGTCTGCTTTCCATTCCACGCCAACATCGTTCTGGAAATACTTTAGGATGTTACCCTGAGCCAGTTCGGCAGCCTTCAGGGCAATGTTTAACAAATCAAGATTTTCTTTTGTTGCGCTCATTGTAACCTCTCTGGATCCTTCACTTCGTTCAGGATGACATATAGGGTCGTTCAGGATGACACCTCAAAGCGACGAAGTCGCGCCCTCATACCTCAAAGCAGCGCCGCTGCGCCCTCATACCTGTTTTGTCCACTTCTTAACAAGATCCATCAAGAACTGGTTTTCTTCAGGCTTGCCCAAGGTAATGCGGACGTGTTCCGGCAAACCGAAGCTGGTGAGGCCGCGGATAATCATGCCGTTTTCTTCCAGGAACTGCACCATTTCTTTTGCCTTAGGGCCGATGTGGACGCAGATGAAGTTGCCTTGGGTGGGCAGCACCTTGAAACCGAGACCTTCGAAGAAGGGCTTCAGGACCTTGATGCCGTCGGCGTTCAGCTGGCGGGTACGTTCCACGTGTTCCTTGTCGCCGAGGGCGGCAATGGCTGCAGCCTGGGCGGCCAGGTTAATGTCGAAAGGCGGCTTGATCTTCCACATGGCCTTGATGACCTGTTCGCTGGAGATGGCGTAACCCAGACGGATGCCTGCCAGACCGTAGATCTTGCTGAAGGTGCGGTTGATAAGCAGGTTGGGGTACTTCGCGATCATTTCGAACATGCGAGGGTAATCTTCAGCGGTGGCGAATTCAGCGTAGGCTTCGTCCAGGAACACCATCACATTGGAGGGAACCTTGCTCAAAAATTCTTCAAGTTCTGCGCCTGTGTAGTAAACGCCGGTGGGGTTATTGGGGCTGCAAATAAAGGCCACGCGGGTCTTTTCATTAATGGCTGCGGCCAACTTATTCAAGTCGGTCTTTTCTTCACCGACCCCAACGCCAATAAAATCGGCACCGTTGGAGAGTGTGGTAAACTTGTAGACGCTGAAGGTGGGGGTAATGCCCACACAGTTGTCGCCCTGACGGATAAATGCCTTGCCTACCATGTCGATGATTTCGTCGGAACCGTTACCCAGCACCAACTGGCTGGTCTTGACACCGTAAAATTCGGCAAGGGCGTTAATCAGGGTGGGAGCGTCACCACGAGGGTAAAGATGCAGTGTGTCCACGATCTTCAGGTAGGCTTCCTTGGCCTTGGGGGAAGGGCCGAGGGGGTTTTCGTTGGAAGCCAGCTTTACCACTTCGGTAAGGCCGTACTTGGCACGAATTTCATCCATGGACTTGCCAGGGACGTAGTCAGAAAGCTTAGAAAGTTCGGGACGCGGATCGATCATAATATCCTCTTTTGAATGAGCCTACAAAAGGCTGGACAAAATTTAGCTAACTTTGGGCAGTATGAGAAATTTACGTCTTGCCATTTTCGCCTTTGTGGTTGCAATGTTTGCAGCTAACAGTTTCGCCCTGGACCGTATCTGGAACATGCGCTATACTTATGGCCCTGATTTCAGACCGTCTCCCAAGTTCGCCGCCGGTGTTGGCCTGCGTTCTGATTTTGGCAGCAATGTGCTGTTCCCCGTGAACATCATGGGGCAGCTGGCCAAGGACTGGGATATCGGTGCCAAGCTGGATGTGTACACTTACAATCAGCTGGACAATGTGGAAACTTCCGTAGACTTCGGTACCCGCTACCGTTTTAACGGAGCCTTTTTTGAAATTGACGGTTACTTCGGCTTGAACCGTGATAACGGTGGAGCCTTGGTGCTGACTTATGGCAAGGAATATTTCATCGCCAAGAATTTCTCCAATGGTTATGAGGCCCGTGCAGGTTTTCTGAAGGGTGTAACTGGCGAAGACGGCTATGTGAAATTCGCCGTAGGAACCATTCCCACTTTGCATTTTGGAAAGTCCTTCCTCTTGATGATCGAGGTGAATTCCTCGGGTAGCGTGGGCTACCTCAAGGATGACTTCATGCTGGATATCATCCCCAAGATGGAGTTGGCTCTAGGTGGTGCTAGAGTCCGCGTAGAATTCGATATCGGCGTATTGCAGGAATCCAATAACGACCAGAAGAGCATTGCCCTCTACGTTTTGACTTCGCTGTAATTTATTCTAGCATGGTGCTTGTCTGCACGCCTTCCCTTGAAAATAAAATGTGGATGGTCCCTTTTTCTGCGGTATTCACGTAAGGTATTCCAAGGGAATCCAGCCGTTGGATGACCTGCTTGCTGGGGTGGCGAAAGCGGTTGTGTCGCCCGCTAGAAACAATAGCTAACTGGGGTTGCACCTTTTGCAGAAAGACTCGACTGCTAGACGTTTTTGATCCGTGATGTCCTAATTTCAGGACATCACTTTTTATGTACATATCTGTGTTCATGATTTCCTTTTCTCCTGCAATAGTCAGATCGCCTGTAAGTAGGGCGGAGTGTCCCAATCCCTTGGCCCGCAGTGTGATGCTCTGGGTGTTTACGTCGACACACCGGCGGGTAACCGGATGAAGAATTTCAATTTGGAAAAGATGTTCTTTCCATAGCAATCCACGTTCCATATCCCGAATGATTATGCCTCGGCTGTATGCTTCCTGAATGAATTTTTGCCAGTTAGACTTGTCTTCTATGCGGGCACAATCCGTAATCCACAATTCTTTTACAGGGAATGTCTTGATCAGGGAAAGGGCTCCGCCGTAGTGGTCCAGATCCGGGTGGGTGATGATAAAGGCGTCGAGGCGGGAAACTCCGATGTGGTGCAGGTAGGGGACGATGGTGTTCTGGGTTCCGTCACCGGCGTCGATGAGGAAATTTTTTTGGGATGGAGTTGTAAGCAGGTGGCTGTCGCCTTGGCCTATATCTAGGGTGATTAATTGCCAATTGGGAACGCTAGCCTTTATGAAATTTCCGTAGGCGAATGTTCCGCAAAATACGAGAAGGCTCGTCAGGTAAAATCTCTGGACAAGGCGGTTCTTTTTTGCGGCAGGGGCCAGCAGTATCACCAGCCCCAGCAGAAGGAGTAACGCAGGGCCGAAGGGGCCCACCGTGGCGGAGGCTTCCGAAGAGTCGGACAGTAATCGCGTTAACAGGGTGGCCAGACGCAAAAAGAATTTGGCGGCATAGCAGAAGTTTTGCCTTAAAATATCGAGGGGCGATAGCAAGGCAAATAGGCCAGCCTGCATACCCATGGAAATGGCTGGCACAACGACGATGTTTCCGAACCAGGCAACGGGCGACAAAGTCTTGAAATGATGGATGAGAAAGGGGGCTGTAGAAAGGGTGGCGCAAAAGGTGACGTAGGTAGGTTCCAGTATGGCTCCTTGAAAAAACGCCCATAGTTTGTTCTTGGTCAGTTTCTTGGGGAGACCCTGTAGTGGATTTAGAGGGCCGCTAATGATGATGCCCGCCGTAGCCGCCACGGATAGCTGAAAGCCTGGATTCCAGATGACTTCAGGTTCCGGGAACATGATAATGAATAGGGCGATTCCCAGACTGTTTAATGGGTTGGGCTGCTTTTGGAAGGTGGCTCCTATTAGAGGGACCGAGAACATGATGACGGCCCGTCGCACGGCAGGAGAACCTCCGGTTACAGGGATGTAGAGCAATAGCAGTAATACCGCCAACAGACGCACTATGTGATGGGGGAGGCCTGTTGCTTTCAAAAGAATCATGAGCATTCCTGCCAGCAGTACCACATGGAATCCGCTGATGGCTAGCACATGCACAAGCCCCGTCCTCTGAAAGTCGCTGCGGAGGGCGTCGGGTATTCCGCTCTTGTCGCCGGCAAGTAGCCCGAGCAAGAGTCCTGTTTCGGCTGGGTCCAGGTAGTCGGCGAATCTGCGGGCTATCCATTGTCGGAATTTATAGAAGTATCGTTCGGGAACTAGTCGGTGGCTATAGACATCCCAGTGCTTGAATTTTCCGTAGGCGGTTAATCCTTGTGATTGCAGCCATTGCCGTGTATCAAACGCACCTGGAACGGTTGGCGGATTGACTGGGTACCAGCTGGCTTCGTAACAAATGGAATCTCCGGCCATGGGCATAATGGGGAGGTCCCGTTTTTCGGTGAGTCTTATTTTGTTAGAACCGCTGTTGATGATGACGGCTAGACCGCTGGATTTTTTTTGAATCGTCTCGACGATGCCGCAACCCTGTTGAGGAACATCTTGGGACTTAATCGGGTTTATGGGGCTATGCAATGCGTAGTGGCTGATTAGGGCTAGAATCAGGGCCGCAAGGGAGACCTTTTGCAAGTGGCGGGAGGCAACGTGGATCAAAAAGGGACAAAGAATCAGTAGGGGAATTCCATAGACGGGGGCGTCGAAGGTGACCAAAGTGACGATGAAAACCATGGCTCCCCATAGGGCCGGTTTTCCCTGGATTCCTGTTAACAGGTCTTGAAGATTGCAGAAAACATTTTTTATACTAGTTGAAAAGTGCTTCATCGGCTGAATTCTCCCAAAATTCTATCTTTTTTCTATACACGTATCTTTGGGGAATTAGGAACCTATGAAAATGAAAAATTTCTGTAAAAATATGTTGAAGAAATCCTTGTTGTTGTGGATGCTGGCGGTTTGCCTTGGCATGATGGGCTGTATCTTCGATTCCGATGAGGAAACCGAAGTGACCTTGTTGCCCGACAGTGGATTGTTCTTTCAGATGTTCCCCAATGACAAGGCCAACAATGATTCTGTGGATGCCCAGTTGGCTCACGGTATCAGGTTGCTTGTTCATCCTAAGGCTACCTACGAACTGTCCTTTGACAAGGGGGAGGCTACCGAAGCTCCCAGGCTGCAACTTTTTAGACTTGATGTAAAGGGGGACAGCTATTATGCATCCAAGGTCCGCGTGATTTCGGCTACCGAAAGTAATGGCCGTTTTGTGTATAAGTTTACCTGCGACGAAAATGATATGGCTCAATGGGCGACCTCGCTGGAAATGAACCGCGGATTTTATAAGGGCTCCACAAGGAATGTCGAATTTAAGGGAAAGGGAGCCTACTCCGATCACATGTCCTTGAATTTGGTGGCTGTAGGAAATGTGGCCGAGACTTTGGATGGTTTTACCATTGAGGAATTTTCCGATGAACTGCTGAAAAGGTTCCGCAAGTATTATTCCAGCGTGACCATCGATACCCTGTATGTGAGCTACGCCCAGGATCACCCCTGGGTGGGCAAGAATTATCCGGCTGACGAACCGTGGGTTGCCGGAAGATCTTCAAGGGATACCATGCTTTGCGAATTGACTGGCTGGCCCGATATGGAATCGGCTCTGGAATTGATTCTGGTTCACTCAATCTATAGTGATGGCGTTGTTGGCTTCTCGAATCTTTTTAGCGGTAATATGGAAGCTGGTGAAGGCAGCACCGTGTTGCTTGGAACGCATACGCGAAGCCGCGGGTCGTCAGTTCCTTTGACTATGGATGAAATTGTGGAAACTGCCTTGCACGAAACCGGACACTTCTTTGGACTTCGCCATACGACCTCTACTATGAGGGATATGAGTGCCTATTATGATTTCTCCAATTACGAAGACGGTCTGGAGGACACACCCTATTGTCCGGAACTTCAGCGCAGTGGCTTGGTGAAGGAATCTGCAGAAGGTGAGGTGGACTTCCGTATTCCTGGAATGAGGATGAGACGCGAAGCGAAGGCTGACTATAATTTCACATTGGAGCAGTGTCCCGATGCAGACAACTTCATGTACCCTGTTGTTTCTGATGTCAGGTATTCCCAGTTCTCGAAGGAACAGCTGGAAATCATTCGTTCCAGTTTGATGATTTTCCCTCATTAAGGTTTTTATGAAAGCTTCTCAATTTAGTGAACAGGCTCAGCTGATAGCCTTTGTTTTGCAGAAGGGTGCTGAATGGGATCCCTCTGTGATTGAACTCCTCGAAAAGACTTGGGGGCCGATTCGGCATAAGGGAAAACTTTTTGCCTTTGACAGGACCAATTATTATACCCCTGAAATGGGGGATGGTCTTTACCGTGGAGTGGTTTCTTTTGAGAAATGCATTTCGCCTGAGACCATCGCCGATGAAAAGGAGCGGAGCAACGCACTGGAATTGACTACAGCCAACAGCGAGAATCCAGATCACCGCCATGTGAATATCGACATCGGCTATATGGATTTGGATAAGGTGGTGTTGCCTAGCTACAAGCGCGGACCTTTTAAACTTTACGCCGGGAAGGGCGTGTGGCTGGATATGCTGCTGACCTATGCCAAGGGCGTTTTTCACCCTACAGCCTGGGCCTTCGAAGACTTTACCCGCAACCCCTACCAACACGACCTTCAGTTGATAAGAGAAAAGTATAAAAAGGCGAGAGTCGCGGCGGATTGCTTGCAATCCGACATGACCGAGCCGCCCACTTTGGCACCGGAGGGGCAAAAGTATAAAAAGTCTAAAGCGGCTGGTGGTGAGGGTTCTTGCCGCCTATGAAACGCTTGGGCTTGATTGTTGTGGTCGTGGTGGCCTTTTTATATGGAGGCCATCAGCTACGTGTTCGCCTGGCAGAAAATGCCGCCATCGAAAAGCATAATGCCCTGGTTGAAGAGACCAACGCCTGTCTGGAATCCGGGGATTGGAAGTGCGCCGAGAAGGATTTGAAAGTGCTGCTTTCTGAAACTCCCGAAAATCGCAACTTGCAATTGCATATGGCGGGTGTGCTGCTGGAACAGGAACGCTACGAAGACTGCATCGCCTACATTTCTGGACTGGGTTACAGCAATGGGGATCTGGAATATCTAACCGAAAAATCCAAGATGCTCATTCGAGAAATGGAAACATTGGGCCTGGAACGTTCCGCCCATTTCCGACTGGAATTTGATGGACGCCCCTCTCGCAGCGATGTGCTGGAAGCCCTCTCGGTGTTGGAAGTCGCTTACGATTCCCTTTGCCACCTGTTTGATTTCCGCCCCGAAAATAAGTTGCAGGTGGTGCTTTATGAATCAGAAGATCATGGCGGTGTTGGTGGTCGTCCTGCTTGGGCAGGAGCCCTGTTTGACGGAAAGCTTCGTATTCCTGTAAATGTCATGCAGTATCGTGAAGTCTATCGCCCCATGCTGTTTCATGAATTGACTCACGCCTTTATTAGGGCCATGGTCCGCGTAAAAATTCCCACCTGGGCCAACGAAGGTATTGCCCAGGTTGTAGATGCAAGCCGCAATGACGTGGCTAGACCCGCCGGAAGTGAACCTTCCTTGGATGTGCTGTCGGCTCCCTTTGTTGGAGAGACCCGTACCGATGAGGCGGTAAAGCTTTACTGGTATTCCCAGAAAATGGTGGAGGGAATGCTGAAAAGGAATGCTGACTTTACACGGTTCCGTGATTTTATCAAGAGCCTAAGCTCCATGAGCGCCGATGAAGCCCTGCAGAAATTTTATGGAGTGACTGCCCAACAGCTTTTGAATGAGGTCTGACCATGGCGAAAAAGAAAGTTGTTATCCTTGCGACTGGTGGAACTATTGCCGGTGTTGGTGAAGCCGGTGCCAATACGGGCTATGTATCGGGGCAGATTGCCGGTGTAGACCTGGTGGCTGCCGTTCCTGAAATTGCAGACTACGCCGATGTGACGGTGGAGCAGTTCTGCAATGTGAATTCTGACGACATGACGGGCGAACTGTGGCTTAAGCTGGCCAAGCGTATCGACGAACTTGCCGAGGATGGATCCGCCTCTGGACTGGTTGATGCGTTCGTCATAACTCATGGTACCGATACCATGGATGAAACGGCCTACTTCCTCAGTCTGACTTTGCGAACCGAGAAGCCGGTTGTGCTGACTGGCTCGATGCGCCCTGCCACTGCCAAGGAACCGGATGGCCCGGCTAACTTGCTGGGTGCCGTACAGAGTGCTGTTGGCTTTGCTCTAGAAGATGAACCCGTTGGAAATAACGTGTGGGTTTATTTCGGAGGCGACCTGTTTGATGCTCGCAGAGTTCAGAAATGCAGCGCCAGCGAATTGCAGCCCATGGGAATCGATTTCCCTGGATCTGGGGCGGCTGACTTTGACAATGCCTGCGAATCCCCGTTTTTTGATATTTCCGGCGTGACGGAACTGCCTAGAGTTCATGTGGTGTACTTCGCCGTAGACGCGAACCCCCGCCTGCTGGAATTTGCCTCGGCCATTTCAGACGGACTCGTGATTGCTGGGGCCGGCAGTGGAGAATTTAGCCTTCCGTGGTCCCGTGCATTGGCTAATGTCGACATCCCTGTGGTTGTGGCTACTCGAATTAACCACGGTGTGGTTACCCTGAACAGGAATCTGGCTTTGGCACCCGAAGGTGTGGCCAGAATCAGCGCCGGTGAACTGCCTCCTCAGAAGGCTGCAGTTCTTTTGCGACTGGCCTTGACCCAGACCAAAAATCCGTCGCGTCTGGCTAAAATTTTCGAAAACGCCTGATTGCGGGTTCGTTGCGTAACTTTCGCAGGAACATTACTGATTCAGTTTTTCCTTGGCGGCCTTGATAGCGTCTTCGGCCTTGTCTAGGGCGGCGTTTGCGGCGTCCTTGGCTGTAGATTTAGCAGCGTCGGCTGCATCACTAGCTTTGTCCTTGGCTGCATCTGCTACGTCGCTAGCCTTGTCTTTAGCAGCATCTGCTGCATCGCTTGCTTTATCCTTGACTACATCTGCAGCTTCGGTAGCTGCCTTTTTGGCCTTGTTGGCGTACTTGCTGGCGGTTTCGCTGGCTTCCTCGCCACATGCGGTAAGGCTGGCTGTTGCAATCATGGAAATCAAAATTAGACGCTTCATAAATTCCTCGTAAAGTTAGGGGTAAATATAGCCACTAATATATCGTCTGAATGTCTATATTTTGTCATATGAAATTTCTAATCCAGCGAGTAAAAAAGGCCCAGGTGGATATCGCCGGCGAGACCGTCGGACAGATAAACCAGGGTTATATGGTCTTAATAGGGGTTGGCGAAACCGATACCCGCGAAGAGGCAGACCGCCTGATCCGCAAGATGATGAACCTCAGGATTTTTGCCGACGAAAATGGCAAGACCAACTTGAGCATCAAGGACGTAAACGGCGAGTTGCTGCTGGTTTCCCAGTTCACCTTGTACGCCAACTGCAACAAGGGGAATCGACCCACCTTCAATGGTGCCGGAAATCCGACCCTTGCCAATGAACTGTATGAATACGTCATTGAACAATGCCGCAAGGAAATTGCCAAGGTGGAAACAGGTCGCTTCGGTGCCGACATGCAAGTAAGTCTAGTCAATGACGGCCCGTTCACCATCATGCTGGAATAAAGGTTCGCTCGGCAAGCCTCGCTAGAGGTGCGAGGTCGGTAGCTCCGCTACCTAGAGCGAACGGCCTAAAGCGAAAAGGTTAAAGTGTAGAGAATATAACTCACACCTCATACCTCACACCTCACACCTCATAACTCATAACTCACCGCCTATTGCGAGGATAATGTGCGCAAAATAAAATTTCAAGTCGTCTTACTTTTTTTCGCCCTGTTCTTGTCTTCTTTTATGATTTCGTGCGCGGGTATGCGTGACGATGCTCCCGGCGAATCTGCCGGTGATTCCGGCATGATGGACACTCCCTGCGATGAGTGCGGTAAGCGTGGCGATATCGAACTGAAAATCACCGACGAAAAGTTCTACCGCGAATGGAATGTGGCTGCCTATAACCGCCTGGATTCCAATGCCGTAGTAGGCGTGTTCCCTTCGCTTTTGGTAAATGCCAAGCGACCCGAAACCTGCCGCTTCTGCCACAGTTACAGCGCCGACGCCTTGGATTTTGATCTGGCTCGCGTTGAAGACTCCATCTTCGTAAAGGCTTTCCCCAAGATGCAGCGCGAGCTGATGCTCCCGGGAATGCGTCTGCCTGACGCCGATTCCAGCTACCTGGATACGCTGTCTGCCGCTTTCCTGAATTTCAAATTCGCCGATAATTTGCCTCTTGAAGATTTTACCCCGTGGCAGGACCGCGAAGGTATCGAGCAGCCCTTTACCCGTGTGGTGCCTACACCTCTCAAGAATTTGCTGAACAATACCGCTAGCCGCTATGGTCTGCGCTATATTTCTATCCCGGTGCGTCTTGATGTGTTTATGGATCCTGATCTGGGCAAGTCCGGTGGCTTTACCTGGAAGATCCTATGGACCCTTTGGGATGCCCGTTATGGGGAATTGGTCTTCTTGACCTACTCGGAATATACCGCGTCGACTGCTAGCCGTGTCGCTCCGGAAAAGGAATGGACGGAACCCTTTGGAGCTCGACTGCAGAAGATGTTCACCACCGACGTCAATACCCTGGAAGCTCATTAGTCTGACGCAGAAATTTAGCGCACGAAAAATGGCCCGCGATAGCGGGCCGTTTCTATACATCTTGTTTTATAGTATGCGTTGTCTATTAGACTTCACTATTTTTCTTGCTGAACTTGTTCATTACATCGGGAACCAGGTCCATGACCTTGCTCATAATGGAACTGTCCTTGCTGATGGGCATGATTCGAACGTCGTCGCCCTTGATCACCAGGAATGCAACCGGATCTACGGAAGCGCCGCCGCCGGAAGCGGAGGTGTCGCCCTTGCTGGAATGTCCGCCGAAACCAAAACCGACAGAAACGCGGCTGACGGGAACGATGATGGTGTCGCCGGATTCAATGGGCTTGCCGATTACAGTTTCTGCCTGGGTGATAAAGCGGAGCTTTTCTAAAAGAGTTTCTGCGAGTTTTTCAATAGCCATAATTCTAATATAGTTATAAATACCTAGGTTGTTTTGCCTGGATGAACGTTAAACCTTAATATCGAGCTTCGTAAATGCGGTCGCTGGCGGTAAAGAATTTGCGTTCCAGATCGGGCCAGCTGAGGAATCCCCAGACGACGGCGATGCGGCCACCTGCCAACTGGGTTGCGATTCCGTTTGCCCCTTCGCCTGCAGCAAAATAGACGCAGTCGCTGCTGGGGAAGATGCCCTTGGGTTCAACAATGTTCAAGTTCTGGATCCAGCTTTCGAAAGCTTCGGCTTCTTCCTGGTCCCAGCTGCGGGCCACGTTCCAGCGGAGGTTGCCATCGCGGTAGCTCTGTACAAGCACGGGGAAGGTGGACTTGACTCCCATGAAGTACTTTGTCTGGATGGAGGTCTTGCCCTGTTCGCGATTTTCGAAGGGCAGACTTAAGAAAGCCTGGGGAAATCCGCCGTGGAATCCGGGGAATCGACGTACGTAGTTTTCCAGGTCGCTTCGTTCGTAGCGTCTAAAGCTGTCGTGCCTGAAAATGAAAATCCTGTGGTCGGCACGGATACTCTGTTCCAAAAAACTACCGCGCAAGATGGGGGCGCTGCCTTGGAATCGTCCGCTGTTCATGTAGTAATCCAGGGCGTACACGTCGCTCTTGAATTCCAGAATGGTTACGTCCAGAGTGTCGCCTTCCAGAATCGGGTAGCGGATTTCAATGCGCTTCTGCAGAGCGGAAATGTCGCCGACCATACTTGAATCCACTGCGGCAATGATGGGCTTTACCGACTTGTAAGTCAGCTCTTCCAGGCTTACGGGCTTAACCTCTTCCTGCTGACAGGCGCAAAGGAGTAGCGCTTGCATCAGGGCGGCAAAAAGACCTGCCTTCATCATTTTCTTGTGGAACTTCATACAGTTTGAATTTAGTATTTGTGAGGCTCTCTGTTTGGGGTTCGTCACTTTTTTTCGGCGTAATTGCAGAACTCATGGAGGGGGCATTTTTTGCAGTGGTCGGTCACTTGTCTACAAATGAACCCATCCTTGCCATTCTCCAGGAAGTACTGCATACTGTGAGACGAGAGGTAGGGGGACGCCTGGATTTCCTTGGCCAGGGCTACAAATAGCTGGTTGGCCATGACCTGTTTTTCCTTGGGGGTCATGTTGGCGAATCCGTCTCCGCCATTTTCGCTGCTGGCAGGGCCGAGAATAGAAATGTAACGGCGGGCGCCCATGGTCAGGGGCAGGTGGGGCATCTTGGATGTAGGTTTGCAGCGGAGTCCAAGGCCTACCGGTTCTTCTGTAATCAGACGGTAGATGGCGGCGCAAGCCTTGGGCCTCGGGTTGGATTTTCCCATGAAGTAGATTTCGCCCAGGTCTCGCCAGAGTTCCTCGGGGGTGCGGGAGGCGACG
The DNA here is from genome assembly GCF_023373925.1 of Fibrobacter sp. HC4. Lineage (NCBI taxonomy): Bacteria > Pseudomonadati > Fibrobacterota > Fibrobacteria > Fibrobacterales > Fibrobacteraceae > Fibrobacter > Fibrobacter sp. HC4. The sequence continues at coordinate 169,139 of NZ_JALCZV010000006.1, read as the reverse complement.
TAATCGGTGATGCTATTGTTCCCCTTGTGGTCGGGGCCTGCGCCGTGGTTCCGCATAAAGGCGCCCACGCTCCAGAAAATGCCTGCGGCATGATCAAACAGTTCCCAACTGCGGGTGTGAAAGACGGATTCCTCGCAGTTGTTGATTTCTTCTTCCTTGGGGACAGGCAGTTTCCATAGAGCGTCTCCAGGGAACCTCTCGTGGAGTGCTCGCATCAGGTTTGCGAATTCCGGGTAGCTGCAATTCTGGAATAATGCCGTGCCCAGTAAAACCCAGCCCACCTTTTCCTCGATAGTTTTGCAGTGCCGCGTTACGGCTACGACAGGATCCTGCAGGTCCCTGAATAAAGCGACAAATCCCGCTGTCGCCTTGAACAACGCGGGATTGTCTTGAATGAATTTGCCGATGGAAACTGCCATTGCGGAGGGATCGGAACGCTCTAGGCTAGAGGGCTTCGCCCACCTTCACGGCCTGGCCTACGCGGCTCTTGAACAGATTCGGGTTGCGTTCGCGGATCTTCTTGTCTACCACGAGAATGACTGTACTTCCCATTTCAAAGCGACCCAGTTCGCCACCCTTTTCTACGGCGATAGGGGCCTTGGGCATCCAGTCGAAGCGCTTCTGGTTACGGGGGAGCTTGCCTGCGTTGGTCAGCAGTTCGTCGGTGTAGGCAACACCGATGCGGCCCACGTTGGTGGCGCCCACTTTCACGACCAGGATTTCGGATCCATCTTCCAGGCGGATGTGGCTGGTCAGGCGTTCGTTAATGCAGAACAGGCCTTCCACACGTTCCACGCTGCCTACGTTCACCGGCCACAAAGTACCCGGGCAGTAGCTGGCGTCCAGCACCTGACCGTTGACGGGGCTATGGATGCGGTGGTAGTTAAACGGAGCCAGGTAGATGGTGGCAAAGGCGCCGCCTTCAAAACGCTTGGCCATTTCATCGTCGCGGAGCAGGTCCTTCAGTGTGTAGGTCTTTCCCTTGGCCTGGATCAATTCCTGCTTTTCGTCGAAAGTTGCTGTCTGGGAAAGAACGCCGTCCACAGGGCTAACGATTTCGGTGTCTGCAATGGGACGCATGCCCGGCTTTAACCTGCGGATGAACAGCTCGCCGATGTTGGCGTAATGTTCCAGCGGGTACTCGGATTCGTCCATGTTCAGCTTGTAGTAGCTGCAGAACATGTTGCGGGCCACCTTGCTGATAATCGGCAAACGAAGACGAGTGATTGCGCCAAAGGCACGGCTGGCTGCGTTCTTGGGCAGCAACTTCATAAAGACGTAAAATGCAGAATTCATAAGAGTAAAGATAAAAAAATCCCGATGCCTCGGGTTCTTTTTTTATCCTGTCGTCAGTCCCCAAGGCCGGGACTTGCCCCCATCAATACAACCAGTAAGACGGGAAGTCCGACGATGAGGCCTATCGCAATCGTATATCCTAGAAAGGAAAGTGCATTCTTTGCGGCACTTGTGGTTTGAGTTGTAGAATCCGTTTTTGAGGAGTCTGAAACAATCGCCGTGGAATCCGTTTTCTTAGTGTCTTGGGAGCCCGCATCAAGTATCATGTAGGTTCCAAATACTAAGCCTCCTACAACAACGTCTGTTTTGGAACAGCCATTTAGCCCAAACGACAAAACCAACGAAAGCAGAATGGCATTAATAAACTTCATGACTATAAAGTAAAAATTCTTCGGGTGAAAGTGGCAACAGATCATTTATGCAAAAGAATCCCGATGCCTAAGCACCCTTTTTAGGATAAAGGATAAAGCGAAAAGGATAAAGAAAAAAAGGTTAAAGGACGAATCCTTTAACCTTTAAACTTTCAGCTTTACGCTGTCTTAGGACTAGCCCAGGATCTTCTTTTCGTAGTCGCCCATGCAGTCGACGAGAGCCTGGACACCTTCGATGGGCATTGCGTTGTAGATGGAAGCGCGGAAGCCGCCAACAGAACGGTGACCCTTGATCTGCACGAGACCCTTGGACTTTGCGAATTCGATGAAGTCCTTAGCCATGTCTGCATCCTTTTCTTCGGAAACAACTTCGCGGTTGAAGACGAACGGAACGTTCATGAGAGAACGGTCTTCCTTAGCAGCGGTACCGACGAACACCTTGGAGTTGTCGATGGCGCTGTACAGGAGAGCAGCCTTTTCGCGGTTGATCTTTTCGATAGCGTCAACACCGCCAATCTGCTTGAGCCAGTTGAGGGTGCGGTTCATGGTGTAAACTGCGAATACCGGAGGAGTATTGAACATGGAGTTCACGCCGGTCTTTTCGTCCAGGTGAGTCTTGAAGTTCAGCATGGTGGGGATCTGACGGTCAACCTTACCGAGGAGGTCCTTACGGATGATGGAAACGGTAACGCCTGCGCAGGAGATGTTCTTCTGTGCGCCGCCGTAGATCACGCCGAAGTCTTCCACGTTCACCTTGCGGGCGAGGAAGTCGGAGCTCATGTCAGCCATGAGGAAGCCGGACTTGGGCTTGGGGAAGTTGTGCCATTCGGTACCGTAAATGGTGTTGTTTGCGGTAACGTGGAGGTAGGTTGCGTTGTCGCTGAGCTGGAGGTTCTTGTCGATGTGGTTGTACACATCTGCCTTGGTGGAGCAAGCAACGTTAACGTTACCGAACTGCTTAGCTTCCTTGAGAGCCTTGTTTGCCCAGACACCAGTGTCGGTGTAGTCGGCAACGCCGTCAGCCGGGAGGAAGTTCATCGGCATCATGCAGAACAAGAGAGAGCAGCCACCGCCGAGGAAAATGATGTCGTAGTTGGCGGGGATTCCCATGAGGTCGCGGAGAAGCTGTTCAGTTTCGAGGAACATGTTCTCGATGGGCTTTGAACGGTGACTCATGGAGAGAATACTGATGCCAGAGTTTGCATAGTCGATGCATGCTTCAGAAGCTTCCTTGAGTGCTTGTTCGGGCAGGACAGACGGGCCTGCGCTAAAGTTATAGACCTTATTAGCCATGATAATGTTCCTTATTTAGTGTTCTTGAAAAACCTTTTGGTTTCTCGACGGGGGTAAATTTAGCAAAAGCTTGAATTTTGGAAAGTTCTTTTTACATGTTTTAACAAAAAAAAAGACGAGAGAAACTCTCGTCTATAGACTTTCGTCTGGAGGGGGCTTCCCGTCCTAACTACACGCCCAGCGCTTCGACTGCAGCCTGATATTTCTTCAGACGGAACTTGGTCTTCAGTTCGCGGCGTTCGTTACGGCGGATATACTTGTCTTCCAGGAGCGTGGTAAGGATAGCAGCCTTGGCCTTGGCCATGACGGGGTCTTCCTTCAGGCTTTCGGCGAACTTGACGAATTCCTTTTCGCGGGCTTCGTAAGTGGCTTCTTCGGCGGGAACGCCTTGGGCCATCAGCTTGCAGCTGTATTCGTCGATCCAGCTCTGGTTCTTGTGGTAAGTCATCTTCTCGATCTTTGCGACCAGGTCGGCGGGTACGCCCATCTGGACCAGGTCCGCAGCAGTCTTCTTGGCAGATGCAGTTGTGGTATCTTGAAGCAGGGCAAGGACTTGCACTTCTTCAGGTTCGCCCTTGGCTTTAAGGTTGTCAACAACATTCTGTAGAAAATCGATGTAGGGGCCACCGGCCTTGTCCACTTGTCCCTGGTGAATTTCGGCGGCGATCTTGTAAGCGTCATTGTAAGAGATCATATATATCCTTTTTCGCCCAGAAGGGGCGGTTCCTAGACAATATATATAATTTGAATTTTTAAAAAACAAACTTTTATTTTAACAATGGAATAAAAAAATCCGCCCAAGTTGGAATATAGGCGGATTTTCGCAAAAAATGCTTTTTTTTTGTGATTTTAGGCGATAAAGTTCTTGCCCAGGATGGCAGAAACGTTCCTCATGATTCCTTCGGCAACGTCGGGCTTGTTCATGGAATAAACGTGGACGTTGGTAATTCCGTTGGCGTAGAGGTCGATAATCTGGTCGCTGGCGTAGATGATACCAGCCTGCTTCATGGCCTCGGGGTCGCTACCGAACTTGTCTACCAGGGATTTGAAACGCTGGGGCATGAAGGAGCCGGAAAGCTTGATGGCTCGTTCTACCTGGTTGGCGTTGGTAATGGGCATGATACCGGGGAGTACCGGACAGGTAACGCCTGCTTCACGAAGCTTGTACAGGAAGTTGAAGAACAGGTTGTTGTCGAAAATCATCTGGGTAGTCAGGAAGTCGGCACCGGCGTCCACCTTTTCCTTAAGATACTTGATGTCTTCGCGCTGGTTGGCACTTTCGGGGTGCTTTTCGGGGTAGCAGGCGGCTCCGATGCAGAAGTCTGCGCCGCTTTCCTTCAGTTCGCGGACCAGTTCCACGGCGTGGTGGTAGTCGCAGTCGGTACGGCCGTTGGCGATCAGTTCCGGAGTGAGGTCACCGCGGAGGGCCATGACGTTAGTGATACCTGCAGCCTTCATGTCTTCGATGCGCTGCTTCACGGTTTCCTTGCTGCTAGACACGCAAGTTAGGTGGGCCAGCATGGGTACGCCGAACTTGGACTTCAGATTCTTGGCAATTTCCAGGGTGTACTGGCTGACGCCGCCGCCTGCGCCGTAGGTGACGCTCATAAAGGCGGGGCCAAGGGCAGCGATAGATTCGGTGGCGTTTTTCACGCTTTCAAAACTGGTTTCCTTCTTGGGCGGGAACACTTCGAAGGACAGGGACATCTTATCTTGCTTGAGAATATCAACGATTTTCATGGTGCGTAAGATAGGAAAAATTGATGGGGAATAGAATAGACTTTTTTTATATGGCTGGCAATAGAAAAAAACTATATGTTTTTTGAGGGCAAAATGGTGAAAATGCCGATTTTACTAACTAAATGGGGACCTTAGGTGTGCTTTAGTTAGTAATTTTTTAAGATAAAGTAACGAAAGGTGTCCGAAAAAAGGGGAGAGTCGGACGAAAAATGCAAATTTTTATTAAAAAAGCCCCCAAAATAAGACTATAACTCAAATTTTGTAGCGAACAAAGTAATAAACTACGCACTAAACGTAACGGAAATCGGGAAATGGTTAGTAGAATCACTGAAAGGGATGAGGTCTGCGTTGGAACAGGCGGGATGCAGCAAGCCTGGCGGCTTGCTGCAGTTTCTACGTCTCGGATATGAAAAAAAAGACCACCCACAGGGGGTGGTCTTTTTTCATAGTCGAGGCGGGATTCGAACCCACGACCCTCTGCTTAGAAGGCAGATGCTCTATCCAACTGAGCTACTCGACCATACTACTTTCTCAAGTGTGGCGGGAATATAGCAAAAATATTCTATTTCATCAACTGGATCTGTTATTTTGTTAGGTTGGTGATGCACTTGTAGAATCCCCCTTCGCTTTCGTAATCATCGAGGTTCATATAGGGAATGTTTTCTGAGGTGCAGTTTTCCTTCTTGTGATCGTAGATGTAACGGTACTGGCATTGCTTCCCGTTTGCGGAAAGGGTGAATGTCGCTATATCCGAACTCTATAGATTGTCGTTCGTGAAGGAGTACTGGGTTCCGTTGATGCTGCCTCTAATTCGTTCTTGTAGAAGTCCCAATCTGGGTTTTGCGGTGAACTGAAGGTGATTGTGTTTTCTGTGATGGAAATGGTGTTTATTTCGTGGGGGATGTAATCTTCAAAAACTTCTTCCATTATCCCATCATAAACAACAAAGCCCGTTTCCGTCCAGGTTCCTGAGGGAACTTTGCTTCTGCACTTTCTATATGGCTTTCCCATTGGGCGGAGGACTTGTCGGCGGATACATTGCAGGTTTCTCTGTCGAATGGGGTGCTGAAACTGTAGAGCTGCTGCGCCGCATGCGGCGAGAATGCCTGCCGCAGCAAGAATGATGAACTTCTTGTTCTTGTCTAGCTCTCCTTGTTTTTGTGCGGGGAATACAGCATTGTCGGTCTGCAAAAAAAGAAGAGACCTCGTAGAGGTCCCTTTTTAAAAGTTAGAGCGTGTGAACCTGATGTCCAGCCTATTTCTTGAGCATCTTGTTCAGGGTGGCTCGCAGGTGGTTCATGTTGGCGTCGTTCACCGTCTCGTAGCGGTAGAATGTCCCGTCGGGGTTCACCAGGTAGACCACGGGGATGTAACCGGTGCCGTAGGCCGGGGCGAACTTGTACTCGGAGTCCTGGAAGACGGGGATGACCACCTTGTACTGGTCGATAAAGAGGCGGATGTCGTTCTTCTTGATGCCGCCGCCGAGGCCGATGGCGATACCGGTCAGGCCGTCCTTTTCATATTCCTTCATCAGGTCCTGGATTTCGGGCATGTGGCGCTGGCAGTGGGGGCACTTGGGGCTGAAGTAGTAGATCAGCAGGGGGCGGTTAGAGAAATGGCTAAAGAGGATGCCAGGATCGCTGATGCCGGCCAGGGGCTTGGAAAAGTCCATTTTCATGGGCTGGTTGGTGGTGCTATCCTGCATGAGCTGGACGTCGGCCATCTTGGGCTGTTCCAGGGCTAGCTGGGCGGAGGCGGCTCCTGCAGAAATGGCAACGGTCAATGCAACAGAACAAAACAGATTTTGTAAAAGCGTACCGGATTTTCTCATAAAACTCCTTTTCGTGCCTTAAAATACGAAATTATTTGGTTTGTGGGGTGGTTCCATATTCAAAATGTGATTTTTATCGAATTTTGCAAACTGAATTTTGGATACGATAATGGGAGGAGAGGTGTAAAATGGGCCGAATAAAGAAGAGTGGGGCGCAGAAAGCTAAACAGAATGCGGGTATGGTGGGACGTTCCCTGGAATTTTGCGGTCTTGGAGACAAGCGCAAGGCGGGGGAACTTCTGGCTCGTGAGATTACCGCCAACGGGAACCCTACTTCAGAATGGCGAAAATCGGGTATCTTTCTGGTATTCAGACAGGAATTTCTACCCTGTGATGAAGAATGTCCTTGGGTGTCCGGATGGTTTCCGTATTAATCGTGAGATGGGATATGATTGCCGTAAGCCGCAGAATGGGGAAGAGAGCAATCTATGGTCCGTTGAAAGAAGAAAACCTAGACGAGGCCATTCGGTTTGTTAAAGACGTCTATGGAAAAATTCTGTCGGGTAAGGCCGATGATGAATGGCGGGGTATTTTCTTTGATAGTCTAAAGGTTCAACTAAAAAGGGATTCTTTCAAGGGTCGAAATTTGACTCCCGAATCAAGGGAGGAAATCTCAAAGGAATTGGAAGATGTGGTTGCTGGTCAAGGAATGGATGATGCGAGTTCTGGCTGATCCATTCCTGCATACGGATTCGGCATGCCCGGCGGTGGCCGACCTGGCGAAAAGCTGTATCGACGGGACCCTGTATGGAACCTAACTACAGGCTGTAGGAGGTGGTGACGGAGTAGTGGGGCTCGCCCTTGCGTATGCCGTTGACCGGGATGGTGACGTCGATCTTGTTGATCAGATGGCTGATGGACTTGGTCTGCACAAAGCGGGCGCCGAAGCCTACGACGTAGATCAGGTCCTTGCGGTTGATGTCGTTGAAATCCCAGGCGGTTTCGCCGATGCTTCCGAAGGCGACGAAAACGGGGCGCAGAGTGGCCAGTTCGAAGTCGGGGAAGTAGCGCTGTTCCAGGTTGCCGTATACGCGGGCCTGACCTGTGTAGAATCCTGTGGGAAATCCTGCGAAGCCTCCGTTGATGCCGCCTAGGCAAACCTGATAGCCGTAGCGGGCGTCTTCATAAAAGTCTGCAAGTCCCGTAATGGCAGTAGAAACCTTGTTGCTTGGGTGGAAAATGTATTCGCCCCACAGTTTTCCGTAGAAGTCCCGCTGTTCCCCGTGATCCAGGTAGAAGTTCATGTTGGACTTCAGGGTCAGGTGATGCATGCCTGTTCCCAGGTAAAGTTCACCCCACAGGTCCAGACGGATGTCGTTGTTGGCGGAACCCAACTGTTCGTAGTTCTTGGAAATCTGGGCCTTGAGGCTGTAACCCTTTTCGATATCTTCGGTCCACTTGACGTTGTGGAAATTCTTGATTTTTTCGTAGCGTAGGTTGGAAAGAGTCAGGTACAGACCCAATCTTGAATCCTTGCGTTCCGGAAGCCATTCGTTCCAGGCGCTGGCGGAGTCGATGGCGTAGGCGTCTTCGCCGTCGGTAAACAGGTAACGGTACAACTTGCCGTGGGAGGCTGTTTCGCGGCGGTAGTCGTAGGTGGCGCCTACATAGAGCTTGCGGAAGGTTCCGCCGAAGGATCTGCTGACACGGAAGCTGAGGGAGTCGTCTACATATTCCTTGACCTTCATCAGCTGGACGGTTTCGTTGCCGTTGTATTGCTGGAGTTCGCCCAGATATTTGTCTAGGGAGTCGGTGGGAACGTTCATGTCGTAATGGGTTGCGCCGGCGGGCATATCTCCGCTGCCATAGAAGTAGGCGTAACGCTTGTTCTTGAGGCCTGCAATGGTGTAAGCCCACTGATTCTGGCTACGGCTCAGGAAGGGAATATACATCTGGCCGCTGGCGAGATAACCGTCAGTGTTATAGCTGTAGGTCAAGTCCAGGTGGTTGTAGCGGAACAGAAAATGGGGGGCGCTGTATTCCAGCGTAAGCATGTCACGGAATTCGTTGTGTCCGTAGTAGAATCCCAACTTCTGGCCTAGACCGAGAAAGTTGCTTTCTTGCAGGCCGATGCTCCAGACCAGATTGTCGTAAGACCATTCCTTGCCGCCGAAACCGATACCGATGGGAACGGTGAGAGTCCAGTTGTCGCTGGTGTGGACATGGGCGATGTTTTTGTCGTCGGAATTTTCGATATTGATGTGGGCGTCAGAAAGGAAGTTCTGGGTACGCAGGAAACGTTCGGCTTCCTGGACCTGGATTGACGTTACCTGGTCGCCCTCATTAAACAGCAGAAGTTTTTCGACGGTGGATTCACGGGTTTCGATGTGAATCCAGTTTAGAAGATCGTAGGCCCACTTGTCGTACTTGGTGTGGACCTTGGAATCGTCGAATGCATCGCCAATGTGGTATTGGATGGAATCGATTTTAAAAGCGCCTTCGTCCTTGAATGTGGAATCCTGCTCTGCAAACGCGGCTGTGACAAGGGTTGCAAAAGTGACGAGGGCTGTGCTTAAGAATCGGTTCATAAAAATCCTAGGTTGTCCACAATATAAAAAAAATGGATGTTGACGAAAAATGCCTACGGAATGGCCTCGCCACAAATGCTAGGTTTTTCTATATTAAGCGCGGGGCAGCGGATGGCCGCCGGCGAGAAGAAATTCAGACTGGAGGAAAGTCCGGGCACCACAGAGCAGGATGCTGGATAACGTCCAGGCGCGGAAACGCGATAGAAAGTGCAACAGAAATTATACCGCCTGCAGCAATGTAGGTAAGGGTGAAATGGCGAGGTAAGAGCTCACCGCATTCCTGGTGACAGGGGTGGCAATGTAAACCTCATCCGGTGCAAGACCAAGCAGGAATCCGCTGGAGGCAACTCCGGCCAGGTGCGGCTCGTGCCTGTTGGATATCCGGGTAGGTCGCTTGAGGCGGCTGGTAACAGTTCGTCCAGAGAGATGGTCATCGCCCCGCAAGGGGTACAGAACCCGGCTTATAACTGCCCCTTATTTTGAAGACCCCTGCCCTAAAGGCGGGGGTCTTATTAGATGCAGGGGGCTTTGCCCCCTGGACCCCTAGGCCCTTGCCCAGCAAGGGCTGAATGCAGGCCATCTCTGGCGGGGCATTGCCCCCTGGACCCCCAGGCCCTTGCCCAGCAAGGGCGGGAGGCAGGCCATCTCTGGCGGGGCTTTGCCCCCTGGACCCCCAGGCCCTTGCCTTGCAAGGGCTGAATGCAGGCCATCTCTGACGGTTGCGGAGACGGAAAAAGCCCACGACGGTGCGTCGAGGGCTTCTCCTTCTTCTTTTTAAGTCTGCTTTGTTTTTATGCGACTAAATATCCAGGTCAATGCCGATACCGAATCCGCGGCTGGTGCGTTCGTAGGTGTTGAGACCGTACTTTTCCTGATCCGTATCCTTGTTGTAGATGGTGTGGTAGTAACCCACATCGAATCGGAGGTAGTCGGTAACACGGTAGGCGAAACCAAGACCGATGGTAGAGGTGTTCAGCAGCTGGCTCAGGTCGCTGACGTAGTTGTCGGTGCGGTCGCAGCGGAATACGGCGAGTCCGCCGCTGATCGTCCAGCTCTTGGACAGGTCGATTTCTACGCCGTACATGAATTCCTGGCTGTTTTCCAGATAGTTTTCGGTGTCTCCGGTCAGGTCGACATCGCTATCGAACCACAGGTTATAGCCGAAGGAAATTCGGGTGTTGGGGAGGATGGCGTAAGACAGGCCCAGGGCGAGAACTGCGGGAACGTCGGCGTGATCGGTCTTGCCGTCGTCAAAGTCGGACATGCCCACTTCATTCTTCTTGGTGCTGTTCTTCATTTCCAGGTCGGTCTTCATTTCGTACTTCACGCCTACGGTAAGGCCCTTGTACTGGAAGGAGGCACCGAAGATGGGGGCGAATCCCCAGCCTTCCTGTTCTACGTCAAGTCCCTTGTCGCTGACTTCCTGTGCGTAACCGGCCATGGCTTCAGACTGTGCGGCCATCTGCTGGGCGGTTGCCTCGTATTCGGCTGCGGAGGCCTTGTCGCCCATTTTTTCGAAGAGGGATGCTGCTTCCTTGGCGGCGGTGGCGTATTCGTCAAACGTTTCGGAAAGCTGGCTGAAGGTGGCGGCTGCGTTGACCATTTCGCCGTCAAGTCCCAACTGTTCGTTTTCCGGATTGATTCTTACGTTGGAGAGGGTCGCTTCGTACTTGTTGTAGGAGTAGGTTGCTCGGCCACCGGCGTAAATGCTGAACATGTTGGCGAACTGGTAGGCGGCACCCAGGGCGATACCGATCTGGTAAGACGATGCTTCCAGCTTGATGTCGGCGTCATACTTGGTAGTTGAGAGTCCACCCATAGAGAGTGCCATGGGGAGAGAGGCTAGCTGGGAGTCGAAAGAGGGGATGCCGTGCTTGAAGTTCAGGGATCCACCACCACCGATAACGCCGACGGTAGAGGAAATGGCCAGGTTGCCGTGATGCCATGTGGCGTGGAAGCCGGGCATGGAGGGGGCAAAGGTGTTGCCTTCGTATTCCTTTTTACCACCCTCGAACAGGGGAGATTCGGTGGTAATGGTACGGCCCTGCCAGAAAGTCTGGTTGGAAAGTGACAGGTGGAAGCCGTCCTTCATGAAGGCGGTTCCGGCCGGGTTGTAGTAGGGAGCGTCGTTTTCGATAGTGGCATTGCGGGCAACGCTACGGAGGAAGGCGGCGGAATGGTTGTTGTTGGTGGTGGCGCCGCCTGCGAACAGGCTAGAGGTGGCCAGACCGATAACGGCTGCAGTTTTAACCCATGTTTTTCCCATAAAAAGTCCTTTGGTAATCTTTTGTTATCAAAATATACCATTAATTATCAAAAATTGTGCTGAAGAGATTACTTTTTTATTACAAAACGAAAAGAGTGTGATTTCCGTCTGCTGAATTTTGTATGCGGAGGACGTCCGATTTGGGTTGGGTTTCTAAATTTAGGGTGTGATTGATAGAAAACAGCTGAAAAATATCGTTTTACGCGTGGAGGTCATTATCGGCGTCATCGCCATGATTCTCGGTGCGGTGCTTACCATCCTGTTTTTGGGCGAAGGCTATTTTGTTGGGGCCCTCATGATGGTGATTACTGGCCTGATCAGCGTTTTTCTTGGAATCAAGGAACTGGTGGCGCCTGTGGACAATATGCTCCAGTGGCTCCCGCTTTTTTATATCGTGGTGCGCCGGACGTTCTTTTTCTTGAATGTGGTACTGTGTGCCCTAGTGGTGGGCACGGTGACCAATTTATTATAGGGACCGCAGAAAGGGTTCCGCTAAATATAAAGAGAACTGTTAATGGATTCCGTCTTCGTTGGCGGATTTTTTCTCGCTGTACCAGATCTGGATTTTTTCACGGGCTTCCTCGTCGAAGGCGGCGGCATCCTTCAATATGTTTTCGGCCATCTGTAACGTCTGACTGATCAGTTCCTGGTCGTGGATCCAGTCGAACCAGCGGAATACCCAGCTGCCGCTCTGTTCGTTGCCTTCTAGGTTACCTGCACCGCGGGTATTCAGGTCCAGTTCCGCAATTTCGAAACCGTCTTCGGTGTGGCTGAACTGGGTGAGGCGTTCGACGGAGTTTTCGGCGGCGGCACCTTCGGGCATCATCAAGAAGCACCAGGCTTGCACGTCTCCGCGACCGACGCGGCCTCGCAACTGGTGGAGCTGGGCCAGTCCGAAACGCTCGGGGGAATCGATGGCCATGACGTTTGCCTGAGGGACGTTGACGCCCACTTCGATGACAGTAGTGGCAACTAGCACATGGACTTCGCCTGCGGCGAAACGTTTGAGAATTTCATCCCGCTGGGATTCGTCCATCTGGCCGTGGATGCCCTCTATCACGACGGTCTTGTCGAAGGCGCGCAGTTCGTTGACTACATCCTCGACGCTGCGGGCGGGTGCTGCGTTATCGCCGGCGGAACTGCCGTTGTCGTCGGCGTTGACGCGGCTGACGATCCAGTAGCAGAGATTGCCTCCCTTGGCTTCGTTCACGATGAACTTCTTCATGTCGTTGCGCTTGTCGGGGGAGACCAGGCGGGTTTTGATGGGCTTACGTCCTGCAGGCTTTTCCTTGATGGAGATGACCTGCAGGTCGCCGTATAAAGTCATGGCGAGACTGCGGGGGATAGGCGTGGCACTCATGACCAACAGGTCAGGATACTCGCCCTTGGCGAGAAGCGCTTCGCGCTGCCCCACGCCAAAGCGGTGCTGTTCGTCGATGATGACGAAACCTAACTTCGAAAATTCAACGTCCTTCGAAAACAGCGCATGAGTGCCGATGACGGCCTGGCAAAGTCCCATCCGCAGTTCACCCAGAATCTGCCTACGTTCTGCCGCAGGAGTGGCGCCTACCAGAAGTTCCACTCGCATGCCGGCGGCTTCAAAGAAAGGCTTCATCTGCTTGTAGTGCTGTCTTGCCAGAATATCAGTGGGGACCATCAGGGCGCTCTGTTCGCCAGCGCCGCATACGGCCAGCATGGCCAACATGGCCACAACAGTCTTTCCGCAGCCCACGTCACCTTGCAGCAAAGCATGGAACTGCTTCTTGCCGTTCAGCCCCGAGATAATCGTATTCAGGGCGGCGTCCTGCCCGGCGGTTAGGCTAAAGGGCAGCCTGGTTTTCGCATTCATGACCTGCCCCAAATCCACCTGGCGTTCGTGGCCGCGCAATTTCTGATTTTCGCGACGGCGGATCATACGGAGGCAGAAAGGCAACAGTTCCAAAATTTTCAGCTGGAACTTTGCCTGACGAATGGCGTTAAAATCTGTGGGCAGGTGCAGTGCCTTCAGGTTGTCTACCACGGTTCGGTAATGGAGGTAATCCGTCAGTGCCTTGGGGCAGACATTAGGTAAGGTTAGATTTGGAAAATTGAATACAAACCTGTACCAGTTTCGCATGGCCTTCTGGGTAATACGACTCTTGGTCATGACTTCGGTCATGGGGTAAACTGGTAAAATCTGGCCGTTGAATTGCTCGTCGGCATCGAAGGGCTGCATGTCGGGGTGGGTCATCTGGAACCCACGGTATTCGCCAACAACACCTGTTACCAGCCAATGGCTGCCGGGCTGTACGCGCCTGCTCTGATAACTAGCCCCTTGAAAAAAAGTCAGCGAAATTTCGCCGGTGCCGTCGGTAAGGGTGGCCACAAAGCGGCTAGTCCTTCCGCGGATTAGACCAGCCCTGGTGACGGTTCCAATCAACACGACTCGGTCCCCTACATGAAGGTCGCCAATTTTAGAAACCTTGGTCTGGTCCAGATAAGTTCGGGGAATGTTGTAAAGAAATTCAGAAAGGGAGCTGATGCCTGCGGACTTTAGCGCGTCAAGACTTTTAGGCCCCATCTTGGGAAGGTGCGACAAATCCATCGGCTCACCTTACCTGCTGGACTTCTTGGCTTCTTCTGCGCGTTCGCGAGCCTTTTCGCGGGCGGTCTTTCCAATCAGGTTGGTATTCTTCCAGGTAAACAGCTTGACCGGGTTGCCGTCATCGTCAAGAACCTTGATGCCCTTGGTGTCCACAGCCTTGATCAGGCTGCTGAGCTTGTCTAGCAAGTCGTTCAGCATATCCACGGTTTCGGTGGAGGTAATAAGCTGGTTGGCCAGGGAGTTCTGTTCTATGCTGAGGATGATTTCGTTGGTGTGGGCGACCCCTTCAGAAATGACCTTGAGAGCGCTGTCTGCCATCTGGACTTTTTCGTTGACAGTCTGCTCAGCTACCTTAATGGCGGTGTCAGCCTGCAAGGTTACGTCGATGAGAGTTTCGCTGGCGTTGTCGATCTGTGCGAATACGTCCTTGAGTGCAGGCTGAAGGATTGAAAGCTGCCGTTCCACATTCTTGGCAATTCCCTCGATGGTTGTCATGGCATTTTCGACCATCTGGATGGCGGACTTGTGGGTGGAATCCCCTTCGACAATCATAAGGACCATGTGGCGGATGACATCCATCTGCTCGTTCACATTTTCAATGTAACGGAGGACTTCGGCGATGCCCGGCTGGAATGTTCCCGTATGAACATAATCTTCGGGAAGAACATTTCCGATCTTGGAGGGAATAATTTCTAGACGGCGCTGACCCATGATGGCGTAGTTCACGTTGTTGAACTGGGAGCCTTCTCGGAGGATGATGGGTTCGTTAAACTTGATTTGCACGCGGGCGCGGTCGCCAAGCCAGGTGACGGAGCCAATGGTTCCGACAGTATAGCCACGAACAACCACCTGGTCTTCGGGCTGCAGGGTTCCCAACTCAGGAAAGTCCACCAAGGCGGTCTTGGTTTCTTCGTGGTGGGCGTTGTACATGCTGTAGGCCACAACTACGAATATCAACAGCAGTGCGACTATGCTGAGGTATCCCAATGTGCGGTCAGAAATCTTCATGGCTACCAATATAGAAAAGATTTTCCCAAGACTCGATGGACTTCGGCCTGGTCTACGGCCCCTTGTTGCACAAGTCTGCGAGCTGAATCCTGCAGGTCCCCGTCGGCAAATGATCCGTTGGGCAGGAGCAATTCTACAATGGCCTGTCGCCCTCCGTTTTTCAATCTGACAAGACGCTGGGCCATAATGCCCAGAAGCGATTCTTCCAGGAGGTTACGCTGAATGCCCAAATCCTGCAATCGGGTGAAAGCGGCCTTTGCGCTATTGGTGTGCAGGGTAGAAAGGACCAGGTGCCCGGTCTGGGCGGCGCGAATTGCAATCTTGGCTGTTTCCGAATCGCGGATTTCTCCCACAAGGATAACGTCGGGATCCTGACGTAAAATAGACCGTAGTGCCGAGGCGAAGGTAAGCCCGCATTTTTCGTTGACTTGAACCTGATTGGCCCCGTTCAGAGTGTATTCTACCGGATCTTCGATAGTGACTACGTTGATTTTTCTTTGGATGATTTCCTGAAGTCCTCCGTGAAGCGTTGTGGTCTTGCCGCTGCCCGTTGGGCCCGTAACCAAGAACAGCCCCTGAGGGGATTGGAATATCCGCTGGAGGGTTCGTTCAATTTTTAAAGAGAAATGAAGGGCGGCGAGTCCCCGAGGTGCCTCGCCTTGGTCCTGCCTTTGTGGCAGCAGGCGAAGAACGCATTTTTCGCCACCTTGAACGGGGAGCGTGTTGACTCGGACATTTGCGGTCCCCTGGAGCCCGCAGTAGGTAAAGCTCCCGTCGTGGGGAATCCGCCTGTCGGTAATGTCGATTTCTGCAAGAATTTTCAGGCGTACAAGAATCGGGTCGGCGGTCCAGAGGGGCAACCTCTTGAAATCTTCAAGAAGTCCGTCCCTGCGAAAACGGATCCGCAGTTCATCTTTTAATGGTTCCAGGTGGATGTCTGTGGCGCCTGAATCGACGGCTTGCTCCAGCAAGTTGTCTACGAGATTGATAATAGGTTCCGCTTCCCAGGAGTTGGTGGACTGCTTTAGAATATCTTCGGTAAGTTCCTGGCTGGTGTTGCGGTTGGCGTATGGACTTTGGCTGATCATCCTGCGGATTTGAGCCGGCGAAAATTCCTGCGGCGTTATGTGGCTTACACTCAGTTCCTTTCGGAGTTTCTCTAGCAGGAACTCATCGTATTTGTTGGGGACGGCAACCGCCCCTTCTATGGGGCAGACTCCGATACGTCTTAACCATTGGACACTTATCTTATTCATCTACTGAATTATATAAATAAAGTATAACGTTTTGTGTCGCATATTGTTTGCAAAATAAAAAGCCCCGCGAACGAATTCGCGGGACCTTCTCTCTCTAATGTACTAAAATGTTAGTCGTTCTTGTTGCGCTTTACCTTGTTTGCCACAGCCTTGGCGCCCTTCTTGACCTTGCCGAAGATGGCGTTGGGCAACCAGAAGAAGGTAGGAATCAGGTACATGGTAAGGATTGCAGACACAATCAAACCACCCACAGAAGCGATACCCATAGGCTGGGTCATTGCTGCCACATCACCACCCATGGCGAATGCCAGCGGAAGCTGAGCCACAACGGAAGCAAGTGTTGCAAGCACGATGGCCTGGAACTTGGACTTTGCTGCGGTCATCACAGCGGAACGTCGTCCCATGGCACCGCTTCGTAGCAGTCGGTTTGCTTCGTCAAGCAATAGAATAGCGTTGTTCACCACCACACCGATAAGCATCACGATAGCCATCAATGCAATCATGGACAGAGCCTTGCCTGTAAAGATGAGGCCCAGGAACACACCGATTGCACCCATAGGAATGGTAGTCATGATGATGAAGGGCTGTGCGAAGCTTTCCAGCAAAGCCACCAGCAAGATGTAGGTCATGAGGATAGCCATGATGATTGCTGCGATAAATTCTTCCACCATGTCGTTCTGCATGTCTGCGTTACCGCCGAAGCCCGTGGTAACACCATCAGGAAGCTGATCCTTCATTTCTGCAGCAAGAGCGCCAACCTTACCCATGATTTCACCAGTGGTGTGACCCGGGAGCAAGTTCATAGAAACGTCAATTCGGGTGCGCTTACGCTTACGTTCGATCTTGGTAGGACCTGCACCGTCTTCGATGAAGAAGAGTTCCTTTGCAGAAACGTAGCCCTTCGGAGTGAGCATGGGGAGGTCTTCAATGTCGGCGTGAGTTGCGCGGTCCTTTTCCTGCATACGGAAGTAGACGTCGTATTCTTCACCGTTTTCAGAGTAGGTACCAGCTTCGTAACCGCTGACTGCAATGTAGTTGTAGGTTGCCATCTGCTGGACTGTGGTTCCGTAGTCTGCCATGGCCTGGCGATTCGGAATCATGCGGATTTCGGGCTTACCGGCTTCGTAGCTGGACTTGATTTCAACGACACCTTCAATCTTTTCGGCAACGGCAGCCTTGAGAATGTCGGCGGCCTTAATCACGGAGTCTGCGTAAAGACCGCTAACTTCAAGCACCACGTCACCGGCGGAGTTGTTACTCATTTCGGAAGCGGAGGTGCTCTTGACGGAAATGTAGGCGTCAGGAATGTCGGCCAGGTAAGGACGGATGGAGTCCACGATTTCGTCAGTACTGCGGGTACGGCCTTCCCAGCGCTTGATCATCTTGTAACGCATCTTGGCCTGGTTTACGGAGGTAAAGCCGCTTTCGCCACCCACCGTCACACTGTACTGGCTGATTTCGGGAATGCCCTTCAGGCGGGATTCAATGATCTTGGTAACGCTATCCGTTGTTTCGATATTGGTACCCACAGGCATTTCCAAAGTCACTGCCATCATACCCTGGTCCTGACGGGGAGAAAGTTCCACAGTCATGTGGTTCTTTACCATGTAGCCCACGAACATCACCATGGCGACAAGGGCGCCAACCTGGAAAATCACACCGAAAATGGAGAGTGCAAAGCTAAGGGTCTTGAGGTAGACAAAGCGAACACCGTTCATGATGGCGGGGAAGATGCCCATGATGGCACCAAAGAATCTGCCGATGATGCCCGGCTTTTCCTCGATGATGTTTCCGTTTTCGTCACGCTTCTTGCCCTTGAACAGGTAGGCTGCCATCAGCGGGGTAAGAGTGAAGGTGATGAGGAGGGACACAACCGTTGCGAACACCATGGTCATACCGTAGGTCTTGAAGAAGATACCCACGATGGACTTCATGAATGCAATAGGCACGAACACGCAAACGTTGGTGAGGGTAGAAGCCATAATGGCCACCATGATTTCAGAAGTACCCTTATAGGCAGCTTCCTTCGGATCAAGACCTTCCTGCAACTTGGCGTTAATATTTTCAAGCACCACGATGGAGTTGGTCACCAACAGACCCACTGCAGAGGAAAGTGCCATCAAGCTCATCATGTTGATACCGAAACCGGCGAAGTACATGAGAGTGAAGGAACCCACCACAGAAATAGGCATGGTCAGTGCTGCGATAAGCATGGTTGAAAGCTTACCCAGGAACAGGAGCAACAAGACGGAGGTCAAGAGAATTGCGACGATAATGTTCTGAATCACGTTGTCGATAGATTCGCTAACTGCTTCAGACTTGTCGTAAACCAGATGGAGTTCGAAACCAGGAGGCAGAGTCTTGTTGACTTCATTCAGACGCTTGATCACACCCTGGGCGACTTCCACCACGTTTGCGTCAGAGCGCTTCTTGATATCCAGAGAAACAGAGTTGATGCCGTTGAAACGAGATGCAGAAGTAATGGTCTTGACGGTGTCCTTCACCTTTGCGACTTCGCCCAGCTTGATAACGCCAGAAGCGGTGGGGAGGTCCAGGTTGCGGATTTCATCGAGGCTGCGGAACTTACCGGCAGTACGCACAGAAGTATTCTTGCGCTTACCGATGACTTCACCCACAGGGTTGTTGATGTTAGAGGCTCCGTACATACCCATCATGGTAGCGATATCTACGCCACGGTTCTTGAGCATGTCCTTGTCCAATTCCACAGAAATCTGACGGGTGGTACCACCGAAGATATCGACGCTAGCAACGCCGGGAACGGAAGTGAAGAGGGGCTGAATGTCGTCTTCCACCTTCTGGCGGAGTTCGGTAGAGTTTGCGGGACCGGTGAAGGAGATGGACATAATTGCAGAGGCGTTAATGTCCACCTTGGAAATGATGGGAGCTTCCGCTGCGTCAGGGAAGTCGGCTGCAGCCTGCTCCACCTTGGCGCGGACGTCGTTTGCGGCCACGTCAACGTTGATGCCCATGTTGAACATGGCAACGATAATGCCGTAGTTTTCCATACAGATGGACTGCACGTAGTCGATACCGTCCACCAGTTCCACCTGTTCTTCGGCGGGCTTAATAATTGTAGATTCGATTTCTTCCGGGTTTGCACCAGGGTAGACAACCACTGCAGTTACAACGGGAATATCGAATTTCGGCATCAAGTCCACCACCATCATACGGTAGGTGTAGATACCGAACACCACCACGGTCAAGATGACCATGAGCATGGTGATTGGTTTGTAAATACTTGCCTTAATCATTCAAAAAGTCTCCCGGGATTATTCTACGATGAGAACCTTGTCGCCGTCGTTCATCTTGGACTGACCTTCGACCATCACGACGTCGCCATCGCTAAGTCCATCTACAATCTGGACATCTCCGTTTGCCTGAACGCCAACCTGCACAATCTTGCGCTTGGCGTTACCTTCGCCATCAACAGTCCATACTGTGTTAAGACCGTTGCGGTAAACGATTGCTTCGGCAGGAACGACTACGCCGCTAACCTGCTGCATGTCCATGTCCGCTGTAATGTACATGCCGGGGAGGAGCTTCTTGTTCTTGTTATCGAAAGTAACTTCAACAGGGAAGAAGCGGGTCTGGGGATTGGCAGCCAGAGGAATAGTGGTCACCTTACCCTTCACCTTCTTGCCGTCGGCGAGGGTAACAGTTGCTGCAGCGCCCTTCTTGAAAAGACCGATGTCCTGGCTGGTAATGTTCAGCTTCAGGATGACCTGGTCCAGCTTTGCGATGGTGCAGAATGTACCCTGTCCCGGAACCTGTCCCACCTGGAACTTCATTTCTGTAACGACACCGGAAGAAGGTGCCAAAATCTTGTTTGCACGTTCCAAAGTTTCCAAGTTCATCTTGGCGATCTTCAGCTGCAGTTCCTGGGAATCCATATCCTGCTGAGTGATGCCGCCCTTGGCGTGGAGATCGCGCATACGTTCGGTTGCCTTTTCCAGGAGGGCAATCTGTTCCTTGGTCTGTTCCAACTGGGTGTTGTCTGCGGAACGTACGTATTCTGCGAGAACCTGATCCTTCGTGACATTGCTGCCGACCTTTACGTTGATTGCGGCGAGAGGATCGTTCATCTTGGAAATGGCGTAAGTCTGCTGCATGCCTTCGATGGTGCCGCTGAACTTGCGCACGTCGGTAAGCTTGGCCTTGGTTGCCTTTACGACGCGAGCGGGCTTGCCTTTCTGCTTTTGAATTTCTTCGATGGTGGTAACCTGCTTTGCGTCCTGAGCCTTTTCATCTTTCTTTTTGAGGTCGCAGCCGGCGAAAAGCAGGGAGGCTGCCATGAGAGTTACGATTGTCTTAACGGTCTTGTTCATTTTCTTCCTCTTTTCTCTTAATATTCACCGGTTGCCTGGAGCAGAGCTTCGTATGCGGAGTTCCAGTTCTTGAGGGCTTCGAAGTATTCCAGCTTTGCCTTACGCAGGCTTACCAATGCGGTAAGCAGGTTTATCTGGGTTTCTCGGCCAACTTTAAAAGCTGCGTCGGTTAGATCGTAATTTTTTTGTGCCAGCTCTACGGAACGTTTCTTCATGTTGATTTGCTGACGTGCGTTTCCGAGGGTGCTGAGGCAGGATTCAATCTGCAGGCGGAATCCGCGTTCTGCCTGGTCCTTGAGAATCTGGGTGGAACGCAAGTCGGATTTTGCCTGGGCAACCTTTTCGGTGGTCTGCTTACCATTGAAGAGGTTCATGGTGACGGCAAGAGCGATATACTTGTTGATGTTCTTGTCCCAGTTAGGTGCATCCCACTTGTAGAATTCATTCTGCTTGTTTGAATATTCTACACCGCCCACAAGTACAACGGTAGGCTTGAAACTGCCTTCTTCGATGTCAACCAACTTGGTGTCGATTTCTTCCTTGGCGGCAAGCTGAGCCAGTTCCTTGCGGCGCTTCTTGACACCTTCCATGGAAAGGTCCGGCATAGGGGTCTTTTCGGGGTCGCGGAATTCACCAGTGAACTTTACTTCGGGATCATAGGGGAGGCCCATGATGTTGAGAATGCCGTTGCGTGCCACGATCTGAGTCTTCTTGAGGCCTTCGATACCCGACTTGAGGCCATCCAGTTCCAGCTGGGCGCGGACAACGTCCAGTTCTGTACCGAGGCCGCTCTGGTATGCCTGAGTGGCCAAATCCACGGCGTTCTGGAGGAGTTCCATGGTCTCTTCGGTGACGGCAACGGAACTATCCAGGAAAATGACGGTGTTGAAGGCTTCATCAACCTGGGCGCGGACGTCATTCTTGGTCTTTTCGAGGGTGATTTCGCTGGCGAGCTTTGCTGTCTTGGCAATTTCAATACCGGTACCCACCTTGCCGCCGGCGTAAAGAATCTGGGTGGCGGTGATGCCCAAACTGGACTGCCAACGGTATCCTTGAGCCTTCATGGCGGAAACAAGTCCGTCAATGCCGCCTGCGGCAGCCATATCATAGGCAGAGGGGGCGCCGTAATCGGGGTTTTGTGCCATTCCCTTCATGGCATCGGACATATCTGAACTTGCCTTGACGTCATCCAGGCCGAAAATTCGGGTCACTTTGGCAGAGAGATCGATGCTGGGGTATGCATTGCCGTAGCCTTCGCTAACTGCGGACTGAGTCTTTTTCAGGCTTTCTTCTGCAGATTTTACATCGGATGAGTTTTCAAGGGCCACCTTGATAGCTTCTTCGCGGGTATATACCTGTCCTGCGAACGTCTGAGCGGCCATGCTTAGGGCAATTGTCACAGCCATTGTGGCCGAAATAGCAAGTTGCTTAGACATAATTCTCCTGTTTAATTTTTTTACGTGCCAAATTTAGGAAAATGAGGGGGTGATTCAAGGGCTTTTTTCCCTAGGGTCTGTATGAACGGGCCATTTTGGCGTATGAATGAAGAAAAAAATGAAAGAACCCCCTTTTTTAGGGGGCTCTTTTACATAAAATGTAAAATATTTTTGGCTCTTTTTTCCTCAAAAATGGTTGTAAATGAGGTAAAAAAGATGGAAAAATTACATCAAACCGGGGATTTTCATGCCGCCTGTAATGTCGGAAATGCTGGACTGGGTGGCTTCATCTTTTTTCTTGACAGCGGAGTTGATGGCTGCCATGAGCAGGTCTTCCAGGGCTTCCACGTCGTCCTTGTCTACGGCATCCGGGTTGATCTTGATCATGGTGACCACGCCCTTACCGTTCATGGCGATCTTGACCATACCACCACCGGCTTCTGCTTCGAAACTCTGGGCTTTAAGATCGCTCTGGGCCTTCATCATCTTGCTCTGCATCTTCTGAAGGTCTCTCAACATTTTGCTCATGTCCATAGTATTATTCCTTTCTTATGTTCAAAAATGCGTGTCTAAATTGACTTTTTTCTTTTTTTTATAAATGTTCGCAGTTAAAATATGCTGATTTTATACAAAAAGACGAAAAATTTGGGCAAACATAGTTTTTTTTAGTTGTCCTGCTCCGCCATTTCGAGGTCTTCTTCGGTCTGTTGCACGGTAACCTGGCGCTTGCTCTTGCGGGAATAGATTAGTTCCGCATTGAAAAGTTCCTTGAGGCGTTGGAGGCCCGGCTCCTTCTGGATATCCAGTTCATAGGGGGACATCTGGGCCTGCATTCGTTGGTGAAGTTCCTGGGCGTTGAGGGCACGGGTCTTCACGGAGAGTGCAACCGGGGTCTGTAGGCAATTTTCCAGAATCTGCTTTAGACGTTCCAGGTATTCCGGGTGTTCTTCCATCTGCTTGGGGCCCCAGGCGTCTTTACCGGCGTCGCCTACATAAGTCAGGGCGATGGGGAAGGGGGTTTCCTGGATGTTGCCCGTTTCAAGCACGGAATCGTTGAGGGCCACAGAAAAGGCGAAGTCTCCGTCATCGTTGATGCGGTTTCTGATGGAACCCCAGGCGGCAGCCACTTCGTAGCGGCTGTAGACGTCGCCGTAGTAACCTCCAGAGATGCCCCTTTCCATGGCGGCAAAGGGATTTTCGGCGGCTTGCTGGAGTGCCTTGGCTTCTTCCTGGGCGTCCAGCATATTCTGGACATCAGTTACTTTTTTTTTTAGCGCCTCTTGGTCAGCACTGGCCGAGGCGTTTGCGGGATCGTTGATGGCGGCAAGAGCTCGCCTCAAGTCGACGATTCTGTCGAGCCATGCCATTCGGGCGAATGTTGTTTCTACCAGAAGGCGGGGATTGGTGCTGTAACGCAGTGTACCCTGGAGGTCGATCAGCATCTTGGAAATGCGGAGGATGTCTACGTTGCCAAGGCCGGGAACGGCGCTCTTGTACTTGGAGTACATTTCGTCGGAGACGTTCAGGGCGTCGGCGGTAAAGGCGTCCAGACGGGAGTACAGCAGGTTACGGAGGAACTTGCCGAAACCATCCAGCAGGGGAGTAAATTCGATACCGCGCTTGCAGGCGTCATCGACCATATGGAAGCAGGCCTTGAGGTCGTGGCTTTCGATGGCATTAATCAGCGTGAAGAACAGTTCTACAGGGGGAATGCCCAGAACGCTGCGTACGGCTTCGGCGGTCATTTCGCTGCCGGTAAAGGCGTAGGCCTGATCGAAATAGGTGAGACCGTCACGCATGGAACCGTCTGCCTTTTCGGCGAACACGTCAAGAGTTTCGTCGGAGGCGTTGATGTTTTCCTGTTCGCAAATGTAGCGCAGACGGCTGCGGACCTGTTCTACAGAAAGGCGCTTGAAGTCAAAACGCTGCACGCGGCTAAGAATAGTCTGGGGCACCTTGTTGACTTCGGTGGTGGCGAAGATAAAGATTACATGTTCAGGCGGTTCTTCAAGAGTCTTCAGCAAGGCGTTGAAGGCACCGGTAGAAAGCATGTGGACTTCGTCGATGATAAAAATCTTGTACTTGCCGATAACAGGCGGGTACTGCACACGTTCGATCACGTCGCGGATATTGTCCACACCGGTATTGGATGCGGCGTCGATTTCGAAAATATCCATGGGATTGCCGCCGGCAAAGTCCTTACAGCTGGGGCATTCGCCACAGGGGTGGAGCGGGTCGCCGCCGGTGCAGTTCAGAGTACGGGCGAGGATACGGGCACTGGTGGTCTTACCGACGCCGCGGGTTCCGGTAAACAGGAAAGCGTGGTGAAGACGGCCCCCTTCAATTGCATTCTGAAGGGTTTTTGCGATGTGTTCCTGACCGACCATGTCGGAGAAAGATTGCGGACGCCACTTACGGGCCATTGCTACGTATGCCATGGGCTGGAATATAGTAAAATAGTTTAAAGGGGAAAGTTTAAAGGGGACAGATTAAGGGGGGAGGGTGGAGCCTGCGGCTCCTTTGAGGTTGTTGGGTCGCTCGCGGGGCTCGCTTTTTAGGTTTCAGACTCCAGGTTTCAGGCAACTGGTATGAGGTGCTAGAAGTGATGGGTGAGATATGAGTTATCAGATACGAGTTATGAGTTATTATAATCGCGCCGGAGGCGCCTAGAGTCACCCTGAGGACGTTCAGGGGCTTATGCACTCATGAGATTCCGAAACAAGTTCGGAATGACAAACGCAAACACTCGTCAAAGCCATATCTCATAAATCCTTTTCACTATTCACCTTTCGCTGTTCACTATTTTATTGTATCTTTAGCAAAAACAAACGAGGTACTAATGAATCCGAATCTTGCTCTTTTGATCCTTTCCTGGCAGGTGGCTTGCCTTTTTCATGAAACTGAAACCGAAAAACTTTTGCCGGGTTCCGCCTCTGCAACTGAAGCCGAAAGCGATGAACTGGACAAGATTCATGACGAACTGACTCCGAACGTAAGTTGGGACGATTTCAATAACACCTATGGCAAGTTCCGCAACGCCAAGGATCGTATTGATGCCTGTGTGGCAGCCATCAAGGGTGAGTCCGAAGAATTTAAGCGTGCTGTGCTGAACGCCATGATTCGCGTGGCAGAAGCTTCTAACGAAGACGGAAACGCAAGCAACATTTCTCCCGAAGAAAAGGCCTTTATTGGCCAGGTGAAGGACGCCCTGGGAGTTTGATAGCTTAGAGCTTATAGTTTAAAGTATAAAGGAAAAATCCTCGCAGTTGGACTGCGGGGATTTTTTGATGTTCAATCTTTTTTGAAGCCTGAAGCCTAAAGGTTAAAGTTTCTCTTTACGCTTTGACCTTTTCGCTTTCCGCTATCTCAGAACGATGTCGCCGTTAGCAACCAGCTTGTCGCGGAGCTTGTTGTGGGCCTTGTTCACTTCGTCGTCGGTCAAGGTGCGGTCCATGGTCTGGTAGGTCAGACTATAGACCATGTTCTTCTTGCCGGCTTCAATCTTTTCACCTTCGTAGATACTCTTGAGGGAAATCTTGGCAAGGTTCTTGGGATTGAGACCCTTGATGCGGGCGACGATTTCTTCGTGGGTGAGGCTCTTTGCCACTTCCAGGGAGATATCGCGGGTAGAAGGAACCTGACGACTGAAGGCCTGGAAGATAATCTTCTTGTGGCTTTCTTCAATCATCTTGTCCAGGTTAGCTTCCATCACATAGGTTTCGTAACCGATTTCGAAGGACTTGGCTACAGACGGATGCAGGGCGCCCATGGTGCCGAGAACGGTCTTGCCGCAGACGATTTCGGTCTGCTTGCCCGGATGCATAAAGGCTTCCAACTTTTCGGGAACGCGGAATTCGACAACGAGACCGCAGCGCTTGAAGAAAGACTGGACCAGACCCTTGAAGGCGGCAAAGTCAATCTGAGCGGGCTTGTCGTTCAGCGGGTTCACGTCGAATGCACCAGCAACGGTAAGGGCGATGAGGTTGGATTCGTCAAAGCCGTTGTCGCGGACGTCGGCGCGTTCACGCTTGAACTGGCCCTTGGCCACTTCGAATAAGCGAACGGAGCCCGGACGGTTCTTTTCGTTTTCTGCAACGTTCTTCAGCAGGTTGGGCAACAGAGAAGTGGGAACGATGCCCAGTTCTTCGGAAAGGGGATTGAGAAGAGCTGCGGGCTTGGAACGACGGTCGTCGGATTCTGCGCCGAACAATGCTTCGGTACGGGCCTTGCTGGTGAAACGCAGGTTCAAGCATTCGTGGAGGCCCATGGCAGAAAGGGTTCTGCGGATCTTGCGGTTCATCACTTCCACAGCCGGGAGTTCGTTGGGCTGCATGGTGAACTTGGGCAGGCTGTAAGGAATGTTGTCGAAGCCTACGAGACGTGCCACTTCTTCAATAAGGTCAACTTCGCGTTCCAGGTCCGGACGGTTACCCGGAATTTCGAAGGTCATGGTTTCGCCGTTCTCTGCAGCCAGCTTCAGGTTGATGCTGGTGAGGTGCTTGCGGATCACGTCGGCAGCGATGTCCATGCCGATGATCTTTGCAACGCGGGAAACACGGAGGTCGATCTTGGTCAGTTCCTTCTGGTGGTCTTCGCCGGTGTATTCCACGCAACCCTTCAGGACCTTGCCGCCAGCCACTTCCTGGATCATGGCGCAAGCGTACTTGCTGTATTCGTCCTGGGTGGTGGTGTCGATGCCACGTTCGAAGCGGTAGCTGGAGTCGGAGCCGATGCCCAGACGCTTTGCCTGCTTACGGACGATGGTGGGGTTGAAGTAGGCGCTTTCCAAGAGAACGTTCTTGGTGGTGTCCACAATTTCGGATTCTACGCCGCCCATGGTGCCGGCTACGGCTACGGGACGGTCGCCATCGCAAATGACCAGTTCAGCTTCGGTCAGTTCGTGGTCGGTGTGGTCGATGGTCTGGATCTTTTCGCCCTTCACAGCGCGACGGACCTTGATCATGGAACCCTTCAGCTGGTCCATGTCAAAGCTATGGAGGGGCTGACCTACGTCCATGAGGATAAAGTTGGTAACGTCCACAACGTTGTTGATGGAGTTCATGCCGACGGTGTGGAGGAGTTTAGCCAGCCAGCTGGGGCTCTGCTTGACTTCAACGCCCTTGATGACGCGGGCGGTATAGCGGGAGCAACCGCAACCGGGGATAACTTCAACAGATGCTGCGGAGGATGCGGCTTCTGCTTCTTCAACCAGGTTGTAGGCCAGGGGCTTCAGTTCGCGACCGAACTTGGCTGCCAGTTCGCGGGCGACACCGCGGTGGCAAAGTGCGTCGGGGCGGTTGGGGGTGACGTTCAGTTCGAAGCAGACGTCGTACATGCCCAGGCTTACGAAAGGAGTGCCGGCGGGGATGGAGTCGTCCAGAACCATGATGCCACCGTGGTCGTCGGAAAGGCCGATTTCGTCTTCAGCGCAAATCATGCCGAAGCTTTCTACGCCGCGGATCTTGGACTTCTTCATCTTGAGGACGGAACCGTCGCTCATGGGAAGTTCTGCACCGATAGGAGCGAGAACTACGGTCTGGCCTGCTGCAACGTTAGGTGCGCCGCAAACCACCTGAACAACTTCCTTGCCGTTGTCGACTGTGGTGATGTGGAGGTGATCGCTGTCCGGATGGTTTTCGCAGGTGAGGACCTTTGCCACCACCAGCTTGTCGTAAACCTTACCCGGTTCTTCGATGCCTTCAACTTCCAAACCGATGGAAGTCAATGCCTTTTCGATTTCTGCCACAGATTCCGGCAGATCCACGTGACGCTTCAGCCAACTTAAAGAAACTTTCATCTTTTATTCCTTTTTTAACTGCATCCTGTACTGCAATCTTTTTTAAAGACAGCAGGCTCTTGTGCAGCCCATAAATTACGCGGGACAATTTAGAAATAATAAAAGCCTCGGTCTTGGGACCGGGGTGTTAAAATGCGTTTTGACAGCGTTGGAGACTCTTTGGGGCTGGACCTAGGCGAACTTTAATGCGGGCAGGATTTCTTCGACGAATGCAGTAATCCAGTCGGGGTTTGCATTTAGGCAAGGAATACGCTTGAGTCGAGGACCGCCAGCACTATAATAGATCTGAGACACCTCGTCGTCAATTTCGTAGATGGTTTCCAGGTTGTCGGCGGTAAAAACTGGACTTACCACAACGACGGGTTTGTTTTGTTCGCCCAGCTGCTGCAAAGTCTCTGCCAGTGATGGCCCCAACCACTTTCCAGAGGGGAGCTTGCCGGGCTTGTACTTACTTTGATAAACCAGGTGGGCTTCTCCGCTGAATTTGTCGCCTGCAATTTCTGCGAGGCTTTGACAAATGCTCTTGGTACTTTGTTCACAATCACTGCGGTAAGGGTCGCTTGCGTTTTCTACACGCCAACTTTGGATCGAATGGAATGACACAAGAAGGGTGTCTTCCTCTTCGATTTGCTCGCTAATGGTTTTTGCCACTTCTCGGGCCCAGGCTTCGTTTTGGCAGAAACCTGTGGCAGATAAAATCTTCCCCTTGAACTTGATTTTCCTGGCACAGTCCAATACGTTGTCGATGGCTGCCTGTGTGGTAACGCCAGATCGCTGCGGGTACAAAGGCAGCATGTGAACTGTGTCGACACCGTCTTTTTCAAGTTGCTTTAGGGTTTCGCTAATGGATGGAGTACAGCCGTATTGATAGGCGAGACGGATTGTGACGTAGTCTTCAACCTTGTGCTGTTCCAGTGCGTCCGATGCGACGAATTTCCTGCGGAGTGCCGTCAGAAATTCTTCAGAGTACGTTACCAGCGGCATTTCCTTGAAATCGTTGCTGTTAAACATCTGAAGGTATTTGTCGTAACTAGAAAATTTGCCCTTTGGCAAAATGACGAACTTTAATAGCAGTTTCCAAAATAAGCTCTTCTTGCCTATGGTATGCCAGTCTCCAAGAAACTGATGGAGATAAGTCTCGATGTCATCGACATCAAGATTGGCGGGGGAGCCTAATTGAACCAGAAGAAGAGCGGTTGACATTACCTGCGGCGGCTCTGCTGGAAGTTGTTTTCCTTGCGTTCGTAGGGCTTGCGCTTCAGCTGGTCTAGAACAGATTGCAGTTCCTTGGGCAGGGGGCAATCGAAAACTTTCTTTTCGCCCTGCCAGTCGAATTCCAGACGGCAACTGTGGAGGAATAGACGGTGCAGGCCCAGCTGCTTCTTGATTTCGCGATTCAGGGCAAAATCGCCGTAGCGGGAGTCGCCCAGCAGGGGGTGACCGATGCTTGCGAAATGGGCGCGAATCTGGTGCATACGACCGGTTTCCAATTTAATCTTAACCAGGTCGAAACCGATGTAATGCTGCTTGACGCGGTAATGGGTGACGGCCTCCTTGGCGTCCTTGGAGTCTTCGCCAACTTTCATCTTGCTACCCTTGGCGGCGTCGGTGCGGGTCAGTTTTTCGCTGATGGTGCCGCGGTCCTTGGAAAGGTTGCCCTTGACCAGGGCGAAGTAATACTTGTCTACTTCGTGTTCGCGGATCATGCGGGTAAGTTCGCGGAGGGTGTCGCCGTGGAGGGCCACCATGATCATGCCGGAAGTTTCCTGGTCCAGTCGGTGGGCGATGGTGGGCTTGAAGTCCAGATCTTCCTTGCGGCCCCATTCCCACAGGTATTCCACCAGGCTTTCGCCGGGCTTGGTGCCGGAACCGGGCTGGCTTGCCAATCCCGAGGGCTTGTTCACGATCAGATAATCTTCGGTCTGGATGACGATGTCCAGTTCCTGAGCGCCCCAGTTGGACTGCTTCTCGGCGCCAGACATGTTCTTGCCCCAGGTGGATTTGTTCTTGGCGAAGCCTGTGACCGCAGATTTGTCGCGGTTTGCGCCTGCTGCGGAACCCGCTGCACCGGGGAAGGAAATGATGTTGGATTCGCCTGCCTCGTAGGCGGCTTCTACTTCGGCCTTGATCTGTGCGGACTGGGCGCGGCTCATGTCCTTTTCTTCTTCGGAAACGGACTTGAAGTTTTCATAGATGTTTACCAGATCGCCTTCCTGGAGCATCTGGTTTGCCTTGGCGACCACGCCATTGACGCGGACTTTCTTCTTGCGGATGACGGAGAAGAATACGGAGAGGGATTCCTCGGGGAAAGCCTTGCGGAGGAATCGGTCGAGACGCATATTTGCGAAGTTGCGGTCAATCTGGCGAGTAATCATATCAAACAGTGAAGAGTGAAAAGTGAATAGTTATGAGTGGTGAGCTATGAGCTGTGAGCTAAAGCTAGGCGCCTTCGGCGCGATTATAAAATTCAAGGCTCGCTGCAGAAAACTCACCGCTGAACAGGGCGCCTTTGGCGCGATTATCTACCTGAAAGGAGCCGTAGGCTCCGACCTCATACCTCATACCTGATACCTATTTCTTTGCGTAGTGGGCTAGACGGATGCCATCGGCGGCGCTGGTGACGATTCCACCGGAGTAGCCGGCACCTTCACCAAGAACGTAAAGACCCTTGGTGTTGACGCTTTCTAAAGTTTCGTTATTGCGGGTGATGCGGAGGGGAGAACTGGTTCGAGTTTCCGGCGCCACAATCAAACCTTCTTCAATAAAGCCTGGAATCTTCTTGTCAAAATTCTGGAAGCCTTCTGCCAGGGAAGCGCAGATGGTCTTGTCCATCCAATCCCACATATTGCTGTTTACCAGGCCGCAGGGGTATGTGGTCTTGGGCAGATTCTTGTCGACGCGTTTTGCCAAAAAGTTCTTGATGGTCTGGGCGGGAGCGGCGTAGTTCTTACCGCCAACGGCGTAGGCGTCCGCTTCAATTTTGCGCTGCAGGTCAAGACCGCCAAAGAGGGTGCCGGCAGTCTTGATATCGAAACCTTCTGCACCCGGTGTAATAGGAACTGCGATGGCGCCGTTGGCCAAAGGACCGTTTCGATGGCTGTAGCTCATGCCGTTGGTGGCGAGAGTGCCGGGTTCTGAAGCGCAGGGCACCAGGACACCACCGGGGCACATGCAGAAACTGTAGGCGGAACTGGTCTTGTTCAAGGTCGGCGTGGCCAAAAAATATTCTGCGGAACCGGTAAGCTTTGTATCGATGTCGCGGCCCAGCTGGCGCATATTGATAAGCATCTGCGGGTGTTCTACGCGAACGCCCATGGCGAACGCCTTGCTTTCGAGAGAGACTCCGCGAGCATGGAGCATTTCGTAAATGTGCCGTGCAGAATGACCTACGGCGAGAACCAAGGCCTCGCAAGGCTGCCAATGGCTGGGGCAGATTTCTGCGAAGTCTGCAGAAGGAACTTCTCCCAAATTACGGCGGGACACGTCCCGCAGCTTGATGCCGCAAATCCGTCCGTCCTTGATTTCAATATCTTCCAGGGTGGTGCTGTAATGAATCTTGCCGCCCAGTCGTGCGATTTCGGCGCGAAGCTGACGTAACATCAAAACCAGTCGGTCCGTGCCGATGTGGGGCTTTGCAAAGGTGACTACGGATTCATCGACGCCGAAGGATACCATGTCCTTTAGTACCGCTTCAGAAAACAGGTTGCGACTGCGGGTGTTCAGTTTTCCATCACTGAAGGCACCTGCGCCACCTTCGCCATAGAGCACGTTGCTGTATGCATTGAATTTTCGGTCTACAAAGAAACGGCGGATATCCCTAAAACGTTCTTCTACCAGTTTGCCTTGTTCGTAGAGGTCCACAGAAAAACCCTTGCGAAGCAAGTGTAGGGCTGCCCACAATCCGCTGGGACCTGCACCGATCACATCCACATGGCCTGCCATGGGAACGGTGTTGCGTTGGGGATCATTTCCCAGGGATTCGGTTTCTCGTGTGGCGGCCACCAAGCCCTTGGCGTGATTGCCCGTGGCTCGCAACTGGCGCTTTACTTCAAAAATGACATTGTAAGACCACTTTGGGTCTCCCTTACGGCGGCTATCTAGAGAAAAACGTTCCACTTCCAGATTGAAGATTTCTTCGGGATGGATTCGCAATTCCCGGGCCAAAGCGGCTCGGTACTCACCCTTTTTGGCGAGGGCGACGGAAAGTTCTCTGTAGCGGTAAGTATACATCAACCCAAAGGTAGAAATTTACAGCGTACCTTCGTAAACCACAAGACGTTTTCCGTCGATGGTGACGGCCATGCCGCTTTCCAGAGCGTTGAAGGCACCCTTGGCCAGGGCGAGCCATACCAGGCGGGGGTTGATCAGAGGCAAGGTTTCTGCAGGAATTCTGCTTTCGCCGTCTACAATTACGCCGCGAACGTCTCGGAGTACGGGAATGTATTCTTCGGTCAGAGTGTTGCACAGCAAGATTTCGTTGCTGTCGCGACGCAGAAGCATGTAGGCTTCGGTGGGGGTCTTTGCGCGAAGGATACGGCCGTTGGCGCGGGCAATATCTGCAGAGGCGCAGCCGCCCTGTTCGCCCTTCACCAGTTCGTTACCCACGTGGAGGACTCGGATGGTGTTCACAATTTGTGCGCTAATGGGGTAGCCGGAAGCCATGACGATGCGGTCGGAAATGTGGACGGCTCCTGCGTCGTAGGCGCTCTTGATAGCGTTCTGCACCATGGAATCGGAGTCGTTTACTTCTTCGGCAAACAGAGGGAATACGCCCCAGTTCAAGAGGAGCTGGCGCTTGACCTGTGCGAAGGGAGTTACAGCAAGGATCGGCTGACTGGGACGGAACATGCTGATCATGCGGGCGGTGTTTCCGGTAAGCGTCGGCGTGATGAGGGCAGCGGCGTTCACTTCGCGGGCGGTCTGGTAGGCGTTCTGGGAAACGATGCGGCTCATGTCGCCCTGCAGATCCATTTCGAAGGATTCCCGCATCTTCTTGTAGTATTCGGGAGAATATTCTACGGTAACTGCAACGCGGACCAGAGTTTCTACCGCTTCGATGGGGTAGAGACCGTTGGCGGTTTCGCCGGAGAGCATCACGGCGTCGGTACCGTCGAAAATAGCGTTAGCCACGTCGGTCAATTCCGCACGGGTGGGGCGGGGGTGCTGAATCATGGAGTCCAGCATCTGGGTGGCTGTAATGACGGGCTTGCCCAGCTGGCGGCAGACGCGGATGATGTGCTTCTGGGCCAGAGGAATTTTTTCGGTGGGCAGCTGAACGCCAAGGTCACCGCGGGCAATCATGATGCCGTCAGCCGTGGCGGCAATTTCGCGGATGTTGTTCAGACCTTCTTCGTTTTCAATCTTGGCGATAATCTTTGCCTTGGAATTGAGACTATCCAGGTAGCGACGGATTTCCTGGACTTCGCTGGCGTAGCTTACGAAAGAGGCGGCGATAAAGTCTACGTCCTGTTCGGCACCGAACTTGATGTCGTTCTTGTCCTGTTCGCTCATGATGGGAAGGCCGGCGTGAAGACCGATCAGGTTCACGTTCTTCTTGCTTCCGATGGCTGCGGAATTCTTGGCGACGCACTTGACGGTAAAGCCGTCCGTTTCTTCTACGTCTAGTTCCAGGAGGCCGTCGGCAATAAGGATGCGGTGGCCGGGTTCAATCTTCTGGGGCAATTCCTTCCAGGAAAGGCTCAGCTTTGCCGGTTCGTTTTCGGTGGCGCCCTTGGTGAGGGTGTCGTCGACGGTTACCCAAACTTTGTCGCCCTTGTTGAACTGGATGACGGCATCACCCTCGGTATTGCCGGTGCGGATTTCGGGACCCTTGGTGTCCAACATCAAGGCGATGGGTCGCTTGAGGTTGGCAGAAACGCGCTTCACCCTGTCCATGGCATCCTTGTGGGATTCGTGGGAGCCGTGGGAGAAATTGAATCGGGCCACGTTCATGCCTGCGATAATCAGGCGGGAGACAACTTCGTCATCCTTGGTGGTGGGGCCCATGGAGCATACAATTTTCGTCTTGTGGGTGAACATTTTTCGCCTCTTTTTTTTTCGTCAGAAATCAAACTTTTAATTTTCGGCGCCAATGATAAAAATTTTTAACACCTTCCCAAAGGGTAAAAGTGAACGTACTAAAAATGTATGAAAAAGGCGGGGCATAAGCCTCGCCTCTCAATGTTCTTTCTTTACCGTATGCGGTACTTTTACGCTTACCGTATTAAAAAATGTAGTTCACGCGGATACCGCCGTAGATGTCGGTGTATTCATCGCGCTTGCTATCGGGACGCAGATACATGGCCGTGCCGGCAAACCATTCGCTGCTCCAGTGCTTGGTGTGGTTCACCTTTACGTTCAGACCACCAAGAATATCCATTTCTGTTTCATCCTGTTCGCCATCGTCTTCCCAGGTGGTAAGCAGGTAGCGGAATTCTCCGTTGATGCCAAGCGTCAGGAACTTGTTCATGAGGGGAATCGTCATTTCTTCGTCGACATTGATTTCGGATTCCTTCATTTCGTCGCGAGTATAGTTCTTGAAGCGGGGGCGGACAATTAGGCTGTTCTGGAGAAGGTCTGTTTCCAGAGTCCATGAAAGGGGATAGGTGTGTTCCAGATAATCGGCGCCGCCGAAGTAATAACCCATCTTGCCCCAGGTAGAATCAGCGAGGTCCAGCAAGTTGGCAAGGCTATCCTTGTAGAATTTGGAATAGTCAGATCTGATAGAGAGGACTCCACCCACCTTGACAATGGATTTACCCTGTTTCAGGGATACATCTGCTGCCCAGGTATGTCTGAAAATTCTTTCCTGGAAATTGGAGGCCAGGTAGTCTTCAATGGCATAGCCGGTGTACTGAGCCCAACGTTCTGCGTCTACGGTTGTGGAATTTTCGTTGTCGGTCAGTTCAATAGTTTTCTTTCCCTTGCGAGGTGCAAACCAATCGTCTAGGAAAACTCCGTCCTTGTAGAACTGGTTCACCTGCAACTGGTAGGGACGATATTGAGTGCGGTATTCAAGATTGTAATTCAGTCTTGTAGAAATGTTGTTTGAGATCTTGAATGTGTTTTCTAGAGAGAAATTCTGGATGTACTTGGTTCTGTCGTTATCCAGTTCATGTTCTTCCTGCCAACTGTCGGATGCCTCGTCAAAGAATCCCCAACGGGTTCCTTCACCAAGGCCGAATAGGTTGGTGTTTCCGTGGTTGGCTGCGTTCTCTACGTTAATCTGGTAGGCGAAACCAAGAGTCCAGTAATCTCGGATTTCCTGTTCAATGCGGCCGCCGAATTCGCGGGTGTCGGAAAGCTGGTCTGGGGAACCTGCGCTGTAGAAGTCTTCGCCTACATACTTGACGTGAGCCGAGATAGTTGTCTTGTAGATGCTCCAATCAAGAGAAGCGCCGATGGCGAAATTCTGACTGCCCCAGTTGAGGCCCATAACGCGGCTGTCTTCGATATCGCTGTCTTCTTCACGCTTGGCAAGTTTCGCATCGCGAATGAGGGTGCGCAAGGAGTCGCGCATCTGGCTGCGGGTGAGGGTGGTGTTGTCTCCGAAAATGTTGTAGAGTTCCTGGTCGCTGAGGGTGCGAATTCGGGATTCGTTGTTCATAAGCTGACGGAGAGTTCCCATGGAACTTACGTTCAGTCCTGCTTCGCTAAATACCTTGTTTGCTGCGCGTTCCTTGGCGACGTCGGCGGTGTCTGCGCGACCTACGGCCACAGAGCCATTCAGTTCAATGTCTCCAGGATAGAATAGCCAGTTTCCGTCGGCGTACATGGTGAAGGAAGTCTGCATCGGTTCGCCGGTACTTCTGCTGGAACCGTCGCGGAGCAGCGGGTCTTCCATTTCGTCGTTGGCGTAAATGATTCCCACGGTGGCGTCGAAACGGCGTACGGGCGCCCACTTGAAGGAGGCTCCGTAGGCAAGACGCTGGGCCTGGAGTTCTCCATCTTCAATGTATTCTTTGTAAATAAGGGGGTGACGGTCATTCCAGGCGTAAGGGCGGCGGGCTTCGCCAAAGAAACCGCCCAGTTCAAAGAGGGGCATGTCTGCGTTGTTTCTGAGGAGCGACATGGTGTAGCCTACACCGAAGATGGGTAGGTTTGACATGTAGATGTCCCCCTGACTTTTCTGGAAGTCACCTAGAACTAAATGGTTGACTTGGTCTGTGTAGGAGAGGGTGACCGGGTTTGGTGAGAAGTGATTCCAGGAGTCTGCAGAGAGGTCTGCGTTAAATTCGATGGTTCGACCGTCTGGAGACTGCATCAGCAAGTAGGCGCTGGCTTCAGCACCGAATCCCGGAACCTGGAATGTATTTTCGTAGGACTTGCCGGTGATGACATGGTGGTAGTTTCCGCCCAGCATGACGTTACCGATGATGTTCCAGGACTTTGCGGTAGAATCCTGCAGGGCGGATTCCTTTTCGCGGGACTTGATCAGGTTTCCGATCTTTTCGTCGGGGTCGGTAATACGTTTCTTGATTCCGAAAATCTGGGGGTCTTCGGAAAGGGCTCCTGCAACAGTTCTGGAATCTACCGTAAAATCGTTGGCGTTACCGGAAATGCTTTCTGAAACGGAATTGTCGAGAACGTCAGCGGCGCTTGCTCCCACGGTATTTTTCGATATGTCGGAATTTTTCAGGGTCAGATGGCTGTTGCCCATATCCAGAATACCATAGCCGTTTTCCTGGATGGTGGTTCCGCTAGCATCAATGTATCCCAGATTGGAATTGTAGATGGCTACGGTGTTCTTCTTGAAGACAACGTTGTCCAGGGAGGCCTCGCCGTAGTTGGATACATGGAGGGCTGCACCCTGGTTGTCGGTAAATTCGCAGTCCGTGATTTCTGCCTTGCCGTTACGGATATAAAGACCGCGACCTGTACTGTTCTTGATAGAACTTCCGTGGAGGTTCAGCCCTGTGTTTTCAATGACGACTCCGTTTTCTGCATCGGTAATGACTGCGTTACGCAACTCGGATCCGTTTTCGCCAGAAATTGTGATGCCCTTCCAATCGCCGGCCTTGGGTGTCCTGGCTGCGGATTTGAAAACGACTGCTTCGGTGCTGATGCCTGCAGCCACAATCTGACCTTCGACTTTCAGCTTGGAACCGGGAGTGAACTGGAGGATGACTCCCGGTTCGATGACCAGGGCCGAAGCCTTGTCTACAAGCAAGTCTCCAGTGACAAGATAAGGGGATTCGCTTGCTCGCAGAAAACCGCGGATGTTTCCGCTGATGGCGGTGCCCCGAAGAATGGGGGACTTCTGTGCTGGGGTCTGTTCTGTCTGGGCTGCGGTTTGAGCTTCTGCCTGAAGTTCAGTTTGTGCAGAGGAAAGGCTTGCTGTTAACGCGATTGCTGTAATAAGAACGTGTTTCATTAGCGAACCTCGTAAATCTTAGTTGCGTTCAAGGTCTCGCCGCTCTTCAGGAATACCTTGATCTTGATTTCGGTAGTCTTTCCTCGGATGATTCCTACCTGCCTGTCAAAAGCTGTTCCTTGAAAATCGGTTTCGGTGAGAACGTCATCCTTTTCGCCGGACTGGCTAATGACAATGCGCTTGATAAACTGGGGATTGTTTTCGGGCAGCCCGTTAACCTTGAAACGGATCATCTGGTAAAAACGATTGGTGTGGTTCTGGGGCGGGCGCGGAACGCGGAGGCGGATCTTCTTCGGTCCTTCAACATCCAGGGTGGCATTAGTCTTGGGGAAACATCCCAAGGTCTTGCTAACCTTGCTTGTGTTGCCTGCCAGGTCTTCTGCAGTAAAGCTGTAGTTGTGGATGCCCTTGGTGGTCTTCAAGGTGTATTCACCGGAGTTTCCGTAAATCTGGTCGATGCCCTTGACTCCATCTACATAGGGGGTCAGTATGACCTGGTCACCTTCAGTATCCTTGATATTTAACTTGATAAAGCACTTGAGGGAATCGGTCCTTGTGATGCCGATGGTTGGAGAAATTGTATTGATGGTCTTGCTGTTCTTCTTGATGGCCAGCTTGAGTGTTGCCTTTTCGGTTCCGTATTTTTCAGAATTGTATTCCACTTCCACCAGTTCGCTGTTCCAGTTTTTCCAGGAGTCCTTGATGGATAGGTTGTAACGCAAGTGTCCATCGGGATTGCGCAGGAGCAGGTTGTCAGAAACCTTGCCATCGTGGGTTACCGTAAGGGTGGCATTGGGGTCGGACGGATCAAATCTTCCTTCGATGATGGTCGCAGACGGATCGCTAACGGTAAGGGGAGAGCTGGTGATGAGAGTCAAGGGCTCGTGGCCTGCCACAGAATCCCTGGGGGCGGAACTGACATAGTAAGTGGCCAAGTTTCCGCAGTCAAAGCTGGTCTTTCCCACTTGGCAGGTGACTGTAAATTTCTTCGGACCTTGCTGTTTCGGAGACCATTCCGGGGTGAAGGTGACGGAGCCTTCGTCGGAGTTCTGCATTTCGCCGCCGATACCGACCTTGATGCCCTGGGTGCACTGGCCCTGGATTTTTACGGAGTTTTCGCGGATGGTGTCCGGCAGAGCCTCGAATTCGCAACGCACGCCATCCTTCAATTTTTTCAGGGCTTCTGCACGGAGCTTGTCCAGTTCGCCGGCTTTCTTGAGCAGTTCCTCTTCTGTGATGGTGGAGTCGCCTGCCAGGCTGTCAATCTTGTCCAGGAAATCGGCGTCGGCTCCGGCGCTCAGGTCAATGACGACCAACTTGTCGCGGTGGGTGACAATGGCTTGATTTTCGTGGATGGATACGGCCTGAGTTCCCATGAACATGTCCATCTTACCAAAAATCAGGGCTGCAATGGGTGTCTGGCGTTCGCTAAGTCCTGTCAGACCGTAGGTTCCTCGGATAGCTGCCGTGGCGGTGCCCGTCTTGAACTTGAAATGACTTCCGCCATTCTGTTTCTGGACGTCGAACTTAATCTTGCCCGACTTGATTTCGGCGGTGATGTAATTCTTCCCGTCGTCTGTCATCACTTCGGTCATGGACACCAGGGAATTCTCTTCGATGGAAATGTTACTTCCGTCGGGGAGGGCGATGATTGCCTGGGATTCCAGCAGGGTACGGATCAAGTCGCTCTGGTTGACCTTGTTTCCAACTTTAAGGTCTTTCCAGTCTCCCTTGCCTTCCTTTTGGGTCGTTACTTCGCCAATGCGGGAACGGACCTTGCCCGAAGCGGACTTGGCGGCGAAGGAGTTGGCTACCAGAAGGGCCAGGAATATCGCGATAACTCTAGAATAGCGTGAACACATATTGCCTCTCGTTCAAAGGGGTCTTCATGTCTTTTGGGGCAAATATAGCTTTAGGGGAAGATGCCTTTTTGTATCAAAAATAAAAGTTTGATGTATTCCGTGGACTAAAACCCCTTGGAGATTTGCTCTTTTGGCGAAAAAAGCTATATATATAGAAGTATTTCATAAAAGGATAGCACTATGGAAGTTGAAGAACTGACCGTTGCATTCAGCGACGAAGACTCTGGCGAAGAAGTCATCAAGGAATTGGGCAAGGAGATCCTCTCCAAGGGCGCATGGCCGACCGTCATGTTCCACTATCAGGAAAAGGATCCCAAGACCGGTGAATTCGGTGAACCTAAGGTTAGCCTCCGTCGTTATCGCAAGATGAACGGAAACTTCAAGGCCCAGGGTAAGTTCAAGATTACCGGCAAGGCCCAGGCTGAAGCTATCATCGAAGTTCTCAAGAAGTGGTACAACATCTAATGGACCCTGCTAGTTATAACATCGACTTTCTTACCGAAGGCGACATCGAGAAGTTCCCTTATCAGGACAAGTTTGAAAAGATGGCTCGCAAACTCCTGGCCGAAGAAGGCAAGGAGAAGGACGTCAATATCGTCATGTGTTCCGACGAATTCGTCCGCGAAATGAACAAGAATTACCGCGGTCTGGACAAGGTGACCGACGTGCTCTCCTTTGAATGGCATGCCGAGTTCCCCGGTGAACCCGAAATGCTGGGTGAAATCTACATCGCCCAGGAACAGGTTCGCAGACAGGCTCCGGAGTACGGCAACACTTTCTACGCCGAACTGAAGCGTGTCATTGTTCACGGCCTTTTGCACCTGTCCGGTTACGACCACATCAAGGCTGCCGACCGCAAGGTGATGCGCGCCCGCGAGTGCGAATTTCTTGGACTTGACCCCTACAAGGAGAAGGACTGATGGAATCTCCTGAAAGTTGGGCGATTGTTTTTTTAATCCTTTTCCTTTTTGTTTCCTTCTCTTTCTCGTTAATCAAGGCTGTGTTCAGTGGCATTTACGCCAAGCGTGATGCCAAGGACCGCGAAGGCCGTGAAGAGAAGGTGGCCGCCCTGGTGGAACTGGGCGGATTCAACGAGACCATTTCCATTGGCCGAATCTTCTGCAATGTGGGTAGCGGTGTCCTGGGATTCTATCTGTTCGAGATGCTCCCC
Organism: Fibrobacter sp. HC4; assembly: GCF_023373925.1. Taxonomy (NCBI): domain Bacteria; kingdom Pseudomonadati; phylum Fibrobacterota; class Fibrobacteria; order Fibrobacterales; family Fibrobacteraceae; genus Fibrobacter; species Fibrobacter sp. HC4. The sequence continues at coordinate 128,981 of NZ_JALCZV010000006.1, read as the reverse complement.
TGGGCAAAGGACTTCTGGATTCTTGCGTTCCTGGCCTATATGGTGGTGGCCTGCATCTGCATTTATACCCTTACGGTTTTCTGCGCCAACGTTCTCGGAAACCTGAAACCCGACACCTTGGCCATTGTGCTGATCCCTCTGTTCAAGTGGATCCGCCTGCCCTTTGCGGTACCCGCAAAAATCTGCCACTGGATGTTTGTCAAGATCTTGAAGGTCATGGGTTACGATTCCAAACTCAGCTTCTTGCCCGAAGAACGCCGCGACGCTGTTCAGGCCGACTTGTCTGACGTCCAGGGCGACGATGGCGAAGGTCTGGAAAAAGAAGAACGTCAGATGATTCTGAACATCTTCGACTTTGTGGAAACTCCGGTTCGCGAAATCATGACTCCCCGCGTGGACATGTGCGCCATCGATGCCGATACCAGCCTGGAAGATTTGGTGAAGGTGCTGAACACCGAACGCCATTCCCGCTTGCCGGTGTATAAGGAAACCGTCGACAACATCGTAGGTATCCTTTCTAACCGCGATTTTTTGCAGTGGTACACCGAACATCACGAAACCGAAACTTTCGACATCATGAAGTTGGTGATGCCGCCGGTATTCGTGCCCTACCACAAGAAAATTGACGACATGCTGACCGACCTGCGAAAGACCGGTAACCAGCTGGCCATTGTGGTCGACGAATATGGTGGAACCGCGGGCCTTGTAACCCTGGAAGACATCCTTGAAGAAATCGTTGGCGAAATCCGCGACGAAGACGACGTGGATGAGGAACAGGACGTCCAGAAACTGAAGGACGGCCGCTACATCCTGGATCCGCTGATGACCCTGTCCGACCTGGAATACGAACTGGGCGTGGAACTGGAAGCTCCGGAAAATTCCCATGTGGAAACCCTTTCCGGCCTGATCCAGGCAACCCTCGGAATCATTCCCTCTCCTGGCGCCGAAGTGGTCATCAAGGGCTACACCTTCCGTGTGCTCAAGATGGAAGGCAACCGCATGGAAAAGGTTCTCATGATCCAGCCCGGCAAGAACAAGCCCAAGTCCGGTCCCCGTACGCAGGCCTTCCGCGTCACTTGATTTTGTTTGATTTGGGGACGCAGATCGAGTCCCGCAAACCTAAAAAAGAAGCCCGCCGAAGCGGGCTTCCTTGCGTTAAATTCGCGGTCTGTTTCGTCTGACGATCTAGGTTAAAGTTCGTCAACCGCTTCAGCACGGAGGTTCGTCACGATGTGGTCCTGGCGCTGGGGAGTGTTGTTTCCCATGTAATAGGCCAACATCTTGCCGAAGTTGGCGTCCGGCGGGAGAATCACGGTTTCCAGACGCATCTGGTCGCCAATGAACTGCCCGAATTCTTCGGGGCTGATTTCGCCCAGACCTTTGAATCGGGTGATTTCCAGACCTGTCTTGCCGATTTCCTTGGCGGCCTTGTCGCGTTCGGCTTCGTCATAGCAGTACTTGGTCACGTTCTTGTTACGCACGCGGAACAGCGGAGTCTGCAAGATGAACAGGTGCTTCTGTTCTACCAGTTCCGGGAAGAACTGCAGGAAGAAGGTCATGAGCAGCAGGCGGATATGCATACCGTCCACATCGGCATCGGTTGCGATAATCACCTTGTCGTAACGCAAGTCTTCAAGGCCATTTTCGATATCCAGAGCGCTCTGGAGCAGGTTGAATTCCTCGTTTTCGTAAACCACCTTCTTGGTAAGTCCGAAACAGTTCAAGGGCTTACCGCGGAGACTGAACACGGCCTGGGTCTGCACGTTGCGAGCCTTGGTGATGGAACCGGATGCAGAGTCACCTTCGGTGATAAAGATCATGGATTCCTTGTTCAGTGCGTTCTTCACGTCGGTCAGGTGGACCTTGCAGTCGCGAAGCTTCTTGTTGTGCAGGCTTGCCTTCTTGGCGCGTTCGTTGGCCAATTTCTTGATACCTGCAATTTCCTTGCGTTCGCGTTCGTTCTGGGTAATGCGATCCTGAAGGGCCTTTGCGGTTTCGGGATTCTTATGGAGGTAGTTGTCCAGTTCCTTGGAAACGTAATCCACGATCCAGGTACGGAGCTGAGCGCCTCCCGGAGAAACGGTGGTGCTGCCCAGTTTGGTCTTGGTCTGGGATTCGAACACCGGTTCCTGGATACGCACAGAAATGGCGCCGATAATGCAGTTGCGGACGTCAGACGGATCCAGATCCTTCTTGAAGAAGTCGCGGGCGCCCTTGACGATACCTTCGCGGAAAGCCTGCTGATGGGTACCTCCCTGGGTGGTATACTGGCCGTTCACGAAACTGTAATAATGTTCGCCATACTGGTTGCCATGGGTAAAGGCGATCTCAATGTCGGACTGCTTGAAATGGGCCACCGGATAACGGATAGAATCGTCTACGTGCTTCTGGAGCAAATCCAGGAGGCCGTTGGGGCTGACGTAGGTCTTGCCGTTCATGATGAGGGAAAGACCGTTGTTCAGGTAGGCATAGTTCCAGACCTTTTCTTCCATGTAGGCGGGAAGGAATCTGAAGTTCTTGAAAATATTGGCGTCCGGTTCGAAGAAAATTTCGGTACCGTTCTTTTCGGTGGTGTCCTTTTCCTTTTCTTCGCGGACAAGCACACCCTTGCTGAATTCTGCTTCCTTGACGCGGCCATCGCGGTAGCTCTTGACGATGAACTTGGTAGAGAGGGCGTTTACAGCCTTGGTACCCACGCCGTTCATACCTACAGACTTCTGGAAGGCGTCGGAATCGTACTTACCACCGGTATTGATCTTGCTGACGCAGTCGATGACCTTGCCCAGGGGGATGCCGCGGCCGAAGTCGCGGATGTGGGCGGAGTGATCTTCAATGTCGATAATGATCTTTTTACCGGCGCCCATGACGAATTCGTCGATGGAGTTGTCGATAATTTCCTTGACGAGAACGTAGATACCGTCATCGGGGCTCTGGCCATCGCCCAGCTTGCCGATGTACATACCCGGACGTTCGCGGATGTGTTCGTTCCATTCCAGTGTTCTAATGCTGTCGTCTGTATACTTTGCTGCTGCCATAATCTTTAAATCAGAACGTTTAAGGTTAAAAAATCAGTTCAAAATGTCTAGTTCAAAATGTCTATTTCAAAATTTTTCACAAAGATAAACTTTTTCGCTGACACTTTAGTGTCAAGATAGTTCTGCCCCTGCGAACTTTTCGGTCGACAATATAGTAAAAACGAAACAGGAACTGTTCAAAAGAGCAGTTCCTTGTTGCAAAAAAAGGCCTGGCCCTGGGCCAAGCCTTTTCCATAAAAATTTGACCTTGTGGGTTAGACGCCCAGAGAAACTCTCATGAGCAGGCTGAAACCATGGAAAGTGTGGTTAATGGGTTCATAGGTGTTAAAGAAGTATTCACCATGAATCCAGGTGTTGAGACGTCTGTTACGATTCAGTAGGATGCCGCCACCAATGTGAGCCTGGAGGCCGTTGTCGCGGATTTCATCGCTGTTGTATTCGTAATCGATGTCAAAGGTTGTTGCAGACATACCCACGCCAATGTAGGGGGCAATCGGACCAGAGAGGATGGGGTAGTAGAAAGAGAAACCCCAGGCGATATAGTCTGTAGTGATGTCTTCGTACTTATCGTAATTATAGTAGTAGTAATCGCCGTTGTTAACCTTGTTATTTCTGTCGACTGTATTGACCTTGTGGCTGATGTTGAGGGTCAGCATGGTGATTGTGTACTTGGAATCGTACGCAAAGAAGAAATCGTAGGAGGTCAGGGGTTCGTAATCGGTGAATGCGTTGATTTCGTCACCGATGAACTTGGTCAGACCGAGACCGACACCGAAGTAGAGATTGGGAATGCGAGGCTTTTTGGCGGGTGCAGGTTCTGCGGCCGGAGCTGCTTCATAAACTGCGGGAGCCGGTGCTGCAACAGGCTGTGCGGCGGGCTGTTTTGCGGGGGCCTTTGCTACGGGCATGGGAGCCGGAGCGGCTGCGACTGGTTCTGCTGCCGGTTTGGGGGTAGGCTCGGCGACAGGCTCTGCAACCGGTTCGGCGGCAGGTTCTGCCTTGGCGACGGATTCAACTGCGGGCTCAACGGCAGGTGCTGCAGCCTGATTTTCGGAACTCATGACTTCGGCCAGTTTTGCAAGGGCCTTGTCCATATTCTCTTCCTTGAGAATCTTGACCTGGTGATTCCAGACAGGCTTGTTTTCGGAATCCTGGATCTTGGCGCTGACCATGGTGGCCTGACCCAACTTGCTGACGTTGATGGAGGCTGTCTTCTGGCAACCTTCGGCAACAATCTGGTAGCTGCCCTGGCTGTCAACGTAGTTCTTGAAAAGGGAAGGAATACTAGCCTGGGTTTCGGCGGAAATGCCACTGGCTTCTACAGGAGAAAGGCAGAGAGGCTCTGCTGCGGAAATATATGCGGCAAGAGAAAAAAAGACGGGGATAAAAATTTTCTTATTCATACCGCAAAAGGTAAATAAAAATACGACGGAACGCATGGTTCCGCCGCATTTTCCGTTGTAAAAATGTGTGGTGTTAATCACATTTTTTCTGGGGTGTGGATTTTAACGGATTTGACGTCCTTTGAGATTGAAGTAGCGAGTAGATCCGTTAACATCGGTCTTTTTGATGTTTACGCTTCCCTTGCGAACAATCAGCTGGCTGCCAACTGTGTTTTTCGGGGAAATTTCGCGTTTCCTGGCGATACTGCTCACTTCAAAGTTGGCGGCAGAGGCTTTTTCGACGTCGAATACCTTGCCAGTAGAGGAAATTGCCTGGAGACCGTTGGCCAGGAAGGCGAAGGGGGCATTCCAGTTGATAGCCACTTCGTTACTGGCGTAGCTGCACTTGTTGTCGTAGAAGGATTTGGCGGGAGCGCTTTCATCGCGGTAGTCTACGTTGCCGCAGGACTTGATGTCGGTGGCGGCGGGGTTGGGACCGCCAGAAAGCATGCCGGGGACGGGGGCTTCAACGGTGTCAGCTGTGCTGGGACGATGGTGGGGGTGCATAACCTGGTTCACGCCATAGCCAGTCAGGTAAGACATATCCAGGGGGTTTCTTCCCATGAGGTAATCCAACAGACCTACTGCAGCATCCAGATACTTCTGTTCCTTGGTCAGGATGTAGGAGTAGATCAGGGCCATGCCCTTGTTGGCAGCGAAGCTATTGGAACCCCAGTTGAAATCCTTGCCGTCCATGGCGACGCCATAGCCGTTATCATTCAAAAGGTCAACGATCTTGTCTCCGAGACCCAAAACCTGAATTCTTGCAGAATCCACATCTGCCTTGTCAAAAATGGTGGGGTTGGTGGATACGGTGTAGGAAGTCAGCATAAAGGTGGTAGACCAGGTGGGCAGAGACGTTCTGGAATGGAACAGGGGGACTTCCTGGAACTTTGCCTTGATGGTTTCGTTCTTGCTGATTCGGAAAAGTTCGGCGGCGGCCCAGATTCGTTCGTCTGTAGCGGAGTTGTCGGAATAGGTTCCGGTGCCGACGCCCGAGGGCTGTACAAACTTTGCGTTAGGATTCAGTGTACCCCAGTAGTAAGCTTTTTCGGCGGCGCGAACGCACTTTTCTGCAAAAGCTTCGTCATAAGGCTTGTAGATGTCTGCTGCGAGAGCCATGATTGCTACGAAGTTCCAGGTAGCGGTGATGCTCTTGCCGATTGCGAAACGGACGGATTTGTCTTTTTCGGGCATGATTTCACCACAGAAATTCTTGGTGGTCAACTTGTGGAAAATACCGCCGTCGACATCCTGCATGGTCAGCATCCATTCAAGGTTCCAGCGGATTTCATCAAGAATGTCGGGAACGTCGTTCTTGCTTTCGGGAATGTTCAAATTCAGGGACTTGAAATAGTCTTCGTTCAGACGGTAAAGCTGAAGAAGGGTGTAGGTTGTGATGCCGGAGTTGACAATGTATTTGCCGTAGTCACCTGCGTCATACCATCCCTTGGCTCCATTAAAGGTGGAGATGTTGTCGATGATTCCTGTGGATTCGTGGTATCGAACAGCTGTGTCCGGGTGGCCTGCTGCGCGGGCGTACTTGCCGGCGAATTCTTCGGTCAGTTCGGTGGATGAACGCTGGAAGTAGAAGAACTTGAGGGCGGCCTTGCCGATTGCCTCATAGGCGTTATCGCTGACAATAATGGGGTAGCCTACGGCTTCATCGCCAATGTAGGCCTGGTAGGTGCCAGCCTTGGAAAGTTCGGAAAAATCTACAAGGGAGGCTGCTGTATCGCCTGCGGGTGCCCAAGGTGCCGCTGCAGGAACCTTTACGGACAGAGCCTTTGAACCGGAAGCGTCCTTGAAGGTAACTTCCATGCCTTCTGCGCCAACGACTGCAATTTGCTTGAGTCCCTTGGTCAAGAAGCCAATCTGGTTCTGGTGAACTGTTGCTGCCACAGCACTTTGGGCTGCTATAGTAGAGAACGCAGCGACTGTCAGGAATCTTGCGATACTTTTTTTGAAATTCATAAACCAATCCTCATGTTTGACTATAAAATTAAACAGAGCGAGGATTGTTTTGCTGAAATAATTGCACAAAAGTGTTTTCTGCTGAAAACACCCTAATGTGGAATGTTCTAGTATGTCTTACTTGGAAGAGAGTGCCTTATATAGGGCTCGGATGGCATTGCCGCGGTGGCTGATGACTTTCTTTTCTTCAAGTTCCATCTGGGCGAAAGTTCTGGTTTCGCCATTGGGAACGAAGAGAGGGTCGTATCCAAAACCCATATCGCCTACGGGTGCATAATTGATGTTGCCTCGGCATTCGCCTTCATAAATCTTAGGCTCGGTCACGGAGAACTTTCCGTCTTCGCCCTTGATGACTTGCTGGTAGGAGAGGGCGCAGAAATAACGGGCGGCGCGATCTTTGATTCCCTCAAGTTTTGCCATTAGTTTGTCGTTGTTGGCGTTGTCATCGCCGTGACCGCCGGCATAGCGAGCACTGTAAATTCCCGGTTCGCCATTTAGTGCAAAAACTTCAAGACCGGAATCGTCGGCAAGAACGGTTGCTTCGATACCGCGGTCGGCGAGCCACTGGGCGGTAACGCTAGACTTGATGATGGCATTGGCGGCAAAGGAGTTTCCGTCTTCTACGATATCCCCGTCAAAACCGATGTCCTTGAGAGTCTTGAATTCATAGTGGTCTGTTCCCAGGATGTGGGCGAAATCACGAATTTTACCTGCGCTGCCGGTAGCGATAACAAAAAGACTTTTCATGGGTGAGGTTCGGTTAAAGGTTGATGGGGAAGATTAGTAGTGTTCCGGTTTAAGGACGATGAGGATTGCGTCGACGACGATACCTACGCCGCAAAGACCTCCAGTGCAAAGCCAGAGGATTCCCGTCCAGATTTTTCCTTCGTAAAAACGGTGCAGTCCTAGATAGCCTAGTAAGATACAGAGGGCTAGAGCTATCCACTTGTTGTGTTCACCTTGTGCGGGCATAAGCATTCCTTTATTTACCGAGTTAAATATAGAAATTGTTCCTTTCCTGTAACACTTGGATATGCTTGATGTGTTACCCAAAGGAAATGAATTTTTAGAATCAAAAAAAATAAAGTCGGGCGGAGTTTTTTATATTCCCTAATGAATATGAAAAATTATACCGTTAAATGTTTTAAGGTCGGGGCCGTTCTCGCTGCATCGGCTTTTTCTTTTGGTTTGATGTCTTGTGCCGGAAGTAATTCCGGGGTCGATAAGAAGACTGAAATTGATTCTTCTGCAGAAATGGTTGCGCCTGTCATTCCGCTGCCGCCTCCTTCTTCACCGGTTGCCGTTTTCGAAATGAAAGTGGTTTCTGCAGACAAGCAGATTCGTGTGGTGGAAAAGCCCACCATGGCTGCCCTTGATTTTGCCACCTATTTTAACAATCCTATCCGTTGGGCCGGTAAGGATGAAAAGCCTGAAAATTATACTGGTAAGATGGCTTCCGCCGAGCTGAAGGATTATCCGTTCCCCATGCTGGATTCTCTTTCTGCTTATGAACCGGCCGTTGTCGGTGGACGTGCTCCCATTTCTTGGGAACCTTTTGCCAAGTTGATGTATACCCAGTTGGGTAACGATTCCCTGAATGTAATTTTGAATTCCGTGGAAGCGGTCAAGTGGGACGAACCTGAAGTGTTCCGTGCCTTCCAGAATGTGAATCGCATGTGGGGTGTTCCCATGAGTGACGGTTCTGTGGAATGGTGGGTCGAGGTGATGCCTGCTTTCTGGACGGGTCGCAGTGTTTTCTATGGTAAGCTGAAGTACAAGTCTACTGGAGAGGCTGCTGAAATCCTGAATTACTATCTAACTGGTGAGATGAATGCGGATGATGCCATGAACTGGGCTCGCACTTTGTCTTCTTACTGGTATCCGACCTTGAATACAGATTTGGAACCGCATACGGCAGGTGCTCCCTGGGAAAATGGTAAACCCTTTGCCGTGATGCGTGGCAATCCAATGGGCACGCCTATGTGGATCGGCTTTGAAGTTCCTGCGTTCCGTATGAGTGATGAGGCGATTCGAGCTAAGCAGGTGGCTGATTCTCTGGCCAATTCCGGCGAAGTGATTCCGGTGGAACGTCACTTGGATACAACGTCTGCATTCCGCCTTGAAACTTTGAATGAAGTGAAGGGTTCCTGCCCGGCGAACGAAGCTACCGCAACATTCCGCAAGGCTCTGGCAGAACAGATGGCGAAACTGTCCAAGGAACAGAATGCCTGGGCCGAAGTAGATGCTAACGGCAAGAAGGTGGAGGGAGGTTTCCTCTGGTTCCGTCGCAATGCAAATTATCTGCTGGCTGACAAGATTAGTGCCCAGGATTCTCTCCATAATCCGCTGCCCCGAATGGTAGAATTGAAGCAGTATCTGGATTCTCTTGGTATCCAATTGTTGGTTGTTCCAGTTCCGGTGAAAGAAGAAATCTATGGTGAAAAGCTTGTGCCGGGGACTGCTGCTGACTTGTGCGTCAATCCTGAAGGTCGAGCCTTTACTCAGGAACTTCTGGAAGCGGGTATCGATGTGCTGGATATTTATCCGGCACTTATGTCGGCAAAGGCTGGCGATGAACCGCCTCATTTCAGCTACCAGCGCTACGATACCCACTGGGCCTTGCCGGGTGAACTTGCTGCCATGGAACTTTTGGCCGGCCGCGTGACGCAGTATAGCTGGTACGCAGAGACGGGGGCTCAGCCTGGTTCCCTGAATTTGCAGGAAACGACCACCTTGCGTGAAGGTGATCTGGTGTCTCATTTGCCGGATGCAGAAAAAGCAAAGTATCCTGCGGATACCTTGAACGTGATGAAGGTTTATAAGGGAACTGAAACTTATAAGGGTGGTAAGAATGCTCCTATTCTTTTGATGGGGGATTCTTTTACGGGTGTGTTTGAAAGTGTGGATCAGAAGAGTGGTGGACCGGGTTCCTTGCTGGCTTATGCAACAGGTTTGGATGTACAGGTGCTTACCAGTTGGGGCGGTGGCCCTGGCGTGCGCAGCCGTATGATGAAGATGAAGAAGGATATGCAAAGCAAGAGACTCGTTGTCTACATGATGACAGCAAGAGACCTCTGGCAATCCCCCATGGAGTGGGACGCGCTTCGGTGATGATTAGTTTTGCTCCGGGCGATGCGTTTCGGTTGGGTGAAAACGTATGAAAAAGTCGAAATACATCTTTAAGCTGTTTGTTCCTGGAACTTTGTTTGTTCTGGGGGGTATTGGGTTGTATTGGCTTTGGGGTGGTCAGGGTGGAAATCCTAGCTACTTGGAAATGGCTTGTGGCTTTGAGGGTCGCTCTGTGGATTGCGCTGATTCTACGGATGATTGGCGAAGGGGGCTTGCGTTTTACGACAGTTCCCTTGCAGCTTCGGGTGATACCTTAGGTTCCCTAAAAAAATTGCTCTGGAATTTCTGGGATATAAAATTTGCCGGGGCGGGGGAGGCTGCGGTATCGGAAGGTTCCATTTTACCGTTGAAGGTTCTTGATGCGAAAACCTCGGGTTGTATGGGATTGGCCTGGCTTGCCATGATGGTGGCTGAGGCTCGTGAAATCAATCTTTCTGCAATTCTCTTGCCGGGGCATGTTTTTTTACGCTATGGCTCAGTAAACCTGGAACCTAATCGCCAGGGGTATTCCTACACGGATGACGAATACCGTGAAAAATACAAGTCTGGACCATGGACGGGTTTTGAATTTAAACCGTTGACATCCTCCCAGTTCATGGGGCTTGCCGCCTTTAACATGGGCAATCTGTATTTAAAAGATGATGTACATCACGCTCTGATTTGGTATCGGGTTGCAGAACAGTTTTTTCCTGATTATGAAGGCATAAAGGTAAACCAGCAGGTTGCAAAGAATAGTCTTTAATTTTATAAATTTGGTTGTCTAACCAGGACTATTTATGCCTAAACATCTCAAAAAATATTTGACATCGTTCTTTGCTTTGGGAATGGTATTTTGTTCTCTTTCGTGCTCCGATTCTGAACCGGAGGCGAAGATTGTGATGCCGGAGTATTTTCAGCCTGTAATGGATAGGGATTCTGTCGAAGGTATGCTCCGGATTCTTGCCGCAGGGCACTCAACCTTCTTGGGTTCGGAATATGGTAAGGTCAATGAACGCCCCGTGATGAAGGTGGAATTCGATTACAATTTTTCTGTGGGACGACATGAGGTAACCTGTAAGGAATTTAACGAACTGAAACTGGTGCAGATTCCTTGCGACAACGATAGTCTGCCTGCAACCAATGTTACCTTCTATGATGCGGTTCTCTTTGCCAATGGCAAAAGCGTCAAGGATCATAGGGATACAGCCTATTCCTACACGAAGGCTGTTTTTGACACAGAAGGACATTGCACTGATTTAGAGGGTTTTGTCTTCAGGCCAGAAACCGATGGCTACCGTTTGCCAACGGAAGCGGAATGGGTCCTGGTGGCCTCTACGGGTTGGAATCCTGATTTGTCTTGGAATTCCGGCAATTCTGACTATGTACTGCATCCTGTGTGTTCCGTGAAAAAGACAGGAAATACCCTGTCTAGGAAAGCCGTTAAAGAAGAATTGATGCTTTGCGATATGGCAGGTAATGCCATGGAGTGGGTGAATGACTGGCTTGGTTATTTCAAGGATACTACGATTTTAAATTATACGGGAGCTCCTGATGGAGGCTCTCTTGGTGAACGTGTTGTAAAGGGTGGAAGCTATCGTAATGATTTAACATCCTTGAATGTGTATTCCCGTGGCGATATCTATACGGTGACTTCTTCGACTAGGGCGGACTATGTGGGATTTAGACTGGCTTATGGTAAAATCGCCAACGCAACATGGTTGTCTTCTGATGGCTCCGCCAACGGGAGCCGCGTACTTTCTCTAGTTAGCTCGTCTACCATGCAGTCCCTGGTGGGAACATTTTCTGCAAAGCTTGCTTTCCGAAACAATGTATCTGGAAACTTGAGCTTTGTGAATTATGCCAGTGGCCGTTCTACCGTTAGGGAAATCCATGATACACTGTCGGTTTATCATCCGGATATTTCCCCTGATGGTTCCAAGGTGGCCTTCTGTACCAAGTCGGAAGGAGTTAGCGGCCGTTCTGAACTTTATGTGCGTAATTTAGATGTGTCTGGTTTCGGTCTGGTTAAACTTGATGTTGAAAGTGCCGCTATACCTCGCTGGCGTGTTACCGAAGATGGGGATACGACGATTGTATATGTGACGGATGCTGGCAACAATAAAAATGATGATTCCTTTAAAGCAACTTCTACATGGCAGGTTTCTTTTGCAAACGGCAAGTTCGGTACTCCCAAGAAACTGTTTGATGGAGCCTATCATGGCGGTGTTAACGAAAAGTTGGCTGTAACCGGTGCTCGTTTGCTCCGTGCAAAAGTTGCCCGTAAGGGGGAAACCCTGGCTTCTTCCGCAAAGGATGAAGTATGGTACAATGGTGAACAGGCCTGTAACGTTTCCTTGTCTAAAGATGGCTCTGCAAGAACCTTATTCCTTGATTTTGGTGGAAAGACTGGTGCTGACTTTGTAGGCGAAAAATACAGAACTCACCAGCGCCTGCTGATTGCCGATGAGTCTGGCAAACTGGTACAGTCTGTTGCCGCTCCCGAAAACTATACCTTTGATCATAGCGAATGGGCTCTAAGAAACAATTGGAGCGACAAGGAAAATTTTGCTGTAGCTACTCTTACCGATTTGGAAGGTTCTCATGTTAGAATTGCCTTGATTAATCTTGCTGACAGTAGCGTGGTTGAACTGATTGAAGGTGATGACCTTTGGCATCCTAGTCTGTGGATTAAGCACAGCGGTCACGCAGGAGGAGAGTCTACGATTGATTGGGATAGTGCTGGCGTCTACCTCGGAGATGGCCATAATCTTGAACAGGCTCGCTATAGAATCAAGATTCAGAAGTTCTGGGAACAGTTAGACCGTACAGAAGTCCTGATGGTCGGAAGTTCTCGCAGTGAAATGGGCTTGAATCCCGACCTCTATCCGGAATGGAAAATGCTGAATGTGGCTGTGTCGGGTATTGACGGTCATCGAGACTTGAATTTTATCCGAAACTACGCCTTGAAGCATGCAGACCGTTTGAAGGCTATTGTATTCTCTGTCGATTTGGATAACTGGCGTGGTGTCGAAGATCACTGGGCTTTGATTAGAGATTTTGTGCCTGGGTATATTTATGACGAAAACCACAATCATTGGGAAGATGGAATTCCCGAAGGCTTTGTTGATGCGGTTCGTGAAGCCTATCCTGCAGAAGATGAACTCGTGGAACAGTTTAGTGAACGCGGAAATATTTGGTCTGCTTCTCGCGGCTGGAATTCTGATCCGGTTGACGTCCTGTTTGACTCTGTCTTTACCGATAAACAGCTGGAATTCCTGGATAGTTGCTTGCAGGAAGTGGAAGCTCTGACTGATATTGCTGCAGAAAAAGGCATTTATCTTATAGGTATAATTTTCCCGCAGGCACCCCAATATGCCAATACCGGTAGCTTTGGTGTTTATGGCCTACAACGCAGTATCGCTGTTGAAAAAATCCAGTGGCTGAATGATTTGGCCAAGCGAAAGAAACATTTTATCCTGATGGATGAATACAAGATGGGTTACCATAACTACGCTGATGAAATGGCCTATAATCGTGACCATTTAAGTAGTGTGGGTGCCGAATACATAACAACCCGCCTTGTTGATGTGTTGAAAGGACTTAAGTAATGAAACGTGTATTTAGCCTTGCCTTGTGCATGATGGTCTTGCTTTTCTGGGGCTGTACGGATTCTGCTAGCAGCTCTACGGAAGAAGGCTATATGCCAAAGGGAATGGTGTATTTTGATCCTGCCGCAGAATTTGACAACTTCCTTGGAACCGATGATGAAGATGCCAAGGAAAATGAAAAGACCAAGATGCGGGTCCTTTTCAACTACAGTTTCTACATGGATAAGCATGAGGTTACTTGTGGCGATTACAAGAAGTTGGCCAAGGGCGAAAAGTGGGGGAAGTTCGTTTCCTGTTCAAAAGAAAATTTGCCTGTGACGAACGTGACCTTCTATGATGCGGTTCTATATGCGAATGCCTTGAGTAAGCAAGAGAAGTTGGATACGGTTTATTCCTATACGGGAATGACTTTTGATTCCGACGGAAACTGCACTAACCTGGAAGGCTTCGTCTATAAAATGGAAAATGTGGGCTTCCGTTTGCCCACTGAAGCGGAATGGGCTTTTGCCGCAAAGACAAATTGGCTCCCGAAGAAAAGCTGGAATAGCGACAATTCTGATTATGAAGTTCATGAAGTCTGCACTACCGGCGATGATTTGAATGTGTGCGATCTGGCCGGTAACGTTGCGGAATGGGTGAACGACTGGCTGGGAAAATTTGCCGATACTACAGTGTATAACTTTGTGGGGGCGCTGAACGGCGGCTCCCTTGGTGAACGCATTATCAAGGGGGGGAGCTATCAGAATTCTCCCAAGTCCATGCATGTCTACAGCAGGGGTGACGTTTATACCGTAACATCTTCAACGAAGGCCGATTATGTGGGCTTCCGACTTGTCTACGGTCCCTTCCTTTCTGCGGTATGGTTGAGCAGTGATGGTACCATTAGTTGCAATCGCGTAGGTTCCGTTATTGACTATAACACCATATACCGCCTTTCAAAAAGTTATAAGGGAAAGCTTGCCTTTAGAGACGATATGACGGGAAATCTCGCCTATGTGGACTATTCTAACGGCTTCTTGAATGCTTATGAGTTTGATGATTCCGTTTCGGTCTATCATCCGGAAATTTCTCCTGACGGTCGATATGTCGCCTATTGTACAGGATTGGAAGGCGTAAGTGGAAAGTCTAACCTTTTTGTTAGAAACCTTGAAACTTATAAACGTTATAAGCTGGATAGCGATCATGCCGCAATTCCCAGATGGCGAGTTCTGGATAACGGAGATACCGTAATCGTTTATGTATCCGATGCTGGTAATAATAAGAACGAATCTGACTTTGAGAAAAAAAGCACTTGGCAGGTAACTTTCTCGAATAACCGTTTTGGAACTCCGAAGAAACTCTTTAACGGAGCCTATCATGGAGGCGTCAGCAACAACAATAAGTTTGCTGTGACGGGGGCCCGCCTGCTTAGAGCTCGTGTGGGTGGGGCGGATACGGTCTGGTATAATGGAGAACAGGCCTGCAATGTGTCGCTATCCCATGATGTTTGCAAGAGGACTTTGTTCCTGGATTTCGGTGGAAAGACTGGCAAGGAATTTGTTGGCGATGATTACAAGACCCACGAACGTATTCTTGTGGCCGATAGTACGGGCAAGCTCATTCAATCCGTAAAGGCTCCCGAAGGATTTTCTTTTGACCATAGCGAGTGGGTTCAGAATCGCAATCCTAATGAATGTTCTAACCTGATTGTGGCTACCGTTACCAATTCCAACAATGCTCATCCTAAGATCGTGCTGGTAAACCTTTCTGACAGTAGCGTTATCGATGTGGCCGAAAGTGATGAGTTGTGGCATCCCAGTTTCTGGATTCAGCAACCGATAAAATTGGAAAACGAATCTGTCCTTGATCCCGATAGCGCGGGTGTCTATATGAAACCTAGCGACAGTCAAAGTGCGCTTCTGATGCGCTATAAGATGGAACTGATCTGGAAATATAGGGATTCCGCCGAGGTTGTTATTGTTGGCTCGTCTAGACCTTTGGATGGTGTGTCTCCGAACAAGATGAAAGATGATTTCTTTTCTATCAATATTGCGCAGACGCCAAGCTCCATTTATACCATTAGGGATTTGCTGCACAAGTATGTGTTCAACCATGTGAAGAACATGAAATATATCGTCCTGTCGCTGGATATTGATTTCTGGCATAAGGTCGATGGTGCTGACGGTGATAACTTCTTTGACTCTTATTACAAGAACTATCCTGGTTATGTGTACGATGAAAATCACGATTATTGGAAGGATGGATATCCTGAAGGTCTTGCGGAATATACTGAAGACGGACCTGGTGTGTTGTCCGGTTCAGATTATAAGGTGGATTATGGACGTTACTGCAAGGCGAAATGCAAATCCTGGGGCAAGAATCCCGAGGTCCTGTTTGACTCCACATATTTAGATGATCATCCCGCATTGCTCGACAGTAGCTTTAATACGTTAGTTTCCATTATCAAGGAAGCTAAGAAACGTGATATCTATGTGGTTGGCGTTTTGTTCCCGCAGAATCCGGCATACAAGAAAACAGGCGCTTACGGACGCTACGGCTTGCGTCGCAGTAAGGCCAAGAGCCTTATCAAGAAGATTGAGGCGCTGAGCGAAAAGTACCCGAATTTCGTGATGATGGATGAAAATAAGATGGGAAACCACGACTACGATGATGACATGGCTTCTGATGCAGACCACCTCTGCTATTATGGGGCTATGCGGATTACTAGCCGTATTGATTCCTTGCTCAAGACCTTGGAGTAGTCTTGCCTAGGATGCTTTCATTTATCTGTTTGACGGCAATTCTGGTTGCACTATTCCCGTTAACGGATACTGATATCTGGTGGCACCTGGCCTGTTCGCGAGAATGGGTGGTTACGTGGACTCCTGTTCGTGAACCTGTCGTAAATGTACATGAATACTTTCAGGCCGTTACGGGTTTTGTCTATGGTCTAGGTGGAGCCCCCTTGCTTGTATTTGCAAAGTCCTTGCTTTGGGGCTTGGTATTTTGGCTTTTCCTCCGCCCTTGCTATAAAACCTTAAGTTGGCTGGTGACGGTGTGCTTCGCCATTTTACTTTTTGTTTTCCGTTATCAGTTTGAAATCCGTCCTGTTGTATTCAGTCTTGTATTTCTAGGACTGTATTGGAATCTCCTTGAAAAAGTTTTTGATTCTGCCTGGGCCATGAAAAAGAAAATGATGGTGTCGCTGCTGGTTCTCTTGGTACAGTGGCTATGGTGCAAATGCCAGGGATTGTACATTCTCGGCCCTCTCTTTGCATTCTATGTTCTTGTTTCCAGGGTTAAATGCTGGTGGCGTTCTCCATGGATTGCCTTTGTAATAGCAATGTTCTTGATGCCACTTCTTCATGCAGAAGGACTCCGGCTTTTCCTGTATCCGTTTGGACTTCTTGACCGGCTTTTAGGGCTTACGGAATCCGCCTCTATTTTTGCAAGTGAAATTGCCGAGAACAGGTCACCCTTCAAGATTCTTCTTGCCGGAGAATCTGTGGGAACTTCTGCGCTTGTAATCTTGATGTCGCTGGCGGGAATTGCGATTAGCCTACGGAGTTCTTTTAAGTATCGCTTTTGCCTGCTTGTGGTTTCGGTTCTCGCTTTGACCGCTGAACGGAATTTCGTGCTGTTCCTGCCCGTGTTCATCTACAGTGTGGTTGTGGTGACTGCCGGAGTGAATCTGTGGATAAAGAGAATGACCGCCCATGGGCGGCAAGTCGTATGGGGCATTCTGTGTGCGGCATTGATGTTTGTCGCAGGGCTTTGGTGCCGTTCTCTAACAACGTACGATTGCTCGATGATTTCGTATCAGCGTGTGCCTGTGTTGGCGGCACAGTGGATGTCGATGCATCCTCATTTGGGAAGATTGTTTAATGATGACCGTGCTGGAGGGTATCTAGCCTTTATAAATCCTGCGGATTCAACGTACATCGACGGACGCTTTATTTTAAAGTCAGCGGATTTTTTTCAGCAGTATCTAAACTTTGCCGAAAATCCCCAGGAGTTTGTAACTCATGCGCAAATTCATAATATAGATAGGGCCGTTCTTCCCTTGCGATATTACGCCCGTTGGGAAAAGCTGATTAATTCCTTGATTCAGTCGGGTCGGTGGACTTGCGTTTATAACGATGAGTACTTTGCAGTACTAGATCGCGTCAACTAAACGGATTCCAGGTTACGTTCTTTTATCTGTATGCATTCCTGGATGCGAAAATGGCCGCCAGCGTTATGGTTTGACCCACGGCCGGCGACCCCTTCTCTCTCATAGAAAATTTGAGTTACTTGATGCTGATTGCCTTCATCTTGGAAACGGATCCAGACTTTACGCGAACCAGGTACTTACCTGCAGGGAATGCGGCAAGGGAAAGTTCGCCCTGCACGTTGTTGATGTCCATCAGCTTGTCACCCTTTGCGGTAAAGATTTCAACGTTGGCGGTAGCACCGGAAACGTTCAATGCCTTGCCCGAGAAGGTTACGTCAAAGTTTGCGCTGTGCAAACCATGGATTGCTTCTTCCGGATTGGGTTCCGGAATGGGGGCGGTGGCGCACCTGGTGTAAGTGGTGGGATTGGTTGACAGATATTCCTTGACCATTTGGCCGGAGGTGGTGTACTGCAGGCTGTTCCTGTTGGATCCGCTGCTGAATGCGGCGGTACCTTCTTCAACCTTGGAGGCACTCCAGTTTGCCCAGGAAAGTTTATTCTGATCCATCCAATTCTGCCAGCTGGTGTTGCGGCCGGTATCGGGATTGCCGCCGCCGTTTGCGTCGGCGGTTCCCCATTCAGACACGAATACGGACAGACCGGCGTTGATTGCCTGCTGGGCATTGGCGCCTTCGCAGGGGTCACCCCAGCTTGTCTGACCTTCCCAACAATGGGAATTGGCGTAATAGTGGAAGGTGTAGGCGATGTTTTCGCCGGTTACTTCGTTATTGATGGCTTCCTGCGGGTTTTGGTCATACTTTCTGTTGCCCACAAGAATCAGGTTGTCGGAATGTTGACGGATGGCGGAAACGACCTTGTCTGCGTAGTCCTTGATCACGCCCCAGGATGTTTCCTTGGGCTCGTTGTAAAGTTCGAAAATGACGTGGTCATACTGACCCCACTTCTGGGCCATTTCTGTGAAGAATTTTGTTGCGTTGTCCACTTCTTCGTGAGCCTGATGGGAATGCCAGTCGATAACGACATAGATGTCGTTCTTGATGGCTGCTTCTACCACGGTGTTCATAAGATTGGTCTGGAATTCGGCATCGGTTGCATAGCCGGTAATGTGCTTGGACTTGTCGTTGCCGCAACTTTCCGTTCCGTCCTTACATCCCCACCAGTCTTCGTTGGTTGTACCCATGGCGGCACGGACAATCTGGACGTTCATGTCGTTGACCATAGTGGCGATACCTTCGGGAGTCCAGAATTCGGTAGACTTCGCGACCATACTCCAGTAAAGGCTCATGCCGCGAACCTGTACTTCGGCACCGTCCTTGACGCCTTCGCAGGAACCGTAAATTCGGCCCTGTCCAGCAGAATTCTTACCGGTGATGAGCTGGCCGTACTGGCTAACGGGACCCACGCGGGTGGGGGTGATTGTCTGAGCGGATGCCAGGCCAAAACCCAGGGTCATGGCGCAGGCGAGAGCGGGAATAGAAAACATCTTCATATAGCACACCTTTTTTTTGTACTAAAATAAATTCAAAAGTTTAATTTGCGATTAATTGTAAGTGATTTATGTATACGGATGGAACCGATTGTGTTTCTCGTCAAGTTTTTGACCTTAAAAATGGGGAATGTCGGGTATAAAATGCTGATTTTTTTTAGAAAATAAGGTTGTGTTGCTATCTTTTGAGAGAAAAGTATAAGGCGCGAATTGAGGATTTTATGAAAGCAATGAAGTTTGTATTGCCCAGTCTGTTTGCAACTGCTATGGCTTTTGCCCAGCAGGGTGCTCCTACCGGAGCTGCCGTTGACCCCACCGCCGATGAACAGAAGGCTTTGGACGCCTTGAAAGGCAAGGTGGAAGGTATAATCGCCTGGTCTACAAGTCGAGCAAATTCTCATCACGATATCTGGCTTATGAATGCCGACGGAACTGGCGCTCATGCCCTGACTGCTAGTGACAATGTGGACTGGTTCCCCAGAATTTCCCCCGATGGATCCAAGGTGCTTTTTAACCGCAGCAAGGGCGGTTGGGTTCCCGAAAACGATGCCAACTACCCTGAAAAGTGGGACATTTGGATGGTAAATCTGGATGGAAGTGATGCCCATAAGGTGGTTGAGAATGCGACCTGGGGTACGTGGCGCCCTGATGGAAAGTCTATTGTGTTTAGTCGTGCAGGCAAGGTCTTTACCATGGATTTGGCTTCCAAGGCAGAAACTATGATCCTTGACGGCGAAGTCGCTTTTGACAAGTCTGGCGTAATTCTTCAGGAACCTAACATGAGTCCTGATGGAAAGCACTTGGCTATTACCCTTCGCGGTTCTATGCGTGAAACTGGCGTGTGGGATTTGGCAAAGAATAGCTGGACCAAGTCCGGTGACGGTTGCCAGATTGACTGGAACTTTGACGGCTCCAAGCTCTACCGTGTGAACCCCACTGGTAATGGTGGAACGGCCGCTCCTAGCGAAATCCTGTGGTTTAGCGCCAAGGATGGCAAGCAGGTGGAAAAGGTGGGCTTCTTTGGCATTCCCAAGAATGTTCGTCTGATGGATTTGCCGGGTCGTCGCAGTCATGAATACTTCCCCAGAATTTCCCCTGACGGAAAGTGGCTGGTGTGGGGTGCTACCGATAAGGGCCATGACCACGACATATTCGACTACGAACTTTATATGTGGAAGATTGGTGAACCGGTAGAATCTGCGGCACGTATTACTTATCATTCCGGTAATGACCGCTGGCCGGACATTTGGCTGGGCAAGGTTCCCGCTGCAGCAAAGGCTGCTCCCGTGGCCGATGTTGCCGCCGTCCAGTCTCAGGCAGCCGCAGTTATTGCTGGCGGTGTAAGCGAAGCCAAGATGGACGAACTGATCAAGGCTATCGACCGCCTGACCGAAGCAGTGAACGCTCTGACCCGCACCCAGATGGACAAGAACATGGCCGCCGAAGGCGCTGAACACATTCCCGCAGGCGTCGCCGAGGCCAAGTAATGTTCTCCTCCCGCGTGTCATCCTGAACGAAGTGAAGGATCCAGCAAAATATGTTCTCTGAAAAGAAATTTCTCGCTACAAAGGAAACCTCCAAGTACAAGCGCTTGGCGGAACTTCTGCGTGTCATCATTTTGCAGTTGGGCGATGACGTTTCTCGTGCCAAGAAGGAATTTGAAACCTACGCAGAATGGATGAAGCTTCCTCCCGAAGAAACTCTGGTGGGCAAGAACCAGGCTCAGATGATTGACCTGTACAAGACCTTCCGTACCCGCGCAGGCCTTGGCTTTGAACGTGACGTTTATCTGGAGCAGGAACCGGGCGACCGCGAGGTTGCAAACGAAAAGCCTATTCAGTTTGCGGTCCTGGTTCATAACCTCCGCAGTGCCTTTAATGTGGGTTCCATTATCCGCAGTACCGATTGCTTCGGCCTGGAAGGCGTCCATCTTTCCGGTTATAGCTGCAGCCCCGATCATGTGACTGTAAAGAGTGCCGCCCGTGGCTGTCAGGAATGGATTCCTATCAAGCGCTGGGAAGATCCCTTTGACTGCATCAACTGGCATAAGGAAAACGGATACGAAATTATCGCCCTTGAAACAGGTGAAGATATTCCGGACATAAATAAAGTAACATGGCCGGAAAAGGGCCTGATTATCCTGGGTAACGAAGAACTGGGTATCGCTCCCGAAATCATGGCCGCAACCACCATGAAGGTGACCATTCCCATGGCAGGTCGCAAGGCCAGTATGAATGTGGCAGGGGCTTTTGCCATAATGGCGTTCTGCCTAAGAAGCGCCAAGGGCTGATTTTTAACGCTGTGCAAAGAACGTAAAAATCCCGCGGACGTCTCCGCGGGATTTCTCCTAACTGGTCCCAAATCTGCTTTTTCCTAACCCCTGGTATGCAGATTCCCAAATCGGGACCTAAATGGTTTTAGTTCTTTACGCAACGGACGTAGGCGACATCTTCCTTGTTGGAACGGAAATTGTCATAAACGCTGCCATGAAGAACTTCTAATTCTATTGAAAATCCGCCTTCGATGTATTCGTGATGTTCTCGCATGTATTCGTAGTATTTTTCATAATAATCGTCGTAGGCGTCTGCTTCAAGTTTTTCATCAAAAGTACATTCGCCGTACATATCCTTAAAGGAAACGTAATTTAAGAGTTTGCTGTCTCGTGCATAGGTGTGGTAGTATGTTTCCAGGAATTCATAATCGGTCGGAGTGAGGTTGAAGTCAAACTTGTTGTGGAATACCCCGAAGATATCCTTTGCCAAAGCGAATTTCCTGTCCGAAATTTTCCATTTCTCATCAAGCAGATTGCGTGCATCGCCGACGTATTTAATGAGGGCTTCCCATTCGTCGTTTGTGGCGATATGCCAGTTGTCTGGGCAAATTCCCTGGTGGAGTGAATCAATGAGGCTTATGTCGACAGTTTTTTTCTTGTAGCTGCTGTCCAGATTCATTGCGGTTGTCCAATTGTAGCTGCCAGGAAGTTTCTTGTCGGAATAATGTACGGTGGAATCGGTGTACAGGAGGTTCTCTGCCATCCATTCGTATGTTTTACCTTTGTGTTTGAAGGAAACTGTACTGTATTTTTTCCCGTCGCGCTTGTCGGTCATGGACCCGACTTGGTGCTTGATCGGTGCGGTAAACTCTTCATATTCTTCTTTTGTAATGATCTCCCAATAAAATGCGTTACAGATTAAGTAGTCGCCACCAAGTGTAATGGACTTCTTTATGGGCTTAATGACTCCCCATTGGCTTTCTCCGCAGGGTTCGACTTCCATATAGTTTGTAAACAACATTGTGCCGAATAAGTATTCGTTTCCCAGAATGGTCAAGTCAAGACGGGAACCGGGGTCGACTTTTTCCTTTTCGTCTATACCTTCTAAGGTGAGGCCTTCTTCATTGCGTAATTGACCTTCGTAAGCGATGTCGATGAATACCGATAAAAGGGAGTCGCTAAGTTCTCCGTCGTCGGCGAAATCGTTTGCGTAGCTGTCTAGAACGTTTTGTGCATTTTGACAAGATTCTTCTTCGGTTTCGTGATAGTAATAGGTTCGGTTTGTAATGTGGTCAATATAAAGGCTGAGGTTGTACAAAACGAGATCTGCTTCGGTCATGTTGAAAATGTTCAGATTTTCTGCAGAGTAGTTCTGGACGTCCACGCCGAAAGCCTGTAAGACTTCTTCTGAAGCCTGCTTCTTTGCCTTGGAGAAGGATTTTCCTTCTTTGACTAGGTTAATGACTCTTTTGTGTTCAAAGTGAGTAAGAATATTGATGTTGACCTTTTCTCGGCCTTCGATGTCGGATACGGCTTCAAGATGGATGGGACAGTTTGACTTTTCTTCGGTTTCTTCGCTTTGGTAGTAACCCTCGGCAGAGAAAATGGCGTATTGGGTCTTGAGATCCAGATTTGAGAACTTGTAGTCTCCCTTGTCGCTTCGAATGGTTGTTTCGAATTCCTTGCCGGTGGGGGTAAGGCTTCCGTCTGAGGCGGTTTCCTTGATGATTACGGTGGAACCCTTAAGGAACGGACCCTTCTGGGAGACGCCGGCGATGGTCTTGTCGGTGATGGCGACGATGCCTTCGGCTTCTTCGCTGGTGCCTCCGGCGGTTTCTTGATTTCCGCATGCGGTGAGGGCTGTAGTTAACGCCATTAGCGATAACGTTGCGATTCCGCCCCATGTCTTAAAGTAGTTCTTCATTTTCCTAGCCCTTAATTTTTTTGTTGATTGTTCTTGTATTCTTCTGGCACGGTTGCCAGGGGAAATAATTGCATATTTAGACGGCAGACTTTTTCGGTTTCGTCTTCTGCCGAAACGATGGCCACGATACGGCGGCGGCATTCCGTCAATTCGTCGATGACCTGCCTATAACTTTTTTCGGTGACGCCCAGGGTGATGCCGCTGAAGTGTCGCTCTGAAATGGGAAGTTCGTCAAAGGCCTTCAAGGCGAATTCGCCCATCTGCTTTATCAAGGAATGGACTGCCAATGAAACGTAGTCTAGGCGCCCCGTTGTCAGGGAGCGGTCTTCCTGATGATAATTGCCCGCGCTGTCTTTAGACAAGAAGCCGTTCTTGGTGAGGAACTGCAAGCTGTCGCTGACGTCGGCGGCGCTGACAGGGGAGCTGCAGGCCTTGGCTATATCCGACGGCTTTGCGCCAGGCATGGCGGGAGCAAGTTCGCGAATCACGGAATGGACCCAGGATTCATAATAGGTGTAGGATTCACTACCCAGCAGCTTGACTTTGTGTGCCGATGTGAGTTCCTGGATTTCTTCAAAGTATTTTTTCTTCTGCTGGTCGTTCTTTGCGTTTTCGTACTGAACCAGCAAAATGAAATAGTCGAACTCAAAGTCCAATAACCCCATGGCTATGGCGGTCTTTTTAGCGCCTTCCTCCACAAGGCGTGTTTTACCGTCACAGACAAGCTTAAGATAGGAACCGGATGCAAAACCAGCCAGTTTGGCGAACTCTCTCCAGGTGAAAGCGGAGCAACGCTTTCGCTCGGTGTAGTAGTCCAAAATGTATTGGCGGTAATTTTGGTATTCGATTACAGATTTAAGCATGACCCAAATATACCTAGGTAAAACATAATTGTCAATATTTTATAAAACAAAAATGTTGAATTTTGCTTAAAAACGAAAGAAAATAAGATTAATTTTATAAAACGACGTTTTTATAAAACAAAAATGGACTTATATAAAACAAAAAGGGGGGTACGTCGGGAAGGTATTGCTAATTATGAATAGAAAAAAGGGCCAGAAGGGCCCAAATGTCAGGTTTTTACAGCCCGCTTTGTAAGAAATTTCTATTTTTTATAGAGCATGCAAAATACCCCTAGAACACGAGTTCTCATCGTAAACGACGATGGGTTTAGGAGCGACAATCTGCGCGCTCTTGCGGCTGCCTTGTCCAAGGTTGCCGATGTGTTCGTCTTTGCCCCCGAAACGGAGCAAAGTGGGGTGAGCCAGGCCTTTACCGTGCGTAGGGCTCTGAGGATTAAGGCCGTTCCCGCCGATGATGATGCTCCGGTGGCTGCCGACGGTACGAAAGCCTGGCCTTATGAATTCTATTCCGTGTCTGGCACACCTGCAGATTGCGCCAAGTTTGCCCTAGGTCATTTTGCAAAATTCGGGCTTTCCCAGGAACCGGAGGGTTGCCCGGGTGTAAGTTCTGCGGCAGGGGAGTTCGACGTCTGTTTCTCTGGCGTGAATGTGGGTGAAAATTCCGGCGTCTCGTCCTTGTATTCCGGTACGGTGGCCGGTGCCCGCGAAGCCGCCCTGTGGGGTGTTCCTGGTGTTGCACTATCCCTCCGCGGTTGTGGGGGAGACCTGCTGGAAACTGCTGTTGAATTTGCAGTTCGTGTGGTCAAGGATCGCCTGTTCGAGAATGTCGCTCCCGGTACTTTCTGGAATGTGAACTTCCCCAAGGTAAAGCCTGCGGACTTCAAGGGCTTCAAGGCTGCGGTCATGGCCCGCGAAATGTTTACGGACCATTATAGTCTGGTAGACGCAGAAGATGGCTCTGGCGACAAGCTGTGGCTGCTGGATGGCGACAAGTTGTGGAATGAATCCCCTGTGGATAGTGATGACTATCTGTTGAACCAGGGTTATGCGACTATTACGCCCCACCGCATCAACCAGACCGCCTACGAAAGTTTGAAATTAATAGATGAGATGATAAATGAAAAATTAGCGGAGGGTGGCCAAGTTTAGGAGTGCTTTCCTAACCACTAACCACTAACCACTAATCACTAATTTGAGGAAAAGTGAATGTCTGAAGAAATGCTTCCAGGTACTCAGTTCAAGTCCTTGATTGAACAGGACATGCAGGACTGCTACCTCCGCTACTCCATGAGCGTGATTGTGGCTCGTGCTCTGCCCGATGCCCGTGACGGCTTTAAACCGGTGCATCGCCGCGTCATGTACAGTATGCATAAGCTGGGTGTGCTTCCCAATAAGCCCACCGTGAAGTCTGCCCGTATCGTGGGTGACGTGATCGGTAAGTACCACCCCCATGGCGACTCCGCTGTATACGAAACTCTGGTCCGTATGGCTCAGGACTTCTCCCTGCGCTATCCGCTGGTTTTCGGTCAGGGTAACTTCGGTTCTATCGATGGTGACGGCGCCGCTGCAATGCGTTATACCGAAGCCAAGATGAACAACCTGGGTGTTCTCATGCTGGAAGATCTTGAAAAAGATACCGTAGACATGGGTCCCAACTTCGATGAATCCTTGGAAGAGCCGAAGGTCCTGCCTTCTGCCATTCCCAACATGCTGGTGAACGGTACTACCGGTATTGCTGTGGGTATGGCCACCTCCATGGCTCCCCATAACCTCCGTGAAATTGCAAATGCTATTCACGCTCAGGCTGTAAATCCCGACATTACGGGCGAAGAACTGCTGAACTATGTCAGCGGTCCGGACTTCCCTCTGGGTGGCATCATCTGCGGTCGCGCAGGTATCCGTGATGCATACCTCACTGGCCACGGCAAGGTCCGCCTCCGTGCCCGCACAGAAATTGAAACCGACAGCCGCGGCAAGCCCCGCATCATCGTGACGGAAATTCCGTACATGGTGAACAAGGCTGAACTCTGTAAGAAGATTGCAGAACTTGTTAAGGACAAACGCGTCGACGGCATTACCGACATCCGCGATGAATCCAACAAGGAAGGTATCCGCGTCGTTATCGAACTCCGTAAGGATGCCGTTGCAGAAGTGGTTCAGAACAACTTGTTCAAGAATACCCAGCTGCAGACTACCTTCAGCATTTACAACCTGGCCCTGGTGAACAACCTGCCCAAGGTTCTGACCCTGAAGGACTTGATCCAGATTTATATCGACCATCGTCTTGATGTGATCACCCGCTCCACCCAGTTCGACTTGAAGAAGGCTGAAGCCCGTCTCCACATTATCGAAGGTCTGCGCATCGCTACTCAGAACATTGATGAAGTGGTGCAGATTATCAAGAGCAGCGCAACCACCGAAGCCGCAAAGAAGTCTTTGCAGGATCGCTTCAACCTGGATGAAATTCAGTCCCAGGCTATCGTGGACATGCGTCTTGCCCAGCTTACCGGCCTGAACCTGGAAAAGTTGGAAAACGAATACAACGAACTGATCGCTCTCGTTGCCGACTTGAAGGATATCCTGGAAAAGCGCGAACGTCGCATTGCCATTATGCTTGAAAAGCTGGATGCCGTTGTGGCTAAGTTCGGTGACGAACGCCGCACCTCCATCGAAGATGCTGTAGACGATTACGACTACGAAGACCTGATTGCCGAAGAAGAACAGGTAATTACCTTGAGTAAGGAAGGCTACATCAAGCGCCTGCCTATCGATACCTTCAAGGCTCAGTCTCGCGGCGGTAAGGGCGTTGTTGGCACCGGCCTCAAGGACGATGACGACGTGGACCAGATCTTTACTGCAAGCACCCATAGCTACCTGCTGGTGTTTACCAACAAGGGCCGTGCCTACTGGACCAAGGTTTATCGCCTGCCCGAAGGTAACCGCAACAGTAAGGGTCGCCCCATTATCAACTTCATTGGTCTTACCGAAGGCGAAAAGGTACAGGCTATTGTGCCCGTCCGTAAGTTCGGCGGTTACTTCTGCCTGGTATTCGCTACCAAGAAGGGTATCGTCAACAAGATGGACCTCACCCTCTTCAGCCGTCCCCGTAAGGCTGGCGTCAATGCCATCAGCCTGGATGAAGACGATGAATTGGTGAAGGTACAGCTGGTGGGTATGTCTGCCGAAGAATTTAACGCCTCTCAGGAAGGTGACGACAATGATGAATCTGTAGAATCTCAGACTGCAGAAAATCAGGCCGCCCCTGAATCTGAAGATGGCGACGATACCGCTGCCCAGCCCATTGCCAAGGACCTCCTGATGCTTGCCACCAAGAATGGTCAGGCCGTAACGTTCCCCATTAGCTGCATGCGTTCCATGGGTCGTGGCACTCACGGCGTGAAGGGCATTACCCTGGCCGAAGGTGATGAAGTCATCTCCCTCATCTGGCTCAAGGAAGGCAACAAGATCGTGACCATTACCGAAAAGGGCTTTGGTAAGCGTTCTCAGCCCAGCTCCTACCGCGTGACCAAGCGCGGCAGCAAGGGCGTTCGCAACCTCAGTGCCGACGGTATGGAAAAGACCGGTTCTGCAGTATTCGTAGAAAGTGTTGCAGATGATTACGACTTGATCATTACCAGTAAGGAAGGCCAGGTCATCCGTATCGAAGCCGATTCTATCCGTCTTACCAATCGTAGCGCGATCGGCGTGAAGTGCATCCGCCTAAACGATGGCGACACCGTCCAGGATGCAACCGCTCTGCCTAGCGTCGAAGACATCGAGCATGATTCCGCTGAAGCCAAGGAAACCTTCGACCACGTCGAAGGCGTAGAAGTGGATGACGATTCCGTTGTGAAGGATGATTCTCCGGAACAGCAGATTGGTGCTCCTTCTGAAGACTAGCGATAGTTTGTTTTAAATTATCGGTTAAAACTTTTAATCCCTGTTGCTTATTGCGACAGGGATTTTTTTACGGAACTCTATAAAGCCAACGTTCTTTTTGTTGATTTTTTTTTTAGAAAAAAGCTGTTTTTTACCTGTTGTAGCTGTTGTAGAAGGCTACAACGGAATTGATCCAGTAGTGCTTAACAACCGATGTAGAATAGTATAGATTAGAATAGAGTACAAATAACCCCCCGAGAGGATAAGTATGAGTATCAAAAAAGTTTTAACAACAGCCTTTGCCATGGCTGCAATTTCGTCATCCATTTCCTGGGGACAGACCGTTACCTGCTCCAATGGCACATCCCAGAAAATGGGTAGCGCCGGTGGCTATGATTACGAACTCTGGAGCCAGAATGGTGCCGGTTCCGCAACTATGAAGCTTAACGTAAGCGACGAAAATGGTGGTGCTTTCGAAGTTGAATGGCAGGGTACTATCAACATGTTAGCCCGTACCGGAAAGCGTTGGGGATCTAACTCCAGTGTTACCGTACAGAATGTGGGTAATATTACCTCTGAATTTGAAGTGGAATGGAGCTCCACCGACAACGTGAAGTATGTCAGTGTCTATGGCTGGGGCTATTACGACCAGGCGGACATTCCCAGTGGTTTCAGCAATGAAATTGAATACTACATTGTCCAGGATCGCGGAAGCTACAATCCTACCCAGGGCGGTAAAAAGTGGGGTTCTGCAACTATCGATGGTATTAGCTACGATTTCTATACTACCGACCGTATTCAGCAGCCTTCTCTTTCGGGTACCAGCACCTTTAAGCAGTATTGGTCCATCCCGTCGAATACGAGCCAGCATCGTACCAAGGGTACCATTTCTATTTCCAAGCACTTCAGCGAATGGGCTAAAGCTGGTATGAAGATGGGTAAGCTGTATGAAGTTGCTTCCATGAAAATTGAATCCTACACTGGAAATACGGGTACTGCAAAGGGTTATGCTAAAGTTAAGAAGAACCTGCTGAAAATCGGTGGCAGTGCCGATGAACTTGCCCTCAATGTAACTGCATCTCCGGCTGCTGCAGGTACTGTGACAAAGAGCCCCAGCGCTAACTATTATGCTCCCAAATCTACTGTACAGCTCACCGCCAAGGCTAACGAAGGCTGGAAGTTTGTGGGTTGGGAAGGTGGCGCTACTGGTTCTACCGAAACCATTTCTGTAACCATGGACAAGGAAAAGTCTGTGGTCGCCAAGTTTGAATTGGTTGGCGAAACCTCTGTGAACCTTCTTAAGGATGGTAATTTCCCTAGCGGCAGCGTGATTTCTACAAGCAACGATGCATCTTGGTTCCTGGGTCAGGGTACAAACTGGGGTGGCTCTGCTGCAAAGACTTCTGTTGCTGGTGGCACGGCTACGGTTGACGTTACCACTACTGGTAAAGAAACTTATATGCCGCAGCTTGTTCAGTACGGTGTGGCTCTTGATAAGGGCATGAAGTACAAGTTGTCCTTTAAGGCTAGCGCAGATGTTGCTCGCAAGATTGAAGTTTCTTTCCAGCAGTCCGTAGACCCCTGGGGTGCATACGCCACTAAGGAATTTGACATCACCACCACGGAAAAGGAATACGCATTTATCTTTGCTATGGAAGAAGATTCTGATGATGCCGCTCAGTTTGCCTTCAATTTGGGACAGGCTACAGGTGCTGTCAAGATTAGTGACGTCAAGCTGGTCTTCACCACTGCTGAACCGGGTTCCGAAAGTAAAAATGATTCTGGTACGACTTCTTTCGGTTCTATGGTTCAGGGTGTTCAGTTCGAACTGGCTGTGGGCAGCTTCCAGGTATTCGATATGCAGGGTAAGAGCCTGGGCTTGGTTGAAGTTGCTGCCGGTACCTCTCTGAAGGATGCCCTCAAGGCCAAGTTCCAGCAGAGTGGTGTCTATATGGTTCGCCAGGGCAATCGACTCCAGAAGGTTTCTGTCTCTCGCTAAGAAAGGCAAAAGGTTTCGTTACTCACTCAATTGCTCCTTACAAAACCTCTGTGATTAACGAAGAAACGTCCCGTGAATGCGGGACGTTTTTTATGTGTGCGTGATATGAAAAATTCCCGAAAGATGAAGGAGGCTTTTTGGGGGCCTCTTCAAGGGCGGTTTTCGGGACTTGTTTTTTATTTCAGCAAATCTTCGGGAACGGCCTCCGCCATGGCCTTATAGGCTGCGGCGCTAGGATGCAGGTGGTCACCAGAGTCAAAGCCTGGGGCGAAACATTCTGGGCGGGCGGAATCGCGTACAGCGGCGTCAAAATCAACGCAACCGTCGAAATCCGCTGCGGTTCTCAGCCATTGGTTGAATGCGTTACGGATGGCGTCGCGGTTTTCGTTGTAGGTGCGCCAGCCGTAAATGGGGAGCAGTGTGCCGCTGTAAACTTTGAGACCTAGCTTGCGGGCGTGGGTGAGGTAGATTTCCTGAATGCCGCTAATCAGATCTTCTGCGGTAGGCATGTCGCTCCAGGGACGGAACTTATTGACTTCGACGCCCACGGGATGGATGATGTCGTTGATGCCATGCTGGATAATTACTGCAGAAGCTCCCGCTACGTTCAATTCGATGGGGAAGCGGGTGGCGCCCTTTAAACCGTAGGCGGCATAGGTGATGCAGTTGTATTCGCGGAGAATGCGGGTGCCGCTGACGGCGCGACGAATGACGGACACATTGCGGAAGCCTGCGTCCCATGCGCGCAGGGCGAGATAATCGGGCCAATCCTGGGCGGTAATGGAATCACCGTAGCAGACCAGGGCGTGGTTCTGTTCTTCGGTGAATACGTCGACGGTGTTCAGGAAGTAAAACCAGTTGGTGTTGCGGGTTAAATCGGCGGGAAGGTCGCGGTCCTTGGCGAAATTGCCGTAGCTGTACTTGCCATTGGAAAGAGGACCCGTAATCAGGGTGCCTGCGTTCATTTGTGTGAAGTCTGCGAAGTACATGCTGACTTCTATGGTTTCGCCGGCGGTAATGTCAAAGGCGATGGCGTCGCTTTCTACTTCGGTGCCGGGGGCCATGGTGATGGAGACCTTGCTATCAAAGGTGATGGCTGCGGGGGTGTAGGTCGTTGCGTTTGCGGTTTGCGGAACTTGCTTGGCGATGAATGCGCTTGTAATGGTGACGGGTTCAGTTCCTGTCAGATTGGAAAATCTGAAACGGATCTTACTTCCCGAAAAACAAATGCGGATGGGGTAGCGGAGGGTGATGTCCTTGGCGTATACCGCTGCAGTTCTGTCTGTGATAGAGGTGGCGTTACCCCAGGCGGCAACCCATTTGGTGAATGTGGACATTGACATAACCTTTTTTTAAAGTTAGCGTTCCTAACCTGATTTACCGGAATTCAAATTTAGCTAAAATGGGAAACTTTCTATCTTTGGTGTCATGGAGCTCCCGCAAAAAATGGGAGAGTGCATTATGAAGTTTTTTGTTACAGGTGTGGGTGGCCAGTTAGGTCACGATGTGATGAATGAATTGGCTAAGCGCGGTCATACCGGTGTCGGTACGGATATGGCTCCTGAATACAGTGGTGTGGCCGATGGAAGTGCAGTTACCACGATGCCCTACGTTCAGTTGGATATTACTGATGCCGCTGCCGTTGAAAAGGTGATTTCTGAAATCAAGCCCGACGCCGTGATTCATTGTGCTGCCTGGACTGCCGTGGATATGGCTGAAGATGACGCCAACGTGGCAAAGGTACGTGCGGTAAATGCCGGCGGTACCCAGAACATTGCCAACGCCTGTAAGAAGCTGGATTGCAAGATGACCTACATCAGCACAGACTATGTGTTCGATGGTCAAGGTTCTGAACCCTGGCGACCGGATTGCAAAGATTACAAGCCTCTGAATGTTTATGGTCAGACTAAGCTGGAAGGCGAACTTGCCGTTTCTAACACTCTGGAAAAGTACTTTATCGTTCGCATTGCCTGGGTCTTTGGCTTGAATGGCAAGAACTTCATCAAGACCATGATCAACGTGGGCAAGACTCACGATACCGTGCGCGTGGTGAACGACCAGATCGGTACTCCCACTTACACGTTTGACCTGGCCCGTCTGCTTATCGATATGAATGAATCTGAAAAGTACGGCTATTACCATGCTACCAACGAAGGCGGATTCATCAGCTGGTACGATTTTACCTGTGAAATTTACAAGCAGGCTGGCATGAGCACCAAGGTTGTTCCTGTGACTACTGCGGAATATGGTCTTTCTAAGGCGGCTCGACCCTTTAACAGCCGACTGGATAAGAGCAAGTTGCGTGAAGCTGGCTTTGAACCGCTGCCTACCTGGCAGGATGCCCTGAGCCGTTACCTAAAGGAAATTGCGGAATAAAATGAACGAAGAAAAAGAAACCTATCGCGAAGTAATGCCCGGTGAACTCCCCTGTGAATGCCCCGAATGCGACGGCGTCATGGTGGTGGATCCGGATAACAGCTACAAGTTCACCTGCGACAAGTGTGGACATATCAAAGATTAAAACCGGCGGTTTTAATCTTTGAATTACAAAGTACGAATTATGAATTATGAGATAGGTGATCTTGGCTGGACCATGCCATAGGATTCTCGTAACTCATACTTCATAATTCATAATTCATAATTGTTCTGATGGATCTTACTGCTTTAAAGATTGAGTACCCGGAGCTTCCCGTTGTTCAGAAACGGGAGGAGTTTTTTAAGCTACTTGAAAAACATCAGGTTGTGATCGTCAAGGCGGATACGGGATCCGGTAAGTCTACCCAGTTACCGAAATTCCTGCTGGAGTATTTAATCACCAAGGGTGGTGATTTCAAGATCGGTGTGACGGAACCTCGTCGCTTGGCGGCTATGTCTATTGCAGACCGCCTGCGTGAGGAACTGAAGGCGGATGAACTGGTCAGCACCAAGATCCGTTTCTGGGAACAGGGAACCAATGATGCTCCTGTCAAGGTCATGACCGATGGTATCCTGCTTCAGGAATTCCGTCGCGACAGACTTTTTAAGCAGTACTCCGCCATCGTGATTGACGAAGCTCATGAACGCTCCTTGAACATCGATATCCTGCTGGGGATTTTCAAGTCGGTGCTGAAGGCGCGTCCCGAGTTTAAGCTGATTGTGGCTTCTGCCACCTTGGATGCGGCCCTCTTCGAGAAGTTCTATGATAACAGCTGTGTGCTGGAAGCGGAAGGCCGCACGTTCCCTGTAGAAGTGGAATATTACTTCCGGGATGCGGTGCAGAAGAGCAAACCGAGGGATGGTTTCCGCGGACCTTGGGATGATGACGACGATGATCGCCGTGATGCCTCTGGCAAGGGGGACTCCGGTCTCATAGAAGAAGCCCGCGATGCCATTCTGGATCTGGAAAGCCGCCATCGCGACCATCTGCTTTGCTTCTTGCCGACGGAACGTGATATTCAGGATTTGGCCAACGAATTGAAGCCGGATCTGGATGCCGCCAGCTTTGATATTTTGCCGCTGTATGGCCGCATGAGCCCCGATGAACAGCGCCGCATTTTCAAGAGCACCAGCAAGACCCGTGTCGTTCTTGCCACAAACATTGCTGAAACTTCCCTGACGATTCCCGGTATCGCCTACGTGGTGGATACGGGTATGGCTCGAATTTCACGTTACAACGCCCAGTCCCGAATTCAGGGCTTGCCTGTGGAAGAGGTTTCCAAGGCAAGCGCCCGTCAGCGTACAGGTCGTGCGGGCCGTGTGAAGCCCGGTGTCTGCATTCGACTTTATTCTCCCGAGAATTTTGAAAAGCGTGACGACTTTACGGAACCGGAAATTCGCCGAAGCAATTTGGCCAACGTGGTGCTGCAATTGCGCAGTCTTGGCCTTGAAATGGAAAGTTTCCCTTTCTTGCAGGCTCCGCCTCATTCTGCGTTCCGTGGCGCCTACAAGACTCTGTTTGAACTGGGTGCCCTGACGGCGGATAATGCCAGCGGTCATGTGACGAAGTTGGGCCGCGATATGACGAAGCTGCCTATGGATGTGGCTTTGTCTGCGGTGCTGCTGCGTGCTCGTGATGCGGGTGTTTTGCAGCCGGCCCTTATTGTGTGCGCCGCCCTTTCTATTCAGGATCCGCGAGTGGTTCCTAACGAGGAGCCGGAACGCGGTCGTGTTCGCGGACTCCATCGAAAGTTTGCGGGACACAAGAGCGATTTTATCACCTATGTGTGCATGTGGAATGCATTCTGCGAAGCCTGGGATACCGATCAGAAATCCTGGAACAAGTTGCGCAAGTTCTGCGACAAGATGAGTCTGCATTTTTTGCGTTGCCGCGAATGGATCGATTTGTACGAACAGTTCGGACGAATTCTGGATGCCAAGTTCGAAAGCCGCATTTGCCCGCCAGACAAGTTCCATCAGGACAATTTGCACATTGCCTTGCTCAGCGGTTTCCTGGGCGGTATTGCCCGCCGTGATATCGAGAACGGTTGCTACCGCCTGGTAAGCGGTCGTGAAACTCACGTGTTCCCGGGTAGCGATCTGTATGGCAAGAGTGTGGAATGGCTGTTCAGCGCCGAAGTTCGCGAAACCAGCCGAATCTTCTTGACCAAGGGCGCAGAAATCAAGCCTGAATGGATTATGCAGGTGGCGGAACCTTTCTGCACCCGCCGCTGGTATGCGCCGGTGTGGAACAAGGAACGAGGCTTTGTAGAAGCTGTTGAAGAAGTGACCTTCCGCGGTCTTGTGATTAGCCGCGGTCACCGTGTGGATTATGCCCGCGTGAACCCTGAAGAATGCTGCCAGATCTTCTGGCGCGAAGCGGTTGTGGTGGGCGAGATGGCAAGGCCCTTCCCCTTCATGGTCCACAATGAACGTGTGGTGGAAGATTTGCATGCCCTGGAAGCCCGTAAGCGTCAGTTTGGTCTGGCTCCCAGCGAAGATGCCCTGGTGGACTATTATGTGCGTATTGCACCTAAGGTTAATTCCATCAGGACCTTGAAAAAGTATTTGGAAGAGTCTGGCGACCAGTGGCTAAAATTCGATGCGAAATTCTGGCTGGATCAGCTAGACGAAAAGATGGGCGTTGCCTTGCAGTCTAGCGGGGACCGCAGTCTTGGAAAGTTCGGCGATTTGCTGGATGGTGCCTTAAAGGGTCGCGGTAATGATCCCCGTGCCGCCAGGAAGCACGAAGAAAAGCCTCAGGCGGAATTGGGCGGTTCTGTAGAACAGTTCCGCATTATGGAATTGACTCGCGGTAAGGAACGTGTGGTGACCGGCGAAATGGTTTTCGACGCCACCAAGGATTGCGACGGCATTACCTTGAGATTCCCCTATGACTTGCTCACGGAAACTTCTCCGGCTACTTTGGCGCTTTCTATTCATCAATGGCGTGAGTGGATGGTGGAATCCATCGTTCGCGAAATGCCCAAGTCTGCCAAGAAGTACCTGGAAGGCAGACGTACTCAGATTGATGATGCCTTCTGCGAAAAGCTGGTGAACAATCCCCATAAGGCTCCGCTGCTGTGCCTGTACGAGGCTTTGGCTGAAATTAAACAGTTGGACTGCGATATTCCTACCGTAACTCCGGAACGTGAAAATCATCTGCGCTTGCATCTTAAGGTGTTTAAGCAGGGTGTAGAAGAAAAGTTCCCGCTGGAACTTTCTCCGGAGTGGGGAAGCTACCGCCTGTTCCTGGCGGTGCGTCCGGTGGTGGTGACTTTCGGTATCGATTTTCCGCTGGAGAGCTTGCGCTTTGGTTGGCGCCTGGGAGAGTCTGCCTTGATGGCTCCCGAGGAATCGACTTTCTGGCAGGATTTCCGCAAGCGTCTGGAACGGGGCTCGACGGCTAATTCCGGGACGGGTTCTGCTGCGGGTGCAGCTGACCTTGTTGCGGACCGCCTGAATATGCTGGAAACGGGCGGCCTCTATTCCGACGGCTTCAAAACGGCCCTTAAAATCTGGGTGGCGAAATCCCTTAACGCAGACGGTCTGGACGCTAATCGCTGTACCCGTTTTACGGGGCTGGAATTTTCCCGCGGCAAGAAAATTTCTGATTTCAGGAATTTGGCAAACACTACTCGCAGTGAAGACGAAGAAATTCGTCTGGCCCTCGTTCGTGGGACTTACGAAGCAGGCCTCCTTGGCGGAAATGCTTTTGTCAAGGCTTGGGACATTCTGAAGAATTTCAGTGTGGCCATGCGTCAGGGCCACGATCATGCGGTTGATGCTGCGGGATTCGTGGTGAATAAAATTGCGGCTCTTTACCAACAAGATAACGCTTTGTTTGACCGCGTTCAGGCGCTTGGCAATTTGCTGGATCATTCTCTTGATCAAAAAGTTAGCGGAACCCGTCGTGACGTCCATCCCATAGATTCGGCCGGGACTCCGGCCCGTGAACTGGATGCCCGCGCTCTTCGCGACTTGTTCCGCCCGTACCTCAAGGCTCGCTTTATGAAGGATCATGAGCTGAAGGCGGCTCGTGACCTGCTTTCTCAAATTGAACGCAAGAATAGCGATGATGCTGAATTCCCGGAACTTTTCTTGCAGGCCAAGGCCATGCTGGAAGATTTCGAGATTGTTCGTTTCAAGCGGAAAGGCGACGATTCCGAAGAAGTGGTTGAAGTGGACGCTTTGGCTAAGCTAAAGGGCCGATTTGGCCGTCTTTAACGTGGTTTGGAAGGACGTAATTTTCTAAATTGTGTCCGATGAAATTTAATTTCCGCAATTTTTGTATTTCTTGCGTGATGGGCCTTGCCGCCCTTACGCTGACTGCTTGTGATTTGCCCTTTAGTTTGGGCAAGAATGATTCTGTGATTGTTTCTGTTGGCGAATCTAAGTTGCAGGATTCCGACGTGCGCCGCATGGCTCCGGATTGGGATTCCTGGGACAACCGTCAAAAGCTTTCTTTCCTGGAACACTGGATTAATGAAGAAACCATTTACCAGGAAGCCTTGGCCAACAACGTGCTGGAAGATACCGTGCTCCAGTACCAGATCGAAAAGACGGTTCGAAAGATTGTCGTGGATCACTTCCTTCAGACTTTTGCAGATACCATGATGGTGGGCGATGGCGAACGCCTGGACTACTATACCAATCATCAGGATTTGTTCCTCCGTGGTAAGACCACCATTTCTGGCTTCCTGATTTACTTCAAGGATTGGCAGAGCGCTGACACTTATTACAAGGGCCACAAGAATACGGTTTACGATTCCGTTCCGGGCCCCCATTACCTGGTTAAGAAGTACGAGACTTTTGACTCTGTGGCAGTGACGCCGGACAGTTGCACCATTCCGTCTCTAGATAGTGTGTCTGTGGGTAGCCTGACCCGCATGAAGTATTGCGGTGGTTCCCTCAAGATGGCCGTGGTTCTTTCTCGCCTGGATTCTGCCGATGTGCTGCCCTATGCCGAAGTGGCTAACGATGTGGCTGATCGCGCCTGGGTGGAACATCAGAAGGTGGTGATGGACCGACTGAAAAAGGAATGGAAAAAGGCTCGCCCCATTTTTTCACAGATGAATGTTTTTAGTGGAAAGGAACAATAAAAGGTATGATGATGAAGTTCCGTTTGATTTTGTTGGCGTTGTGTGCTGTGGCTTCCTTGGCTTCTGCAGAACCGGTCTTGATGGAAGGGGT
Organism: Fibrobacter sp. HC4; assembly: GCF_023373925.1. Lineage (NCBI taxonomy): Bacteria > Pseudomonadati > Fibrobacterota > Fibrobacteria > Fibrobacterales > Fibrobacteraceae > Fibrobacter > Fibrobacter sp. HC4. Next base: position 91,630 of record NZ_JALCZV010000006.1, on the reverse strand, counting down.
TGCAGCAGTTGTAGACGGCAAACCTATTATGCGTTCCGAATATTTGAGCAGCCTTTATCGGTATCAGGAAACACCTGAAGGCTCTGCCATGAGCGAAGCGGATCAGCGTAAGTATGTGCTGGATCAGCTTATCGAAGAAAAGGTTCTGCTTTCTCGAATCGACCGCGATTCCATTGTGGTGTCTGACGCCGAAGTAGATCAGCGTGTGACGGCCCACTTGCAGCAGTTGGCTTCTAGCCAGAACACCAACTTGGCCACTTTGGAAAAGGCAATCCGTGCCCAGCTGGGGATTAGCATGGCTCAGTACCGCGACCAGCTGGCCAAGCAGATTCGCGGCCATATCGAAATGAGCCGTGTCCGTCAGCGTCATGTTGGCTCCATCAATCCCACCAAGAAGGAAGTGGATGCCTTCTACGCTGCCTATAAGGATTCTCTGCCGCCGCAGTATAATTGCGTCTTGCTGAGCCATATTCAGATACCCATTGTTCCCGATGCCGCCATTGTGGACTCCGTGAAGAAGTTGGCCGAAGCCTTGATCGATACCCTGAACTTGGGTATGAGCTTTGAACTTTTGGCCAAGGCCCACTCTCAGGATACTGCCGCTGCCAAGGGCGGTGACCTGGGTTATTACAAGCGCGGTCAGCTGGACCCTGTATTTGAACGCGCCCTGGATCAGCTGAAGAACGGTCAGTATTCTGCAAGCCCGGTAAAGACTTCTCTGGGTTGGCATATTCCTCGCGTTCTCGGTCGTAAGGAAGACGGCGTTCGTTCCGCACAGATTTTGCTCTATACCATTCCCTCTGCCAAGGACAGTGCCGACATTCTGGCTCGCGCCGACTCTCTTCATAAGTCTATCAAGTCTGCCGAAGATTTTGGCAAGGCTGCCCGTAAGTTCAGCGAAGACAAGGCCAGCAACTTTGCCGGTGGTCGCTTGGGCTGGTTCCAGAAGAGCGAAATGGTTCCTGCCTATGTAGATCCTGTCTCTAACTTGGAAGTAGGTCAGGTTTCTGAACCGGTGCTGATTGATGGTGCATACCATCTGTTCCGCCTGGATGATTCCCGCCAGATTCGTGAACTGACTCTGGAAGAAGATTACGGCAAGATCGAACAGATGTGTGCTACCCACATGGAAAACGAAAAACTCGGCGCACTCATTAAGAAGTGGCGTGAGGAAGTCCATGTGGAAATCCGTATGACCGAATAATTTTTTTGCTGAACCATGATTCATTTTAACCACGTCACCAAGTCTTACGAAGAAAACTGGAAAGCTCTTTCCAACGTTTCTTTCCGTATTCACAAGGGTGAGTTTGTGTTCTTGACGGGTCATTCCGGTGCCGGTAAGTCTACGCTGTTGAAGCTGATTTACATGGACGAACGCCCTGACGATGAACGCGGTGGACAGGTCATGGTGAAGTTTACCGGCGATTGCCTTTACGATAGCAAGAACACTCCCGACAAGAACATCCAGGCGCTGCGTCGCAAGATGGGTATCATCTTCCAGGACTTTAAGCTGTTGCCGGATCGCAATGTTTTTGAAAATGTGGCCTTGGCCCTGCGTATTGTGGGCACTCCCAACAATAAGATTAACGCCGCCGTTTTTGACGCCTTGGCTTTGGTGGGTATCAGTCAGAAGCGTTTTGCCATGCCTTACACATTGTCTGGCGGTGAACAGCAGCGTGTGGCCATCGCCCGCGCCATGGTGCATAACCCGTACTTGTTGCTGGCTGACGAACCTACTGGAAACCTTGACCCGAAAAACGCCGAAGAGGTGTTCAAGATTTTTAAGGAAATCAATGCCCGCGGCACTACCGTTTTGATGGCAACCCATAATCCCGACTTCTACATGAACAGCACTTTCCGCCGTCTGACTCTTGACCACGGCGAACTGCTCAATCGCGATATTATTTAAGGCCTCCGAATATGTTGAGGGGAATGGCTGTAAAAATCATTTGCTGCCTGGCAATGATTTGTTCCTGTTCCTTTGCTGGTGGACTTTGGACGTCATCCTGGTTTCCATTCCATTTAACTCGTTTTTGGATTGCCATAGAAATGGCTCTATTCTACTTTTAGGAAATCTGGATTTCCTTGATGCAACCTGGTTTAAGGTCGCCTAAAATAAATTCATCAATCTGAATGCGGACCAGGCGGAGAACCTCGTAGCCTAAGTGGGCTAGCATGCGGCGAATTTCGCGGTTCTTGCCTTCGGTCAATGTGATTTCTAGCCAGCAGTTCTTTTCGCCTTCGGTGTGGAGGACAGCCTGCTTGGCGTGCATGAATTCTTCGGATTCCCCGAAAACGCGGGGCGGAACTATAAAGCCCTCTTCCATTTTGTGAAGGTCTTCGGCGGTGGGCTTGCCCTTGGTCTGCACGCGGTAAATTTTCTTGTGGATGTCTGTGCCTGCGCTCTCGTCTCTCGCCTCTGGTCTCTCGTCTGATTTGCGGGGTTCCAGAATGCGGTTGGCCCACTCAGTATCGTTGGTGAACAATAGCAACCCTTCGCTGGCTGCGTCTAGGCGGCCCACCGGCGAGATGTGGGGCGGTTCCTTGCCCGAATACATTTTGCGGTATTGCTCTGCGAAAACTTCCATGACGGTGGCGCGTCCCTTTTCGTCGTTTGCCGTGGTGACGATTCCCCGAGGCTTGTTCATCATGAAGTACACTTTGGCGTTGGCTTCGATGCGCTTGCCGTTGATGATGATTTCGTCGCTTTCACGGGCAGGAGTTTCGGGGTCGTGGATGATGCGACCGTTCAGGGTGACGCGGCCTTCACGTACAAGCATTTCGGCCTTGCTTCGGCTGCAGTAACCCCGCTTGCTAATAACGCGGGCAACGCCGTGAGCGCCTCCGCCAAACTTGTTGGCGGTTTTTCCAAAGGATGGCTTACCCTGTTGCGGACGCTTGTTGAAACTGTTGCGAGAATTGAAGACCATTTTTTTACGTGTCATCCTGAGCGAAACGAAGTGGAGTCGAAGGATCTAGAGCACATCTAGAAGGCTGAATATTTTTTTATTTAAAGCATTGTTTGTGGCATCCGCAGAGCCTTCGTCAATGTCTTCCGGGAAATCCTGGTTCCGAGCCCGTTCTCCGCAAATGTCCACCCCAAGTATTTTACGGTGGGCAAACAGATTCTTCAAAATATTTTCCAGTTGTTCAAAGGTTAGACTGCCTTGGTCCCAGTTGGTCACCACGTCGTCAATGGAAAGGGCGTCCTTGTCGATACTGATATATAGGTTTGATGAACGTAGGGCGGCAAGTGCTACCTGTGATATATCAAAATTTGGGGTGCGTAACAAAGTCTCGGGAATGAATGTCACGCGGCTTGCGTACTTCTCGAATTCCGCACTAGGTTCGTTCTTGATTTCTTCAATCAGATGGTCCGCAACGCCGATAAGCACCACATTTCTAATAAACTTGTTGTTGTCCAGAACTTCCTTGACCCAGCCCCCGCAACTGAGAATCCCTTCAAATCGGGGTGGCTGCATATCGGGATGATGATCGAATATGACCAGGTCAAAATCTTCGTTGACGCGGTCCGTCCACAGCTTGCTCATGTAGTGGTAATTGCCGTTGTCAAAGAAGTGGATGCCGGTGAAACCGGCGTCGTTATTAGCTGTGACGCGGTCTGCGGCTTGGTCCATCATTTTACGGATTTCAGCTTGGGCGTCGTCATCGCAGTAACAATCAGTGCCGCTGATATTTGTGCAATCCATCCAGTAGACGTTGGCGCGTTCCCGCAGTTCCTGCATAAAAGGCTGTTCGCTATGGATGCCGGTAAAGTCTTGGATGGTGCAAAAATTCATGACGTAAAGTTAAGAAAAATCTTTTAGCTCTATTTCGGTATCCTTTTTGATATCTCGGGTGAGCAAGTAGAAAATGGGGGTGTCGCAGGCCGCAAGAATCATCTTGAAGAAGTATTGCCCCACCATCATGGAAAGTAGCACCGGGCGCATTTCTGCCTGGAACAGCCAACCGAATCCGAAACCGAAGGCGATGCCGATAAACACAACGGTATCTAGAATTTGGCTGGTCATGGTGGAGGCGTTATTCCAGATCCAGCGATGTTTGGTATCGCCATGCTTGGCGATGTAACGGGTGCGAATGCTGTGGAAAATCCAGATGTCCCATTTTTGTGCGATGAGGTAGCCGGCGAGGCTTGCCACCACGAACACCCAGTTCTGACCTAGAAGGCGAACGTAGGTTTCTTGCATGCTGTCGTCTGCGGCGGGCAGGTGCTGGGTCAGCAAAATCAGGAGGGTGGCAAAAACTTGCCCCACTAGGCCGAAGATGACCGCCTTGTTGGCTTCTTTCTTGCCCCAGATTTCGCCGATGATGTCGGTGGCCAAAAAGGTAAAGGCATAGCAAACGCCCGCACCAGGCAAAGTGACTGCGTTGCCGAAAAGGCTAATGCCTGTGTACATCAGCTTGGCAGTAACCACATTTGAGATGACCAAGCCAACGGTGAAGATTATGTTTAGAAGAATCAAGTTTTCGTTGGTCTTTTTCATGAGTGAAATCCTTATGCGATGGCGGGGTCCTTCACGTTGTTGGCGGCAAAAGCTTTAGCGCGGTCGATGCAGGTGCCGCATTCGCTGCAGGGTTTATCGCCGCCTTCGTAGCAGCTCCAGGTCAGTTCAAAGGGGGCTTTAAGCTCCAGACCTTTCTTGACCACGTCTGCTTTTGATAGTCCTGCAAAAGGAGCGGTGACGCGGACTTGTTCGTAGGTGCCGATAGAAATGGCTCTACTCATGGTGCTTACGAAAATTTCGCTGCAGTCGGCGTAAGCGTTACCGGCGGCGTCATCTCCGTGGGCACCCAGGTAGATTTCCACGTCATCGTTTTCGAAAATGCTTTGGGCGAGACTGGCGCAAACACTGAGCATTAAGCCGTTGCGGAAAGGAACGTAAGTGGAAACCTTGCCATTGACGGGCGTGATTTGCTCGGCGTAGCTTTTGTGCTCAATGGCTTGTGTAGACTGGGCTAACAACGAACAGTTTGAAAACTGCAGTACACTGGATAAGTCAAATTCGTAATGAGGCAACTTGTAATAGTCTGCCACCTTGCGGGCACATTCCAGTTCCTTGTTGTGTTTTTGACCGTAAAAAATGGAAGTGGTGGCTACATTTTCTGCGCCGTATTTAGCTACGGCCATGGCCACGCAGACGGTGGAATCCACACCGCCTGACGAAAGGACGATTGCTTTTTTCATAGATATTTTTAGTAGGAAGTAGACGGTAGGAAGTAGACAGTAGACAGTTTACTTCCTACTAATTACTTCCAGGAGTTTCTGCGGTCTACGCTGGCGAAAAGCCGGTCGGTTGCCTTCTGTTCGTAAATGGTACCCGGTTTGCCATAGTTGGCGAAGGGGTAAATGGAGATGCCGCCACGGGGCGTGAAAATGCCTTCCACTTCAAGGTACTTGGGTGAGAGCAACTTCACCAAATCCTTCATGATGATGTTGGCACAATCTTCGTGGAAATCCCCGTGATTGCGGAAACTGAAAAGATACAGCTTCAGGGACTTGGATTCCACAATGTACTGGTCCGGAATGTAGTTGATGCGGATTTCCGCAAAGTCCGGCTGACCGGTTTTCGGGCAGAGGGAAGTAAACTCCGGGCAATTCAACATGACCATGTAGTCATTGTCGGGATGCTTGTTGGGGAAACGTTCAAGAACGTCGGGATCGTAATCGTACTTGTACTTGGTATTCTGATTGCCAAGCAAGGTGACGCCTTCCAATTCAGCGTCGGTACGGCCGGAATTAACGGACGTATTGTCGGTCATATGTGCTCCTAGTTTTGTTTAGAGACAGGAGGTTTTCGAACTGTCTTTGCGTACCGCAATTTAGAAAAATAAAGGCGGTCCATCAAGACCGCCTCGGATAACTTTTTATCACCAAGTTGTATAACCTTCGGTAGGAGTTCCGCATGTTCCTAAAGGACCGATTTTTTGAATTTCAAATCCACCTTTATAGGATCCGTCCAATTCTGGTCCGTTGTCTTCGAATTGGACCATGAATCCTACGATTCGCGTGAGGAAGTCTTCCTTTGTTACCCGTTGTTCTGCAAAGCCATCCTGACGACTGAAAACTTCCCAGGGAAGGTCTGCTATGACAAGGGAATCTGCACTTTCCATCCATGCCATATAATTGATTCCTCCCGAATAATTTTTTGCATCTTCGGGGACAATGCCGAAGAAGAATCTACCTTCTGATTTGAAGACGGCGCAAAGCCCACCCCAGTCGGTTATGTCTTGCTGTTCTTCGTAAATGCGAATAGTTGCGCCGGCATAAGTGGATTCTCCCATTTGGCATTTTACAGCGCCCTTCAAACCTGTAAAGTCGTACTCTTCGTAGTAAACGCTTGATGCTGAAATTTTGCAGGCGTCGCAGTTATCTTCGTAAAAACTCCAGACACCCAACTTATTGGATGTATCTTCGCTACTGGAGGAAATTGATTCGTTAGAACTACTGGACGATTCGCTTATGCAACTTGTGCTAGAAGTATCATCTCCGCAAGCCCAGAATGCTAATGAAAAGGCTAGGACAGAGCCAAATAAGAATCTGTTTTTCATATAAACCTCCTACTGGAGGAATTATAGAAAAAGTCTTATTTAAATCGTTTGCAGAAAGTACAGTTTTGACAGAAGGGATGGCGCAGCTCGTGATTGGTAAAGCCTTCCTTGATTTGGACTGCAAGAGGAGAATGCAAAATGTTTAAAAGACTGTTGTCTTGAATTCGTCCTAACGTAATTTGTCCGCTGTGATCCAGACAGCAGGCCACAACGCGGCCGTCGTGAAGGATGGCACAGTGAGTGTCCAAGGCGCGACACGTTCCCTTCGGAAAGTTTGCACAAGAACTTGAATTGTCGTCGTTGGAGACGGCCGCGGGCCATTCAAATCTTGAGTCCTGATGAATATAAATGCGACCTTCCACAAGGAAACTCTTGTGGCGGCTGCAGAAATGCTCCAATGTGATGGGCGCGCGGCTTTCTTCCGGTGCACTGTTCTCATCTGCAGAGCCTGTGCGGCCTAAGGCTTTATTCACCTGCTCCAGCATGTAGTTGTTCCAGGCGTTGGAACTTTCGTCGCCTACATTCCACAGTCGCAAATTGATGTACAAGTCGGGACGTTCCGCAGCGGCCATACGGCAAAAGTCTAGGATATTCTGCAGGTTTTCCGCGGCTTCGTCAAAGGGCAATTCCGCATAGGCGTGGGTTGAAAAATTCACCTGTCGGACAGCGGGGGAGGCTAGAATTGATTTGCCACAGCGTGCTATGGTGGTGCCATTTGTAGTTAAGTTCAGTTGGAGCTTTTTGCCGTCGGTGCGGGCGTTGGAAACTTCCTCCAGCTTTTTCAGGTACAGGGAAAATCCCGGATGTAATGTGGGCTCCCCAAGAACGTGAAAGTAAACTTGTTCTGTAACGACGGCTGCTTCGGTAACACAACGCTCAAAAAGATCCGAGCTCATGAATTCACGAGGCGCTTCTGTCTTACGCTTTCCGCAAGGGCAGAAACTGCAGTGCAGATTGCACACATTCGTGATTTCAATGTAAACGCCGTTCATTTTCTACCTGAGAGTCATTCTGAGCAAAATGCCGTAGGCTTGGATTCGAGGAATCTAACGACTGGATCCTTCGACTTCGCGGCGCTTCGCTCAGGATGACGTTTTCGCTTGTTTCTTGAGCTTTTAAAAGAGTTGCCTAGAACTTCAGTTTCAGTTTCTTCTGGTTGTAAATGGATTGTCCGCCGTTGCAAACATAAGCTGCAATGCAAACCACAAAGAATGCGGGCAAACAGTCGAAACCGAAAACTTCACAGCCGATTAAAATCGGGGCCCAAAGGGTGTTGGTTGCACTTCCGAAAACAGCGGCGTAGCCAAGGGCTGCTGCCAGGGGGAAGGGTAAGCCGAACATCACTGCAGAAACTGCACCAAGGCTTGCGCCGATGCTAAACAGCGGAGTGACTTCGCCTCCTTGGAATCCTGCGGCCAATGTCAAAATGGTCAATGCAAATTTCAGAATCCAGTCGTAGCTCTGGATGCCGCCGGCGATATTGGAACCGTCAGCAATGCCTGCGCCAGAGAAACACATGTCAATCAGGTTGGTGCCCAGGCCGGAATAGCGACCCTGCCACAGCAACAGGAAAAGTGCGCTCAAGGTAACGCCCATAATGGCGATACGCTTCATTCCGTCGGGGAATTTCTTGGCGAAAAATTCCTTGGCCAAGCTCAGCAACTTTGCAAAGCCTCCACCAATAACGCCAAACAAAACGCCCAGCAAGGCAAGCTTCACCACAAAATTCATGTCCAGTGCGCCGCCATTCATAAAGAGCCCGCTAACGGTTGCGCCGCCGTCGGTGCTCAAAATTCCGTTCAGGTCTACCGCAAACTTTTCAAGGCCCAACATATTGGAAACCTTGCAGGCGGTAAAAGCAGCCACTGCAGCCGGCAGCAAAGCCATCAGGTCCATGTGGCCAACAATCAGCACTTCCAATGCAAAGGCCGTTGCCGCCATAGGAATCTGGAAAAGTCCGCTGAAGCCTGCGGCCATGCCCGCCACCAGCATAATGTGGGACGCATTTTCAAAAGGCAGTTTTTTGCTGATGTTGTGACCCAGTGCGCCACCAATCTGTACTGCCACTCCTTCGCGGCCGGCGCTTCCGCCGAACAAGTGGGTAAGCCAAGTGCCCACAGCCACCATGGGAATCAAACGCAACGGAATGTGGCTTTCCTTGCCCTGTCCCACAGAGAAAATCAAGCCCATGCCCCGTTCTGCGCCCTTGCCCCATTTCTTGTAGGCGAGAACGATGGCGATACCAGCCAGAGCCAAACCCGGAATAAAGTAGATGGGGTGTGCATCTCGCAATCCGCCAACAGTCTGCAAGACCTGGCCGAAGAATGCCATCAGCGCGCCAATGGCTGCACCCATTCCTGCGGCAACGACTGTCAAAACCGGCAGGGAGAACCACTTCTTGAAAAAGCCTCCAACACGGGCCTTCATCTGTTCCTTCGCCATCTTCATCATCTGCTCCTTCATTTCGGGAGACATGTTGGCGAACTGTTCCTTGAACTGGTTGTATTTTCCAAAGTCGCTAAAATTCATAAAAAATCTCGTGATTGTGCAGGGGCGGCCTGCTTTAATTTACGGCGACAAATTTAGAAAAAAGGTTGGTCCGCCGTGTAAACGATTTCTTGCTTCGGGATAAAGCTTTTTTAAAAGAAAACAATCTATATTCATTGCGGCATAAGAGGATTAGATGAAGCGTTCTATTTTGTTTGGTGTGGTGGCATCTGCGGTCATAGGTTTGAATTTAGGGGCCTGTAGTGATGATGACGTCAGTGCGGGTATTGCTAACGAAATTTCCAGTTCGTCGGAAGATGCGGCTAATGAAATGCCTGCGGGTACTTCTGCGCTGATTCCCGAAGATACAATATCCAATGTTTCTGCCGATACCGCGTTGATTGTTCCTGCAGATTCCTCGACGGTTCCCGTTGACACCTCTGCGATGGTGCCTGCAGACACGACGATAGTGCCTACAGATTCCGCGGCGGTACCTACTGATTCCATGACGATCGCTCCCGCGGATACGGCAAAAATTTCTTATGTACTTAAACCGTATGACGGACCATTAGCTAACCCCCATAAGGGCTTTACCGTTCCTGTGGGCGGCACCTGGACTTTTGTCCCGGAATTTGAATATGGTCCCTATGGTGAATTGAACAATCGTGCCTGGGATTTGATCACTTATGGCTCCGGCTATTTCCAGTGGGATTCGCTGAACCCTGGCGAAGGTGTGTACAATTGGGCTCCTGTAGAAAAAATCCTGGAGGCTTGTCAAAAGAATGGTTTGACGTATGCGCTCCGCGTTCTGCCTTATACGCCGTCCTTTATTAAGGGTAATGATACTCCCGAAGAAAAATACGACTGGACTCCCAAATGGGTTTATGAAAAGGGCGCAAAAAAGATTACCGCAAAAACTTTGAAGGAAGGTTACGACGCCACCGTTCCTGTTTGGGATGATTCCATTTACTTGCAGGCCGCCAAGGATTTTGGAACCGCGTTGGCTGAAAAGTATGATGGGGATCCCCGCCTGGAATACATTGATATTCGTTCCTTTGGGGAATGGGGCGAGTGGCATGCCTCTCACTTGGTGGGGAGCGAAATGCCTTCTGCCGAAATCGAGAAGGACATGCTGAAACATTATGCTTCTGTTTTCAAGAAAACCTTGATTGTACTGCCTTCCAATGGTTCCGGCGATGTGTATACGTATGCGCTGAGCCTGGGCATCGCCAAACGTGATGACGGTTTTATCGGAACTCCCGGAAGGGCTGATTCCCTGGTGCGTTGCTACAAGGCGGGGCTTCCCACAATTGCGGAAAACTTGGGTGGCTATAAGACCATGCTCACGTATAACGACGTCATTCCTGGCGGTTATTTGAAGTGGACTCCGCAACGTTGGGTGGATGCCATTACTACCGCACACCTGACCTACTACGTGCTGGATCAGGATAGCGATGATGGCTACTATTTCTACAAGGATAACAAGGCGCTGGCGGATTCCATGACCCATGTTATCGGTTATAATTTTACGATCGCCAAGGCGGAACTGCTAACCGTAACCGAAGCGACGGTGACTACAAATAAGTTAAATATTGCGGTGAAGAATTCCGGTGTGGCTCCCTGTTTCTTTGACGTGTATCTGGTGGCTGAATTTGTGGATGGCGAGGGAACGTCCCTGGCGCAGATTGGCAAGACCGTCCATATTCCCAAGAAAACGTTCAAGGATGGCATGACTCAGGAATTCTCTTTCACCCATGAAGTTCCTGCAAGACAGACCAATGTGGCGGCTTTGCCTGGCGTAACTATAGCCTTGTCCATTTATGAAAGCGAAGAGGCTTATAAGAAGGGCGAAAATCCAACCGTCCGATTTGATAATGAAGGCCTTCAGGAAAACAGGAAACTGTATTTGAAACCGTAGGGGAGTCGGATATTTCTCTATAGATAGGATCCAGGGTTGTTGCCTTGGATTTTTCTATATGCAACAGAGTGTTTGAAAATTGCGATTTCATATGCGATGGCAGCAAGTGGCAATACACTCCGCCTCCCATGTAATCGTAACCTTTTCTAAAAAAACAAAAGCCCAAGGCGGTGAATGAACCTTGGACTTTTCATTTGTGTTTTAGGCTAGATTGCCACGCTTCGCTCGCAATGACAACTGCCTAACGATTTTGCTTGGCGGAATTACAAGCCGGAAAGTTCGCGGGCCTTGGCTTCAACGCCTGCGATATCCTTGGGATCCTTCAGCATGATGTTCACGAATACGGAACCTGCCACGACGGCATGCACATGCTTGCAGAGAACCTTGGACTGTTCGCCGGTACGGATGCCAAAGCCTCCCAGAACCTTGGCGCCGCCCTTGCCCACGGTATCCAGGAAGTCGAGAGTTGCCTGGTCGATGACCGTCTGGGAACCGGTGGTACCTGCGCGGAGTGCTGCGTAGATGTAGGTGAAGCCCTTGGAGGCCATTTCTTCCAGGCGAGCCTGGGTCATAGAAGGAGCTGCCACGGGGATGTTTTCCATGCCGTACTTCTTGCAAGCGGCGGTGAGGCCTTCGTCATTATCGAAGGGAAGGTCCGGAATGATGCAAGCGCTAACGCCTGCGTCCTTGCACATCTTCACGAAGTTTTCGACACCGGGGGTAAATGCCAGGGAGCCGTAGGTCATGATGTAGATGGGAATGTCCGGATGCATGTCGTGAATCTTCTTCACGATTTCAAGACCCTGCTTGGTGGAGTAGCCCTTTTCCAAAGCCACGGTAGAAGCGGTCTGGATAGCGGGACCGTCGGCGCTAGGATCGCTGAAGGCCAACTGGATTTCGAGAATGGATGCGCCGCCCTTTACCAGAGCGTCGGCGATTGCCACGGAAGTTTCACCATCGGGGAAACCGGCAATCAAATGAGACATTAAACGGATTGGTGCGTTCATATTTTTAGGTGTGAGGTGTGGGGTCGCTCGCGTTGCTCGCTTTGAGGTCGGCCTTTGGCCTCTGAGGTTAAAGTTCAAAGGTTGAAATTTGAGGTTGTGTTTACTCGCTTTGATGTGAAGTTCTTTTGCCTCTAGGTGCCTTGGCACCGACCTCATTGCTCAAAGCGCGAAAGCGCGTCCTCAAACCTATTTATTCATAATTTCTGCGTCGTGGATGTCTTCATTGTTTTCGAGGCGCTTCAGTTCAGCGGCCAGGAATTCCTTCCACTTTTCGGGGCGGAACACGGGGCTGGTAATGAAGATGTCCTTGTCGCCACGGCCACTCATGTTGATGATGATTGCCTTATCCTTGGGATAATCCTTGGCAATCTTCATGGCGGCGGCACCGGCGTGGGAGCTTTCCAAGGCGAAGAGGATACCTTCGTTCTTGGCGAAGAAGTTTACGGCTTCCAAAGCTTCCTTATCCAGGATGCTGGTAAATTCTACGCGGCCGGCTTCGCCCAGGGCTGCCAGCTGAGGGCCGATGCCCATGTAGTCAAGACCTGCGGAAATGGAGCGTGTGGGCTGTGACTGACCATCGTCATCCACCAGGAACTTGCTCTTGTAACCTTGAACGATACCCACCTTGGCAGCATTGCCCACCATGCGGGCTGCGTTTTCGCCAAGCTTCGGACCTACGCCACCGGCTTCTGCACCGATGAGGCGAATCTTTTCGTCTTCGATAAACGGGGTGAAAACGCCAATGGAGTTGGAACCACCGCCCACGCAAGCTACGATTGCAGCAATGTCGATGTTGCGTTCTGCAGCCTGGCGCTTTACTTCTTCACCGATGATGCTCTGGAAAGTACGGACGATATCGGGGAACGGTGCGGGGCCGAGAGCGGAACCCAGAACGTAATGAGTGGTAGCAAAGTTGGTTGCCCAGTCGCGCATGGCTTCGTTTACCGCGTCCTTCAAGGTGCGGCTACCGCTGGTGACAGGCACCACCTTGGCGCCGTAAAGTTCCATGGTGGCGACGTTGGGCTGCTGGCGACGAACGTCAACTTCGCCCATATAGACGATGCATTCCAGGCCCAGCTTTGCGCAAGCGGCTGCAGTGGCGAGACCGTGCTGACCTGCGCCTGTTTCTGCGATAATGCGGGTCTTGCCCATCTTCTTTGCCAAGAGGCACTGACCGATGGCGTTGTTGATCTTGTGGGCGCCGGTGTTGGCGAGGCCTTCAAGCTTGATGTAGATCTGAGCGCCGCCCAGAAGTTCTGTTGCGGTGGGGGCGTAGTACAGCGGAGTTTCGCGGCCGATGTAGTCGCGCTGGATGATACGCAGTTCTTCCAGGAATTCCGGATCCTTGATGTACTTGTTGAAAGCTTCTTCAAGATCGTCCAAAGGGCGACGGATGATTTCAGCGACGTACTTGCCGCCGAACTTGTCGAAAAAGCCGTTATCAGATTCTACCAGAGATTTTGCCATATTCAGGTCTTCAGGTTTCAGGTCGTTCGCTTCGCTCTCTTCGAGGTCGGCCAACGGCCTTTGAGGTTAAGGTTACGCGGCATAGCCGCTGTTTTAAACGCCGTAAAAATAGCTTTTTAGGCGCAGGCCCTGGATTACCTGGAGGTTCTAAATGTCTTTGGGAAAAATAAAAGCCTCCAGGGAGTCTGGAAGCCTTTTGCCTTGATCAACTATACTCGCAAAAACCAGACTCTATGTTAGAGCCTGCGCCACCATCGGCTGTCAAAGTTTTCGCAAAGCACGTTAATCATCTTCATGCTTCAAAATTTATGAAAATCCCTAAAAATTGGCAAGGGAATGGGGAAGGAATGGATTTTGTGAGAATTTTTTTCCGAAAATACTGATTTTTTAGTAAAAAATACAAAAAACACTTGACAATGTTTTTTTTGTTTACGTTTCGTTTCAAATAGGAGATGATTATGGAAATAATTATTGGTGGATTGATTCTAGGTGGTTTTATGATTTACCAGTTTGGACTAATTCCTGGTGTTATAATTTTTATTGGTACGATACTTCTTGGCTTTTGTGGAGGGTGAGTTGAAAAGCCCTTTATTGTCTGTTTTGACCTTGTGCTCGATGCTTTTTATGGGATGCGAGTCCAATGTTGAATTTGAGAAGACGTATCCCTACGCCTTTTTATGCGATGGTTCTGGGACATCGTTGAAATGTAAGGAAACCGCAAATCCTAAAATTCGTTATACTTCGCAGGAACTGCAGGCGTTGTTGGAACAAATGGAATCGATGCAATTTGCTTATGCGCAGTCCGGCAGGATGAACGATGCGATTGATCTTATTTTTTCACACTACGCTTTTGGATCCCCAGTAAAAGTGAAAATAACAAAAACGGAAATTCCTTTATTAGGTAGTACTCGACGGGCTTTGGTTCGCTGCTCATTGGGGGACTTTGATAAATCAATAGATAATGTTGCTGATGTATTAAAAGATTTTAGCTCATATCAGATTGTTGAAAATATTGAGGGAATGAATTTCCACTATTCTTTGTCCGTCCCAAAAGACGAACAAAAAAATGATTTTGTAGTGTTTCTTTTAAAAGAGTCCAACGCAATTATTTTATATTCAACAAGTCCAAATGGGGATAAGCATTTTACAAAAATGATGGAAGGAATGTAAATAAAATTCCCGGGTTCAAAAAGAGCTCCTATAAGATTTGACTTTCCCTAAAAAAGAGTTATATTTGTATTGAACTTGTTATGGTTGTCCACCCTGATGATTAACAAGAGTCCCGGATGCAGGTGAGATGCGCCGGCGCCTTTTTTTTGCATTGCTCAGCGGCAATGCTTTTTTTACATCGGGCTTCCCTTTGATAATTTTCCAGATGGGTAGAATGTATAGATTTGCAAATATCCATCCACGGCTTTAAACACAAGGGTGTTTTTTTGTCTGCTGCGTACGTCTCGAAAAAGTGTAGTGAAAACAGCGGATATTTTGGCCAACTCCGATGTGCTCCGTTCGAACTGCAGTCATTGGGATTCTTGAGTTTTGCTTAGGTTCAAAAAGAACCCCTATAAGATTTAAAAGCGTGGCGGGGGGAGGGGTGCCGCGTGGCGTGACCTGGACCGATGGTTTGCCGCAGTCCTGGATGATGGGCACCCTCGCGGGGTAGGCCCCCGGGCGTCAAAAGGGTTGCTACTGCTCAGAGCCCGAATGGGGTAACTGCGAGCCCCAAAATCCGCCGTTTGTGTGGATTTTTGATTTGGGTTAAGGGGTGGTGATGGTTGGTGGATGGTGCCTGGCGTTGGGTGGACCGCCGCATCCAGTTGGGATCCGAAGATGGCCCCATTACGCTCACAGCTGCACCGCTTCCCGTCATAGAAAACCCTGTCAGGGAAACCCGGCACAGAAAATATTGACAAATTGAATGTAAAAGACGATAAATGAATGTAGATGAATGGAAATGAACGTAAGTGAATGTAAATGAATGAAAGTGAACAAAAATGATGTAAAATGCAATAAAACGATATAAACTGCAATGAAATGATTAAAAATGCTATGATTTGGAATGATTTACTTTGCTTTACCAAAATCAATTAGGTATTTTCTTTGTAGATTTATGGTACACTCTAACGGAGGACACGAACCATGGATACTGATTCCTAATATGTTAAACATTGTCGGTAAAATATTTGCAGTAGTTTCTGGCGTTTGCTCCATTGTTGGAGTTGTTTCGATGTTCCTTTTAGATAAGGATCGATTCTTGGTTGCGGTAATAGTTTATTCTATAGCTATTACTGCTTTTTTTATTGCCGTGTATATTCATGTTTTAAGAAGCCTTTCTTTTAGGTATAAAGACAAATACAAGAGGATTGCTGTTTTGAACACGTTTACTTGTGATGATGGTAAAACGGTCGTGTTTGAAACCAGAAAATTTATTCAGTCTAAAGCACCTTTTCTGAATGAAGTTACTTATGAAAGAAAATGGCAAGGTAGAGGAATGCCGATATTTAAGGTAAATGGCCATCCTGTAAATTACTCTACGAATGGTAATCCTGATGAATTTGACAAGGTTTCTATAAAGCTTGATAAAACGTTGGCCTACAATGAGACTTCGTTCTACACAACGTCCCATGAATGCCAGTATTCTGAATATGAGCCAAGATTTGGGTGTAAAGTTGATGAACCGACTGATTTTATACAGTTTAGAATTTTACTTGGTTCGAAAAATGGTAAGCAAAAACCAGCAAAATTGTATAAACGTTCTTTAAAATCAGGAGGAGTTTCAACGGATCAATTGATAAAGTCAATTGATTTTGACCAGAAACATAAGCTTTATTTTTATGTTATAGAACATCCTGAGATTGGTTACAACTATTTTATAGTTTGGGACAAATGATATCCAGCCGGGTTTTTACCGGCTTTTCTTTTGCCCTAAAAATAACATGGTCCAATTTTAACCAAAGATTTTTTTTAGTTTTCCCCCGGGTTCAAAAAGAACCCCTATAAGATTAAAAAAAAATCGGATTTATCAATCTACAAAAACAAGTCTTTTCAAGCCTCGTTCTTCAAGGGTTTTATCAAACGCTTTTAAATCTTCGATTGCTTCTGGAGAATAATCTTTTTTGCTGAAAACTCGCACCCCTTTATAAAAAGCATATCGAGCTTCATCTGTTTTAAATAAAAAAATCATTCCATTACCTCGCCGATAAAGTTAGAAATTCGTCTATCTAAAGATAACTTACTTTGAATCCATATAGCAAAAGATTCTGAAAAGAATTCCTCATAATCACCCAATTTTGCAGAGTAAAGTTTTCCCCGGGTTCAAAAAGAACCCCTATAAGATGCATACGGCTGCTACACGGCACAGCGCAACTCTCTAGCCATACAGCAACAGGCCATTGACCTTGCGAGGTTGGAGGCACGCCTTGACGCCAACACCGAGAAGCTGACCGACCGCATGAGCGGGGTTGAAAAGAACTTGATTGAGCTGACAACACAGATAAAGCTGCTCGTTGACGGCAAGCTGAACTTAGGAGGTACAAAGTGACGATAAAGGAACTGGCCATTGTCGTCGCGGCGTTCGTAATTGGTTGGATTCTTGCTGTTTTCTTCGGAGGTGATGACGATGAGCGTTAAGGTTTTCCCCGGGTTCAAAAAGAACTGTAAGATTCAATGTAATAACTGTAAATTTGTTTGCCGAAATCTCTATTTTTCTTCAGCTAATCGATACCTATCAGGCGAAAAAATTTGGATCAAAGTATTTCCCTGGTAAACCGTATAGAATTCTTGTCCATTAAATGCGGCGTTAAACTTTTTTGAACCCACCATAAATGAGGAACCGCTGTTAAATAGCAAGTGGTAAGAGGTTCCACTTTTTGATCCATGGGACTTATACTTATCGACGACAAATTCTTTATGGAGTCTAGGTTCTGCCTTTAGCCTTGTGGGAAAATCCAGGTTAGGGGCGATAGATGCAAAAAAGCCTATAACAGGAAACACAATGAGCGCACAACCCAAATTCCATTTTTTGTGATTCTCTTCGAATCTTGGGAACTTGTATTTGAGGGCGATGTAAATGCAAATAGCGATTCCAAAAGTGACTGCAAGTACTGCGGATGAATCCTGGATGATTTCGTAATTTTCGTACTGAACCAGCAACTTCAAAAAGCCGTCGTTGATTACATACCCAAGTTCTGGCAAGGAATAAATTTTTAAAGTCGTAACAAGACAAATTACGCTACAGACCGCAATCACCACGGCATAGGCGATGACAAAATGATCTTTAGTAATTCTATTCTTCATACGGTTGTAAATATAATCCCTTCGCCCTACAAGTGTCATTGAAAAATAGAGTATATTTATCAATATGAGTTTTGATTTGCAAAGGTTTAAAGACGCCCAGGAATCCGATTATCCAGTTGCGTTGAACGAAATAAAGGCTGGCTGCAAAGAAAGCCATTGGATTTGGTACATCTTTCCTCAACTGAAGGAACTTGGATATAGCCCAACTGCAAAATACTATGGATTGACGAAGGATGAGGCCAGGGCTTACATTGCAGATGATGTTTTAAGGACTCGCCTTGTTGAAATTTCAGAGGCGTTGCTGGCGTTGGAAAATAATGATGCAACAGAAGTCATGGGGTATCCCGACGATCTG
This sequence comes from Fibrobacter sp. HC4, assembly GCF_023373925.1. Lineage (NCBI taxonomy): Bacteria > Pseudomonadati > Fibrobacterota > Fibrobacteria > Fibrobacterales > Fibrobacteraceae > Fibrobacter > Fibrobacter sp. HC4. The sequence goes on along the minus strand of NZ_JALCZV010000006.1, from coordinate 73,530 downwards.
AAACTGAGATCGAGCATGACTCTGTTCATGGAAGTGGCGCCCGAAATCGAAGTCTTCGGAAAGGTCCTTGAGAAATTCTTTTCGGGAGAAAAAGACACAAGGACTTTGGAATTGCTTGGTTTAAAAGTCGATTCTATATAATCATTGATTTTGAACCGATTTTGGTTTTATTTGATTTTTTTCCTACTGAAAACTTTTGTATATTTTGGAAAAAGTTTTCAGTAGAGGTTTTGAGTGATTTTAAGAGAAAAGTACATTGTTCCGATTCGTGACTTTTATAAATCTGATTTGATTAAGATTATCACAGGGATTCGCCGCTGTGGAAAATCCGTGATTCTTAAGCAGGTCATGGATGAAATTTCTGTCAAGTCTTCTAACTTGATTTACCTTAATTTTGAAAACGCAGTCAATGTTCCGGACATAAAGAACGGCAATGACTTGATTGATTACGTTCTGAAAAAGAAAAAACGCGGGCTTTGCTACGTTTTTCTGGATGAAGCGCAAACCATCGATGGATGGCAACTTGCGTGCAAGACCTTGCGCCTGAATCAATGTTCCGTATTCATTACAGGTTCAAATTCAAAACTTCTTTCAAGTGAATTTACCAAGGAACTAAGTGGCCGTTATGTTTCATTCCGGATTCGTCCCTTTGTTTACAAGGAAATTTTAAAGATTGCCAAGGAAAAGAGGAAAAAGGTTCCCATTTCCGATTACTTGATTTGGGGTGGTTTCCCAAATCGGTTCTACATGAAAAATCAAGAGGCTCAAGACTTATATCTTAATGACCTTAAGGAAACTATTGTCGTTAATGACCTGGTAAACCGCTACGGCATCAGAAAACGCTCACTCTTTGAAAGCCTTGTTACTTTTATACTGCATTCCAATAGTCGCATTTTCTCGGCCAAGGCGATTCGTGATTACGTGAAACAGGAACATGATAAGTGCTCTGTCAACACAATTATGAAATACATTGCCTATTTAAAGGAGGCTTACGTCATTTGCGGATTGCCGCAATACTCCACCAAGGTCAAGCGTGAACTTTCTTTCTACGAGAAAATCTACAATGAAGATGTTGCCCTCAATTCTATCCATGCCTCCGCGGGTCGTTACGACATTATCCACAACCTGGAGAACATTGTCTACAATGAACTAATCTATATGGGCTACGAATTGTTTGTGTATAACAACAAGGGAAAAGAAATTGATTTCCTTGCCCAAAAGGGTAACAAAAGATACTTGATACAAGTTGCCTACAGCGTCGCCGAAGAAAAGGCTTACGCTAGGGAGTTTAATGCGTTCATTGGTGTAGAAGGAGACTTCCAGAAAATAATTATCACCAACGATGAAGTGGACTATTCTTCAAGTACGGTAAGGCATATCATGCTCAAGGATTTTTTGATGATGGATTCTCTGGATGTGATACCCAAGGCGGTGACTTTGGCAGAAGCGCAAGCCGCCTACAACGTGTGGTTGCAATACAAAAAAGAGCATTCCTAGAATGGAACGCTCTTTAGTAAATTGAAATTCCTACTGAAAACTTTTACTTGATTTTGAAAAAGTTTTCAGTAAAAAATGCCGTTCTTAAAAATTCGTGTGTTTCTACTTTTCAGTTTCTCGGCATTTGGGATTGTCTTTAAATATCGTAAACCATTCACTCTCTGGCTGGCGGTTGTCTGGCATGTGAATATAAATTCGTGAAACCGAGGTTCCGATATAATTGTTTAAGCACAATTCTTGCTTTCCATTCCAAAAGGCTTTAAAGGAAACGATATCCCCTTTCTTTATCGTATATTCAATATTCAAGGTTTGGTAAGGAACTCCTTTATTGTACCACACGATTTCGGTTGCCGGGTCGAATTCGTCTATAAGAACTTCGTAAGAGGGTATTGGATTCTTAAAGTCGAATCCTCCCGTTTTTAATGCATATCTATAATCAATATAATATTTGTAAGGAACGACGCTTTTGACAGGAGTATTTTTGTAAGCGACAATCTGGAAATCCTTTGGGGACACTCCTTCAGGAAAATCACCGACTACAACAAAAAACGGCTCAATCTCAATTTTTGGGGGTAGCCTATCTACATAGGACGATGAATCTGAGCTGAAGATCCCTCCACAAGAAGCAAGAAGAAATAGTGCTAATAAGAGTAAGGCTTTCATTTTACTTCAACCACCCATTCATCTCGTGATTTTAGAAAAGCTACATGCGTTGTTTCGTCAATAATGTTCTTTACAACGAACTCTTTTTTTTCTGCATCGCAATATGCCTGTATTCCCCGATGGGCTACTCCCTCTCTGTACCAAATTACATAATAGTTGTAACCGCGATATCCTTCCCAAAGTTCATCGGGATCGCATGTCATTCGCCCGTATCGTGTAAATTGGATTTGTCTTACATTTTTATAAATCGTTGCGCTATGCCATTCCACATCCTTGTCGCTTAGAGGACAATCCCCAGGGCAGTTTGTTTGTGCATAAACAACGACGGATTCTTTTTCTATGGTTGCATTTTTCGGCAGGGATTCGTTAATGCGGATTAGGTGTGATGGAGGATGACAACCCATCAGGCTAAAACAGAGGATCTTCAATAAAAACGGTGGTATGAATTTTGGCATGTTGATGTTTTTAATTAAGCGGCGAAGCAACTCTTATAAAACTAGAAATTTTCAATATGGTTTAAGAATAGGTGCGTTTTTTTTGCCTTTTTTTATACTGCGATAAAAATAAGTGCTTTATGATTACAATATATTGACAAATGTATGCTATTATCATATATTCTATAATGAGGTTAAATATGGCGACGTCGTTATTACAAATTCGAATGGATGAAGATTTGAAAAACCAGGCCGCAGAATTGTTCGAAAGTCTCGGCATGGACATCCCTACTGCAATTCGTGTATTTTTCAAGCGAGCCCTTGTTGAAAAAGGATTGCCCTTTGATGTCAAAACCACTTCGTCAAAAGAGGCTGATGATCCAATGGGGCTTTTGTCTTCACTTCAGGCGTTGAATGCTAATGCTCAAAAAAATGGGACTATAGGCATGAGCGAAGAAGAAATTGAGGAAGAAATCAAGCAGATGCATGCTGAAAGAAGGAAGAAAAAATGCTCTACGCGGTAATAGACACCAATGTTCTTGTATCTGCAGCTTTAGCGAGAAATCAAATAGAATCTGTTCCTTATTTGATTTTGTTGGAAATTTTGAAAAAATCTTTTATCCCTATAGTTGATGAATCGATCGTTGAAGAATATAAAGAAGTTTTGTTTAGAACGAAATTTGGCTTTATTCACAAAGAAGCAGAAAATGTAATTGAAATCATCTTAAAGAATGCGCTCAAGGTTTCCATTCCATCGACCGGGAAGATTTTACCGGATATGGATGACGTCATCTTTTATGATGTTGCTTTTGCCAATCAGGACAAGGGTGCTTACATCGTAACCGGAAATACAAAGCATTTCCCTGATTGCGAATTTGCAGTAACTCCAAGGACTTTTTTGAACATGATTAATCCAACTATTCCATTGGTGGTAAACGACAACGGTGCTATTTACGATCCGACAGGATTGCTAGCGGCCTTCAAGGCTGCAAATGAAAATGCTCTTCGCAATGGTACTGCCGGCATGAGCGAAGAAGAAATCGAAGCCGAAATCAAGCTTATGCACGAAGAACGGAGACGGAAAAGAAACGGTTAGTTTTCAAAATACGGCAGTGCGGATTAACATGCGTTAGAAAAATGAGAAAACTCCGGAGTTGTGATCTCTGGAGTTTGAATTTTTTGAATGCTTATTGAGAATTCTTACAAGCTGTTGATTGCTTCGAACAGCTGCATCATCTTTTCTGCGTTCTTGATGCCTGGTGCGTCTTCTACGCCGCTGGAAACATCGATAAGTTCCGGGGAGAACTTTGCGCAAATGTCGCCGATGTTCTCGGGAGTGATGCCGCCGGCGAGCCAGAAGGGTGTTTCGCCTGCTTTTTCGCGGAGCAGTTCTTCAGGAATGCGCTGGCCGGATCCGCCGGGGATGCCTTCTACCTTGGCGTCCAGAAGAACGCGGGGCTCGCCGTGCTTGCGGATGGCGGCGAAGTTCTCAAAGTCTTCTGCGGAACCGATGCGAAGGGCGTTGTAGCAGGGGAGGGACGGAGACTGGGCGGCGCTTGTTTCCGCAGCGTCAGCGGGAATTGCGTCAAATGCGGGGGCTGCAAATCCGTGGAACTGCACTGCGTCCAGAACGCCTTCGGCCGCAAGCTTAATGGCTGTTTTGCCTTCTTCTGTGGTGGTCTCGGTAATGACGCCAACAAACAGGGGGCAAGCGCGACCTTCGGCTTCGTATTCGTTACGGAGCAGTTGGGTAAAGTTACGGACAAAGGTTTCGTTGGTGAGACGCTTGGTATTGCTGAAAACGAAGCCCAGCATGTCGGCTCCCATTTCGGCGGCGGCGAAGCCGTCTTCTTCGCGGGTGATGCCGCAAATCTTGACCATGGGAATCTGTGCGCCGTAGGCTGCGCGTTTGCCGTCTCTGCGTTCTGCAAAGGTTTTCCAGAAGTCACCGCGGCGGTTGTCTTCGGCTGCAGCGAATGCTTCAACCAGCTTTGCGGCCAGGGGCGGGTTCTTTGCCACGGCTTCGCCAACGAGAATTCCCTTGAAGCCCAGGCTGCGGGCGAATGCTGCGTCGGCAGGAGTGTGTACGCCGCTTTCAAAAACAGCCTTTGCCGGCAACTTGTTGCGGATAGCTGCAGGAACCATGGGATCGATGTGGAAGGTTGCCAGGTCGCGGGAATTTACGCCTGCGACGATGGTACGTTCGGCGCTTTTCGCTGCGTCCCCAGCGGCTTCCTTGTCCAACGTTTCCAAAACAAGATTCAGCTTTCTCAGATCGTCCGGTTCACGGACTTCCACAAAAGCCTGCATCTCGAAACTCTGGGCGCGCTTGGCCATCTTGATCAGCTGCTCGTCATCCAGGATGCGGGCAATCAAGAGAACGGCGTCGGCACCGCAGCGGTAGGCGATGTCGATTTCATCTTCGAACAGCAAGAAGTCCTTACGGAGCACGGCGCACTTCTTGGTTCCCAACTTGTCGGCGGTTGTATCGCCGTTATCCACGGCCTTGGCTACAGTAATCAAGTCGGCCAAAGTACCTTTGAAGAAGTTGGTTTCCGTCAAAACGGAAATTGCCTGTGCTCCAGCAGCGGCATAAGTGCATGCCAAATCAGCAGGAACCAGATCCGGGGCAATGTCCCCCTTGGAGGGCGAAGCTCGCTTGACTTCCAGAATGGGACCAGGACGGCCCAGGAATTCGCAACGACCAACGGTACGCTTTTCGGGAATGTCAAAGCCAAAGGTGAGGCCAAGACGTTCAATGTCTGCACGTCTGCGGTCAACAATCTTCTTTAAAATATCTTCGCTCATTTATAGGTTCCAGGTTCGAGGCTCCAGGTACGAGGTTTGATGCTCGAAGTGCTGGGCATGGGGCTTGAAATTTTACCCGCAAAATTTAGAAAAAAAGATAAATGAAAAATTGCGTTTGGAAATCGGCTTGCGTTGTTTTGTTGAAATAGTTATATTCTAGCAGTGCAGATACAAAAGGACATAATCAAGTCTAAGTTGCAGGACTATTTTGCGCATCAGGATTCCATTGATGCGGTAATCCTTTATGGCTCCTTTGCGAAAGGTAATTTCAACGAGTATAGTGATATTGACCTTGTGGTCCATTCAAAGGAAAGCCTGGATTTTGATTCGCTTGCGACAATGCAGGTGGAATTGAGTCTTCTTTGCGGTCGAGAAATCGATATTTCGGATTTATCCAAGGCCGAGGGTGTATTTTTGCATCAGGTGATGACCACCGGTGAACGCATCAAGTTTGACCATGCGGTATTCCACAAGTACCTTATGAAGGCTCTCTATTTTTACGAGGATTTTTTACCGATTATCCGTGCTTGCCGTGCAGAAAAAATAAAGAGGTTTGTTAATGGATAAGGATGTACTTCAAGCGAAATTAGAAATGCTTATGCGTTGTGTTGAACGCATAAAGTCGCAAAATATCCAGACTTTGGAAGACCTTGAAAACAGTTTGGATAAACAAGATATTATCCTTTTGAATTTGCAAAGGGCTGTTCAGGTGTGCGTAGATATTGGTAATCACATTGTAGTTGATTACGGAGCATCGCCAGTTACCATGGCGGATACTTTCAAAATTTTGTTTGAGAAAAATGTGATTTCAAAATCCAATGCAGACAATCTAGCGAAGGCTGTTGGTTTTAGAAATATCGCAGTACATCAATACGAAGTTATTGACAACAAAATAATTTACTCCATTGTCAAGAATAACCTAAGCGATTTTGTTGAATTTGCTGCGAGCATTGCCCGCTTGTAAGGGCTGAGTTAGCACTTGTCTGTTGTGCTTATCTATAAAAAAGCGTATATTTCTATTTACAGATAATCTCCATTTTGTCCTAGGAGTTTTATATGCGTAAAAAGATTTCTCTGATGCTTCCGCTACTTTGTGCCCCGTTGGCCTTTTGGGCCTGCGGTGACGGCGAGTCCAATTCCGGGACCTCTGCAAATGGTTCCGTTTCTGAGGCCGATTTGGTTGTTGCGACTTTCGATGACTTGCCTGTTTGCAGCGGCAAGCGTGAGGGCGCTACCGCCTACGTGAAGGATGAAAAGACCGCCTACATCTGCGAAGACGGCAAATGGATTTATTCTACGGCCTACGAACAGCCCGATGTTGTGAAGGTGAAGGACAAGTCCATCGCAGGCGTTAGCCAGAAGGGTCCGTTTGTGACAGGTTCTGCGGTTAAGCTTTATGAACTGGATGGCGAAACCTACGCACAGACCGGCAAGAGTTTTACAGGCAAGATTACTAGCGACAACGGTGAGTTTGGTGTTTCCAGCGTTACCTTGGCCAGCCAGTATGCATTGCTCGAAGCCAGTGGCTACTACCGTAACGAAGTCAGCGGCAAGAAGTCGGGCGGTACCATTACCTTGAACGCACTTACAGACCTTAGCGACCGCGAAAAGGTGAACATCAACTTGCTGACTCACCTTGAGTATGAACGCGCCCTTTACCTGGTGGGCACTGGCGTGAATGTTCCTGCAGCCAAGAAACAGGCCGAGGCAGAAATCTTTAACGCCTTTGGTATTCAGGGCGATTTTGCCAACTCCGAAGATCTGAACATCTTTAGCAAAGGCGAGGGCAATGCTGCCCTTTTGGCCTTCAGCATCTTGATGCAGGGCGATCGCAGCGAAGCGGAACTCACGGAACTTTTGACAAAGTTTGCGACCGACATCGAGAAGGATGGCGAATGGAATGACGCTTCCACAAAGGCGAAGATTGCGGACTGGGCTAATGAACAGGACCTGAATGGTAATCTTTCTTTGATCCGTTTCAATATCAATACTTGGGGCTTGGGTTCGGTCCCGGATTTTGAAAAGTATGTGCGTAATTTCTGGTATGCAAATTATGGCCTTGAGGCTTGCGAAGCCGATAGCAAGGGCGTGGTTGCCGCAGCCTCCAACGAACTTGTTGAAGCCTATGGTACTAAAACCCGCTATATCTGTAATGGCGAGGGTTGGGTAGAAGCTAGCGACATTGAAAAGGACACTTACCAGTGGGCTGCCGGTGAAGATGGCGAAATTAGGCTAGGCAGTGTAACCAAATCAGTGAACTATGTTTACGACGGCGCTAAAAACGCCTGGAGAAACGCCTCCACAGTTGAGGCCGCCCTTGGCGGTTGCACCGAAACTCGCGAAGCCGACATTTCTCTGAATACGGGCAAGGTGAATGGAACCTGATACATTTGCAAGAACCGCAAGTGGGAATCCACCAACAACATTACCGTTGATACCCAGGGTTGGGTAGAAGGTAGCGATGGTGATATCAAGAAGGGGAACTCCACCGATGTGCAGTACAAGTACGACGAGGCCCTGGATCAGTGGGTGGCAACGAATGCGAATGATGTAAGCCTGAAACTTATGGGCTGCACTACCAACCGCACCGGTGAAATCGGTAAGAGCGGTGAAACTTACTACGTGTGCAAGAGCAGCAACTGGCAGGTGGCCAAAAAAATTGAATACGATACTTACCAGTGGGCTGCTGGCGAAGATGGCGACATCAAGAGGGGGAACTTCACCGATGTGCAGTACAAGTACGACGAGTCCCTGGATCAGTGGGTGGAGGCAAATGAGAACGATGTGAGCGTAGGCTTTGGTTGCACCACCAACCGCACCGGCGAAATCGGCAAGAGCGGTGAAACTTACTACGTGTGCAAGAACAGCAACTGGCGGGTGGCTGCAGAAATTGACTACGACACCTATGGTGAAAAGTGCACCAGTGCCGAAGTGGGCAAGACCATGAACGGCAAGGAGACTGCAACCAACAAGTACTACTGCTCCAGCAAGGGCTGGGTAAGCCTGATGGGTGGCTGGAGCTGGGGCTTTCCCAAGGAAGCACGCTTGAATCCGGAAATCGCCTACGGCACCATGACGGATACCCGCGACAATAAAACCTACAAGACCGTTAAGATTGGCGATCAGGTGTGGATGGCTGAGAACCTAAACTATGCCGATTCTACAAAAATGCCGAGCCTGAAGGGCAAGTCCTGGTGCTATGATAATAAGACTGAGAACTGCGATGTAACCGGTCGCCTTTACACTTGGGCTGCGGCCATTGACTCTGTTGCCTTGGCAAATGATGCAGACAATCCTCAGACCTGCGGTTATGGTGAGACCTGTACGCTGCCGACAGTTGTTCAAGGCGTGTGCCCCAGTGGTTGGCATTTGCCAACATACGACGAATGGCAAACATTGTTCAAGGCTGTTGGTGGTTCCAGCGCTGCTGGTAAGGCTCTTAAGTCGGGCAGTGGCTGGTCCGGCAATGGCAACGGAACGGATACCTACGGCTTCTCCGCGCTCCCTGCAGGCTACAGACGCAGCAATGGTAATTTCAACGGTGCCGGCTACGATGCCATCTTCTGGTCTGCCCCTCCGTACGAGGGCAATGGCGGCGGCGCCAACGGCGTGTACTTGTACTACGTCAACGAGAGTGCCGACATGTACTACTGCGATACGGACTACGGTTACTCAGTGCGTTGTCTCCAGAACTGAAGCAAGGCGAGTGCCTCGCCAGAACGCTTGCGTTCTGGCATGGTCGATCCGCAGCGAAGTGGCGTGTGAACGCCACTCTAACTAAACTTTTACCTAAAATAGGTTGTCTAATTCATTTTATTCAATTTGCTTGCTGTATTGAATAAAAATTAACCTTTTTTGTTCAATATGGTTGCTCTGTTGACTAAAAATGCTATTTTTAAGGCATGAAAAGTGCCGTGCTCAATCAGCGAAAAGAACGGGACCGCCTTTTAGCGGAGCCTTACCTTACACGTCAAACAGTGTATGATTTTGATGCCTTGCTTCGGAGCCCGAACATAAAGTTGCTAACGGGGCCTCGTCGCGTGGGAAAATCCACCCAGGCTATTTTGATGCTGCGCGGGAAGAATTTTGCTTACCTGAATTTCGATGATAATGAATTGCTAAAAGGCTGGAACGAGGAACAGGCGGAAATGCTGCTGAACGAGGTGTACCCGAATTTTCAGTACCTTTTGCTTGACGAAGTCCAAAATGTAAGTGGCTGGGATGTTTGGGTCGGCAAGCTTTTTCGTCGTGGGTACAACCTGGTTATAACAGGTAGTAACGCCAACATGCTTTCGGGAGAAATGGCAACCGTGCTTACGGGCCGATATCTTGAAATCAAGATGCTACCTTTTAGTTTGTTTGAAACATGCTCGTTTAATCGGGAATTGACCAAGGACGATTATCTTAAAAACGGGGGCTATCCAGAAACGGTGTCGCATCGGGCCATAACGCAAACATACTTGCAGACACTGTTCGATTCCATTGTGTACAAGGATGTGGTTCGCAGGCACAAGATCCGAAATGTTACGGACTTGAATAATGTGGCTACATTCCTTCTTGCAAATTTTACGGGAACATTTAGCTACAACGATGTGGCGGATGACCTTGGCCTTTCCAGTGTTGCCACGACAAAAAAGTTCATGGACTATTTGCATGAGCCATTCCTGTTCTATTATCTGGATAGATACAACAACAAATTGAAACTGATGAAAAAGGCTCCGCGCAAGGTCTATGTGGTTGACAATGGCTTTGTTTCGTCGAGGGCGTTTAGCCTTAGCGAAAATCTGGGAAAACTTCTGGAAAATCAAGTCTTTATTGAATTGCTTCGCCGTGGGTACGATACCGAAAAATCCTTGTTCTACTACCATTCCCGCAATGACAAGGAAACGGATTTTGTAGTTCGTGAAGGTAACAAGGTAAAGCAGCTAATTCAAGTTTGTTACGAGATGTCGAACGAAAAAACAGAAAAGCGAGAGGTGGGTAGCCTTGTGGAATGCGCCGGCGAACTGAAGTGCGATAACCTTACCATTGTAACATGGAATGATGAACGGGTCATTGAAAAGAACGGGTATGTTATTAAGGTTGTTCCCGTGGAAAAATTTTGAATATTTTTTATCTTGTAGGTGATTCAAGGAGAAGTTTCGATGAGAAAGCTGTTTTATGGAATAAGCGTTGTGGCTATGGCTTTGGGCATGGTGGCCTGTGACGATAGCGTTTCTTCTGCAAATAACGAAGATGCGGACAAGGAATCTTCATCGTCTGTTATTTCGGAGGACGCTTCATCTTCCAGTGTCAAGCCCGGTTCCTCCAGCAGCAAGAAGGACGACCCGAAGTCCAGTAGTAGTCGCGGTCTTTTTGATGTGACGAAGGATGAATTTCTGAACCCGGAAATCACCTACGGCACCATGACTGACACCCGCGACAATAAGACCTATAAGACCGTAAAGATCTATGATCAGGTATGGATGGCCGAGAATCTGAACTACGCGGATTCTGTAAAGACACCGAGCCTGAAGGGCAATTCCTGGTGCTATGGCAATAAGGCCGAGAATTGCGATGTAGCCGGTCGCCTTTACACTTGGGCGGCGGCCATTGACTCCGTTGCTTTGGCGAACGATGTTGATAATCCTCAGACTTGCGGCTACTTCAAAGAATGTAGGCTGCCGACAGTTGTTCAAGGCGTGTGCCCCAGTGGTTGGCACTTGCCGACATACGACGAATGGCAAACATTGTTCAAGGCTGTTGGTGGTTCCAGCGCTGCTGGTGAGGCTCTTAAGTCGGGCAGTGGCTGGTCCGGCAATGGCAACGGAACGGATACCTACGGCTTCTCCGCGCTCCCTGCAGGCG